>JACQWL010000046.1 GCA_016209255.1 Verrucomicrobiota bacterium
CGCCCGGCGTCACGCCGCCTTCCGCCTGGTCACCCGAAATACGCGCCTTCTTCCATCAGCGCCTCACGCACCAGCACCGCGTCGGAACGGTTGATCCGCAGCACGGCCACGGTGGCGCGGCCGATCGGCGTGCGGCCGCGCAACACCGGTCCCTCCCAAACAAAATGGTCCGTCCACTCGTCTACTCGCGGATTGGTTGGACATCAATCCCGCGCGCCGGCGCGCCGCAGCGACATCCGCGCCTTCGACTTCAAGAATTCCAGCGCGCTGCCGATCGCCAGGCAGTCGTCCAGCTCTCGTTCCTCCGCAGCGGTCAGCTTGCCCGCGCGCGCTTTAGCCGCGAGTTGGTCCGCGCGCTTCACGTCCCGCGACGAAAGTTTCAACCGCAACAGCGCACGCGCTTCCGGAGTGCCAAGGCCGCCCGCTTCCGGCACGATGGCTCGTTTCCAGATCGCTACTGCGGAGTGCTCTGGGGTCTCGTTTCCTCTTTTTGCCGTTTCTCCGCCCCCTCCGCTCCGCCCTCCGACTTCGGTCCTCCGCCCTCTGACCTCTGACGCCCGCCTCCCACCTCACGCCTCACGCATCAAGTCTTCCGCATGAACACTCCCGCCACCATCTTCCTTGTCGACGATGTCGCCGCCAACCGCGACACGCTCCGCGAACTCCTCGATGGGCAAGGCTACCAGGTCGTCGAGGCCGCCGATGGCCCCACGGCGTTGCAGCTTGCGGCGGAGACTCCACCCGACCTCGTGTTGCTCGACGTGATGATGCCCGGCATGGACGGCTACGAAGTCTGCCGCCGGCTGCGCGCCGACGCGCGCCTCGCCGAGGTGCCGGTGATCATGGTCACGGCGCTGGACGACCAGGCGTCGCGGCTCGCCGGCCTCGAGGCGGACGCGGACGACTTTATCACGAAGCCCTTCAACCGCGCCGAGCTGCGCGCTCGCGTGCACACCATCACGCGCTTGAACCGCTATCGCCGGCTGTTGGACGCGGAGCAGAAGTTGCGCGACAGCGAGGCGCGTTTCCATCAACTGGCGGAGCACAGCAACGAGGTATTCTGGTTTGTTACGCTGCGGCCTGAGAAAATCGCCTATGTCAGCCCGGCGGTGGAGAAAATCTGGGGGCTCCCGGCCGAGCAGTTTTATGAGGATGCGCGTCGGTGGCTGAAAGCGATCCACCCGGATGAACAGCCCGTCGTCCGTGCGACGTTCGACGCGGTATTGGCGGGGGCCTCAGCCCGGTTCGAGGTGGAATATCGTGTGGTCCGCCCCGATGGTGCCGTGCGATGGGTCCTGGACACCGGCACTGGGATCCGCAATGGCCGCGGCGAAATTGTGAGCATCGGAGGTGTGGCGCGGGACATTACCGAGCGCAAGGAAGCCGGGGAACTCATGCTGCGGGCTCAGCGCCTGGAAAACATCGGCATGCTTGCGGCGGGCATAGCGCACGACTTCAACAACGCGCTCGCGCCGATCATCATGGCCGGCCCGCTGGTGCGGCAGCACGTGAGCAACTCCAGCGGCCTTTCCTTGCTCGACATGATGGAAAAGAGCGCCGAACGCAGCGCCGGGCTCGTGCGGCAACTGCTCTCCTTCGCGCGGGGCGCGAGCGGCCAGAGCCAGTTGCTGCAGGTCCGTCACGTCCTGCAGGAAGTGATCGACCTCGCCGGGGCGACGTTCCCCAAGTCGATCCGGGTCGAATCGCACCTGCCGGGCGACCTGTGGCCGGTGCAGGCCAACCCGACGCAGCTCCACCAGATCTTCCTGAACCTGTGCGTGAACGCGCGCGACGCGATGCCGCAGGGCGGCAATCTCACGCTGACCGCGGCCAACCGCGCGCTCGATGCCGCCGCGGCGGCGGGAATCGCGGGCGCGCAGCCGGGAGCGTTCCTCGCGATCGAGGTCCGCGACACCGGCACGGGCATCCCGCCCGAAGTGCTGGCGCGGATCTGGGAGCCGTTCTACACCACCATGGGCGAAGGCACGGGCACCGGCCTCGGGCTCTCCACCGTGCACGGCATTGTGCAGAATCACCGCGGCTTCGTCACCGTGCAGACCCGAGTAGGCCACGGCACGGCGTTCACCGTCTATTTGCCGGCGGCGGAGGGCGCGACGGGCGGTGGCGAACCAGGCGCGCGCGCCGTGCAGCCGCGACGGGGCGAAGGCGAGTTGATCCTCGTGGTCGATGACGAGGAACCGGTGCGCCTGCTCACCGCCAGCATCCTCACCGGCCACGGCTATCGGGTGGTGACGGCGCGCGACGGGGCCGAGGCGATCGCCGTCTTCGCGCCGCGCGCCGCGGAGGTGCGGCTCCTGCTCACCGACTCGGACATGCCGATGCTGGGCGGGCCGGCGCTGGCCGCCGCGTTGCGCCGGCTGAAACCCGCTCTGCCCGTCGTCTCCATGAGCGGCGCGGATAGCCGGGTCAGCGCCGCGCACCAGGAGTTCACGACGGCGTTTCTCGCCAAGCCCTTCCAGGCCGAGGCCCTGCTTTCCCTCGTGCGTCGCACGCTCGACGAGGCCCGGCCGCCTGTCTCCTCCCAGCCTGCAACCTGATCACTCTCATGGCTTCCATCCTGCTCATCGACGACGACAGAGACTTGCTCAACGTGACCGCCGCGATCCTGCGCCAAGCCGGCCACATCGTGGACACCGCGCCCGACGGCAAGACCGGCCTCGCACTTTACCGCGCCGGGCGGCACGATCTGATCATCACCGACATCGTGATGCCCGACATGGAGGGCTTGGAGGTGATCACGGGCCTGCGGCACGCCGCGCCCCGGCCGCGCATCATCGCCATCTCCGGCGACTCCAAATACAGCAAGTCGCTCTACCTGCCAACCGCGCGGCAACTCGGCGCGCAACGCGCGCTCGCCAAGCCGATCCGGCCCGAGATGTTGCTGCAAACCGTGGCCGAGGTGCTCGCCGAGCCCCCGCCGCCCACGTCCGCCCCACCCGCGAGCTGATTCCTGCGGCGTGGGTCGTCCTTAGCCGTATCCATGCAGTCGAACTCCACTTTGCGAGCGAACCGACGGGCACCAAAAGGTGGACGGCGACCTCCCGTCTTCGCCCTGCGGGCTTCGACGCGGCTGATGTTTCGTGGCGCGCCGAAGCCTTGGCGAAGGCGGCCGGGCACCGTCTGGCCACGTCCGCAGGAAAAACGCGCCCGGATGCGCCGGAGGACGCACAGGGGCTTGTCCGCCTCCGGCGGATCGCGTTCCACCTCGAGCCAACTGACTCGTTACGGCTTAGCGACGACGAAGACTTCCGCGCCCGCGCTCACAGTGACGCTGCCGCCGCCACCACCGCCTCGGCCGTGATCCCGAGTTCCTTGAACACGACCGGCGCGGGCGCGCTGAGGCCAAAGCGGTCAATGCCGACCACCTTGCCGTCGAGCCCGACGTACTTGCGCCAGAGGATCGTGACCCCCGCCTCGATCGCGACCCGTTTGCGGCACGACAACGGCAGGACGCTCTCACGATACTCCACCGGCTGCCGATCGAAACGCTCCGTGCAAGGCATCGAGACAACGCGAGCGCCGGCCCCGATCGTCTTCGCCGCGGCCACCGCATATTGGAGTTCGCTCCCCGTACCGATCAGGATGTGCGTCAGCGGCCCGGTTTCGCGGGCGGCCACATAGCCGCCCTTCGAAACGCCCTCTCGCCGGGATTGGACGGGAATGTCGTTGAGCATCGGCAATGCCTGGCGCGTCAGCGCGAGGAGCGTCGGGCCGTCGGTACGTTCGAGCGCCGTGGCAAACGCGCCCGCAGTCTCCTCGGGATCGGCGGGACGAATGACATCCAAATTGGGAATCACGCGCAGGCCGGAAACCGTTTCCACGGGCTGGTGCGTCGGGCCGTCTTCACCCACGCCGACGGAATCGTGCGTGTAGACATAAAGGACCGGCAGCTTTGAAAGCGCAGCGAGCCGCATCGCTGGTCGCGAGTAGTCGGCGAAGACGAGGAAGGTCGCGATGCTCGGCCGGAAGAGGCCGTCGTAGGCCACGCCGTTCGCGATCGCGGCCATGCCGTGCTCGCGAATGCCGAAGCGGATGTTCCGGCCCGCCCGATTCTCCACGTCGAAATCTTTGTCGGCGGCGATGTAATTCAAGGTCGAGCCGTAAAGATCGGCGCTGCCGCCGATCAGGAGCGGCAGGGCGGCGGCGGTCGGCTGCAGCACATCGCGCCCGGCGGCACGCGTGGCGAGCTTCGCGTCGGCGGGAAAGACCGGAATCTTCTCGAGCAGGGCGGCGGCCGACGGAGCGGTTTGCGCCGAATCGAGCAACGCAGCTTTTTCGGGATTCGCCACCCGCCATGCCTTGTAGGATTTGTGCCACTTGTTGCAGGTGCGGATGAGGCGGGCCCGGTGCCCGGCAAAATAAGCGCGGACATCGTCGCTCACATGGAAATGCTGGTCGGCCGGCAACCCGAGGCCGGCACGGGCGGCGTCGGCGAATTTTGCCCCGCCCTCGCCATGTCCCTTGGCGGTGCCCTGCACCTCCGGGATGCCTTTGGCGATGAGCGTCCTCGCAATGATGAACTGCGGCTTTCCGCTCTTCGTTTTCTTCGCCTTGTTGAAGGCCTTCAGAAACGCCGCCATGTCGTGGCCGTCGATCGTCTGCACGTCCCAGCCGATCGCCTTGAAGCGGAGCGCAGGGTTTTCGCTCTGCGTTTTCGCCGCCATCGCGTCGAGCGTGACGTCGTTGGCGTCGTAAATGAGGATCAGATTGTCGAGTTTCTGGTGTCCGGCGAAGGCAACCGCCTCCATCGAAACGCCCTCCTGCATGCAGCCGTCGCCGGCGAGGCACACGACATGGTAGTCAAAAATCGAATATTCTGGCGTGTTGAAACGCGCCGCGGCCATCTGGCCGGCCAGCGCCATGCCGACCGCGTTGCCCACGCCCTGGCCAAGCGGCCCGGTGGTGCATTCGACGCCGGGGGTGTCGCGAAACTCGGGGTGGCCGGGCGTGAGGCTGTGCAGCGCGCGAAATCTCTTCAGCTCGTCAAGCGGCACCTCGTAGCCGCTGAGATGCAGCCAGGTGTAAAGGAACATCGAGCCGTGGCCGGCGGAGAGAATGAACCGATCGCGGTTGATCCAACGCGGACGAGCCGGATTGTGCACCAGGGCGTGCCCATAGAGCACCGCGCCGATTTCGGCCGCGCCGAGGGGCAGGCCGAGGTGGCCCGACGAACAGGCGTGCACCGCGTCGATGGCGAGCCCGCGCGCCTGATTGGCCGCTTTGGCCAGAAGATGAGTTTGCAGCGTCATGGAAAAAATCCACTCAAACGTAGACTTCGCGCCTGTGACGGGAAAGGAGATTTTCGGGCGCGCATCCGTAAACTCTGTCTTGCAGGGCCACCGCTTGCGGTGGGCCGCTGCGCGTGAACACAGCCCTTTCTGTGCTCATTCAATCCGGCCCTGCGCAAGCGCAGGCCCCACG
>JACQWL010000047.1 GCA_016209255.1 Verrucomicrobiota bacterium
AATTCGCAGCGTCTCGTTGCCTCGCGGCTTGTTATTGGGCGGATTGAGGTAGTTCATGATCACGGTGGCCAGCCCGCCGTTCTCCAGTACCATCTGGGCGGCGCCGGCGAGTTTGCCTTCGCCTTCCTCGGGGACCCCAAGGGCCGTCTCCCAGCCTTCGATCGTCCGGATGCGCACGCCCGCGGCATGTTCCACCATCCGAATGGCGTGAATTCCAGCCTGCAGAAAAAGCCCGCCATCGAGCGCCTCGTCCTGCGGGCGGTGCGTGCCATAGGGATAGGATTTCTGCACCAGCACCTGGATCACTTCGCCGACGGCGCCCGCTTGCACCAGCCGACGTATTTCCAGATACGGTTGTACAAACACCGTCCCGGCCATCTCATGGAATTCGCGACCGGACCGTTTGGCGGCGGCGAGGATTTCGTCCAACTCGCGTTCCGTGAGCGCACACGGTTTTTCGGCGTAAACGTGTTTGCCCGCCGCGAGGCAGCGGATGGCATCGCGCGCCTGATCGGCCCGCCGGGGCGAACAGAGCGAGACGATTTCGACCGCGGGGTCGGCGAGCAGCGCGTCCAGTCCGGCATACTCCTTGACCCCGGAGTTTGCCGCGGGCGGCGAGCGTAACTGGGCGACGGCCACCAACCGCGCGTGGGGGTTTTTCGCGAGTGAGGCGGCGCTCAGCTGGTGGCCGTTCGAACCGTAGAGTCCCACGCCCAGCTTTCGTTCCGCGCGGTCGCTGGCGAAGGCCGGGAGCACGCTCAACGCCGGGCCGAAAAAACAAAGGAGGACGATCGGGGTAAGTCGAAATTTCATGGCAATGGAAGGCTGAGGCGAACCGGGGGATCTGGCTTGGAGGTGCGTCCCTGCTGCCCGGCACGGTAGAACGCCTCGAAGCTTCTCCAAGCAGAATCGTGTATTCCGTGTGTTCCGTGGGCAACACCCCTCCGTTCCTTCGGCTGCCGCGGAGCCGCAGTGGGAATTGCCCGGGCTCACGCTCAAGGCGCGAGCGGCGCCCGCACGGGCCGGCCGGGCAGGGCGCCGGACTGCGGCGCGCCATCGCGCACCACGAACGCCCCCGCCACGAGCACGTGCGCGATGCCGGCGGAGGCGAGGTCGGGCTTCTCGTAGGTGGCGCGGTCGATGATGGTCTGGGGATCGAAAACCACGAGGTCGGCGTCCGCCCCGACGCGGATGCGCCCCTTGTTCTTCATGGCCGGCACCCGCGCTTCGAGCCGTCGCGCCGGCATCAGCGAGAGTTTGTCGATCGCTTGCAGGAGGGTGAGCGTATTGGTTTCGCGGACATAGTGTCCGAGAATCCGCGCGCTCGTCCCGGCATGGCGGGGATGCCCGCGGAGGCCATCGCTTCCGATCATGGTCAGGGGGTGGGCGACGACCGCGTCAATGACTTCCTTGGGATTCGAGTGGATGATGACGAGTCCGCCGGTCTGCCGGTGGCGCGCGAAACTTTCCGCCGTCAGCCGCTCGCCGGTCGCGGGCCACTGCAGATTGCTGTAGCCGATGCCCGAGTTTTCCTGCCAGCCGGGATTGAAGATCGCCGATTTGATGTCGGTCATGCCGGCGCCGTAGGGATAACATTCGACGCTGACATCCTGGCCGCGCGCCCGGGCCTCGGAGATGAGTTGCAACACGCGCGGCGTGTTTCGGTTGGCGGTGCTTTGTACATGGCAAACGTGGGCCGGAGCGCCGGTGAGAGCCGTGGCGGCGATAAGTTCCAGAGTCGCGGAGTACACATTCTGCGGGCCGGTCTCGCCCTTGGCCCGCATGTGGACGTGGCAGGCGGCGTGATATTTCGCCGCGAGCCGGAACACCTCCAGGGTTTCCCACTGGTTGGCGCCGGGTGTGTATTGCAGCCCCATCCCGATCGCCGGTGCGCCGCGTTTCAGGCCTTGCTCGATCATCCGCAGCAACTCGGCCAGTTGCTCGGCGGTGGCGAAGCGGGTGGCGCCGGCCGAGCCGGCCCCGGGAAGAAAGTCGGGCCGATCGCCCATCACCGCCATGCGACAGGGTATATGCCCGATGCTGACGGCGAAGTGAATCGGCGTCTTCCCTTCGCGCGCGCCATACCACGCATCGATGTCGGATGTGCCCACCTCGAACTCGGCGACGGTGGTGACCCCGTCCTGCGCCTTGAGCCTGTAGTCGGCCGAGGCCTGCGCGTGCTGGTGCAGATCGATGAACCCCGGGGCGATGGCGAGTCCGGTGGCGTCGATGGCCGAACGGCCGCGTAATGCGGCTGTGGAGACGGACCGGATGACGCCGTCGCGGATTCCGAGGTTGCGCACGGCGTCGACGCCCGACTCCGGGTCGAGCACCCGGCCATTGAGCAGTACGAGATCGAAGTCCTGGGCGGCGAGAGGGGCGGCCAGGGCGAGCAGACTGGCCGGGAGGGCGAGAAAGGCGGAAGGCACGCGGGCAAGAAATCCGTTATTTTCCAGCATGAGGAGGGTGGAGTGAGGTTCCAGATCGGGTCGGGTTGGCCGGCACCGGGAGAAATATGAACGCCCGGGAAATCAAAGTTTGGGAAACGGCGGCCCGGCCGCAAGCCGGCATGCGGCGCTCAAACCGAAACGGGCCCGGCCTGGTCAGGCTCAGGGCTTTGCGGCCTGCCCGGCGTGTTCCTGCAAGAGGCGCACGGCCGACTCGACCAGAAAGAGCCCCGCCTCGTCCGCGCCGGCACCGGTGAAGGTCATCTCATACCCGCCTTTGATCTTGTTTCCCGGCAGGCCGACATAGCTGATGCCGCGTCCGTTGCTATAGCCGAGAACGAGGGTGTTGGGAAAGGGGGAGCGCTGTTGGATCGTAGTGCTTATCTCGTTGAGGGGTTCGCCGGGCAGGGCGACCAGGGCGAGCGAGCCGGTGGTTATCACCTGGACTTCGGCGCTGATGGTGATCCGGCCGGAGCCTTTCTGTTCATCCGCGGTCGGCGGCAGGCCAAGGATAGCCCGCGACACCCGAAGCGGACCGGGATCGAGCTTCGCGGCCAACTTGGCCGCCGCCGTGCCCCGTTCCCAGAGGAGGCGGGACATGAGGTCGACGGCCTCGGGCCCGCGTCGCCACGGCACAATGTCGCCCGCGCATCCCTGCATGAAAATGGCCTCGGCGTTGGTGCTCTGTTTGAAGCGATCGACCACGGCACCGGGCCAGTCGGCGGAGAGACCCTTGAAGCCGCCATAGATTGAGACCGCGTGGGCGGGCAGGTGGAAAATCGTCGCGACGGTGCCTCCATCCGGCGACCGCAGATCGAGGACGGTCATGGTCGGATCGAGTTTGCCAAAACGCAGGCCATTGGGGAGGGCGTACGGATCGGCTGGTAGCAGCATGGACTGAACGGTGCCATCCGGCCGGACCGGCCGGCGATTGAACAGCACCTCACCGACATTCGCGCGACCGATGGCGACGACATTGGCCTCGCCGCCCTCATAGCCACCTTCCTCGAGCACCCGGCGGCTGCCGAGATACCCGGCCACATCATTGGAGTACCCCGCGATCCAGACCGACGCCGGCCCCTTGAGCTCCTTTTTCAACCGCAGCGAATAATCGACCACGACCTCCTGGCCGATGGCCACCAGCAGGAATTCGTCTCCGATTCGCATGACCTGCACCGGGGAGGGATACGACTTGGGCAAGCCGCCCGCGTCCTTCTTCTTCTTCACCTGCGCCTGGGCGCGCGTCTTCAGGGCGGCGTTTCCGCCCCGCAGGGCGGCTTCGAGTTCCGCATCGGACAGGTATCTATACTGCAGATCGACATGGCCGTAGGCGGCCCGAATCGGTCCCGTCAACACCCGCTGGTTGGTGGCCAACGCTGTGGAAACCGCATTGGCCAGGGCCTGACCGTGCTGCCCGGCCAGCTCATCCACCGAGGCGCCCGGCACCATGGTCTGGCGCGGATATGGATTCTGGTCGCCGCCGCACCCCTGCATGAACAGGGCCGTGGCCCCCGGGTGGGTTTTTTCCAAGTACGCCTGGGCATGTCCGGCAAAGTCGCCGGACAGCTTGTAGCCATTGATCGTCGTGTTGTGGCAGGCGTAGCCGAAAAGGAGGGCGCGGATTTTACCGTCCGGGCCGGTCACCCGCAGCAGGGGAACATCGTGGTCGACCGGCCCCTCCGGATAGGGGGCGTTGGAGAAGCCTCCCTTGGGCATCGGCCGGCGGCGATTCATCGCAAAACCAGCCCGGGCGTGGCTGAACGTCAGCGCGGCAGGGCGACGGGAGGCGAGCGCCTCTCCGACGGCCCGAAAAATCTTTTCCTCCACTTCGGCGCGGTAGGCGATCAGGCGGTCCCACATGGCCGGCGGCATCTTGTACGGAGTCCGTTCCGCGGCCAGCCGGAGTTCCGGGGCCGCATGCGTGTGTGAGGCGTTCAGGAGCAGCGATTCCGGCGCCAGCCCATGCGCGGCGCCCAACCGCTTCTCCAGGGTCTCCCGCAGGTACCGAGGCACGCTTACCAGATCGAGTGTGACGATGACGAAGCGGGAACCCTTGGCATCCTCGATGGCCAACGCTTTCGCGAAGACCTTTTGGGCCACTCCATCGGACGGGCGGTTGCGTCCGGCGTATCCCCCCATCCATACGGGGTCCGTGGGCGTAAGGTCGGCGGTAGCGACCCCGGCCTCCCAGATCGCTTCCGGCTGAACCGCCGGGGCGGCCCGAGATACCGAACCGGCAAGTGCGATCAGAGCCAGGGCAAGTTGAGGGTTTCTTTTCATGTCGATAGGTTGTTAAAACCGTCCCGTGATTCCGGTCACCATCTTCGTGGGGAAGATCCGGTAACTGGCAACCCGGTCCTTGTACAGGGCGTAGCGGTTGTCGAGCGGGACGGAGAAGATGTTCTCGAGGTCGAAGAAGACCGTCAGGTGGCGGGAGACGGTGTATCTCGATTTCCAGCTCCAAGAGGTCTTGGCGACCTGGTATTGCACCAGGGCCGGGGTGGGTGAGTTCGTGGTCAGGTAATTGCCGCGATAGACCGCCATCAGCCGCAGGTCGAAGCCATAGCCGCGATAACTCAGGCCGAGGTTGCCGGTCTTGTTGACGAAGCCCGCCAGGCTGTTGTTCGTGAGCACCGTGGTGCCGCCGTAGTCGCCCTCGGTCTTCAACGAGGTGAAATTGGCGTTGGCGCCAAATCCCTTGGCCCATCCGAGCAGGATGCTCAGTTGCTGCTGGTAGTTGAATTCGATGCCCTCGATCTTCGCAAACCCGCCGTTGGCCTGGGTGGTCAGCGCGTAGCCCACATACTCGCCGTCGAACCCGTTGTCCGTTCCCGCAGCGATGACCTGACTGCTGTCGGTGAAAATGTAGTCGCTAATCTTCTTCTTGAACGCGCCGACCGAGATCATGCCCTGAGGTCGAAAGTAATACTCCGCGGTCAAATCATAATTGTTCGCGCGCTGCGGCTTCAGGTCGGGGTTGTTGCGCGTCACCCGCCGGGTGTCATCGTTGACCGTATCGAGCGGAATGATTGAGCCGAAGGGAGGCCGACCGACGCCCGTCGACCAACTGAGCCGGGTCACCAGGCCCGGGATCGGCTCATACTTCAGGTGAACACCGGGCAGGACGACGCGATACTGGCCTTGGTTCGTTTCCCGGCCGCCATATTGCGCCTCGGCGCGACGGCGGGCCTCCGGATCCGTCACCGGTCCCACCCAGGCCGCGCGGCGTGCTTTCTCGGCGGGCGAGATGTAGTTGAGCGGACCTTCGCCATTGAGGCGGGTATCCTCCAGGCGCACGCCGCCCAGGACTGACACCTGGCCGAGCCGCACGTTGCCCATGACATAGGCGGCCGCAATCTTCTCGGTGACCATCCGGAGCGCCTGCGCCCGGTTCATGGCGCCGAAGGCGATGTCTTCACGCCACAGTTCAGGGAACTGTTTCTGGTGACTGGCTACCGCATAGA
>JACQWL010000454.1 GCA_016209255.1 Verrucomicrobiota bacterium
ACGGACTTAACAGAGTAATACTAAAGCTCCGCGCTACGCTTGCGTGTCGACCACGACCGCCGGAGACCCAGCGTGTTGCCCTCGCGGCTGAATTGATACTGCCCTTGCCCACCTGGCAGGAAAAACTGCGCGCGACGAACCGCCGCTCCAGCACCGGCGCGAGCACGTTGCACAGCGCGTGGTGCACCACCCGATCGCGATACGGCGCCGCTGCGATCATCCGCCGCTTGGGCTCGAAAATCTCGAAGAAATGGTACGGCCCTGGCCGCCACGTACCGGAGAGCAGCTCCGCGCGCAGCGCGAGCAGTTCGCTTTCCCGCCGCAATTCGAACGCCTCCACATCCGGCCGCCGCCTCTTGCCGCGCCGCGCACGATCGGCCGCGAGGCGCAGATTCTCCCAGCTCGCCATGCGCTCGAGCGTGCAGATCCTGCGCCATTGCCTTTCGCTTATCCCCATGGCTTCGCCCCCTCCTCCTCCACTCTACACGGCCCTAGCCGACCTTGCCGGCTGGACGCTCGACCGCACGGCGTCGTTTCCCAGGAGCCAGCGTTTCACTTTCGGCCAGCGCCTCGACCAGCGTACGCTCGACGCGTTGGAACTCGTCGTGCGCGCCCGTTTCGCCGCGCACGCCGCCAAGGTCCCGCTCCTCGACGAACTCAACTTGCTCCTCGAACAACTCCGCGTGCTCTGGCGGCTAAGCGCGCAGCGCGGTTTCATCTCGGCGCAACAACTCCAGCATGTTATCGGCCGGATCGACGAAGGGGGGCGGATGACCGGAGGGTGGCGCGCCAGTCTCGATCCCGCACGGGCGCGCGCTCCGCGACAATGCGGGCCGTGACGTTCGATCTCGCGACCTACTTGCCACGGCCCGCGCCGCGTCTTTTCCCCGTGAGGGGCACAGTCCGGGCGGTTAGGTGACCGCTTGGCTCTGACGGGACAGGCAGGTGCCCATCTCGTATCGCGCCGAGTCTTCGGTGTTCCGTTCGGCACCTTGGGCGACGACGCCACCGCGACCACGCAACGAAAACCGTTGTTGTCGTTGCGATTGTCGGCGGTGTTGTTGTTGCGGTTGGACGACAACAGGTTGTCGGCATCGTTATTGTTGAACGAAGCGCCCCGCAGCACACGTCGGCCATCCGAACTGCTTTCGCCTGGCCTCCGCCTCCGGGTAACGGCCAGCCTGACGGCGAAATTTTTTCGGGCGCGCTGCGCGCGCCGGTAAAGAGAAAAGGGGAAGAGGGACAAAGTGAAAAGGGATGCCGACGCGGTCACACTAGGGCGACGACGCCACCGCGACCACGCAACGAAAACCGACGAAGTCGAAGCGACCGTCGGCGGCGCAGTCGTTGCGGAAGGACGACAACAGGCGGCCGGCAACGAGACCGAAGTAGAACGAAGCGCCCCGCAGCACACGCACTCCACTGCTGCCATCGTAGAAATCTTCGCACCACTGCCATACATTGCCGCCCATGTCGTAGAGCCCGTGGCGATTCGCCGCGAAGCTCCCCACCGGCGAGGTGTTGACAAAATCATCCGCATTCAAATTCGAGCCGTAGTTACCCGCGCCGCGCGGTGGCGGATACTGTGTGCCCCACGGATAGACTCCTCTGATTTGCCCATCTTTGCTTTTCGGCGTGCCGCCGCGCGATTCGTCCAGACCCACCGCCACGCTCCATTCCGCATCCGTCGGCAAACGATATTTCTGGCCCGGCCCAAGCCGGCCTTCGGCCTGCTCCTTATTCGTCAGCCATGCACAGAACGCCTGCGCATCGTCCCAACTCACATTCACCGCCGGATGCGTCGAACCTTGCTCGAAGCTTGGCTTCGTCCACTCACGCCGCATCGCCGACGCGAACTTTTCGTAGTCTTGCACGCGCGTATCCCAGACTCCGAACAAAACATTCACTCCCGGCACGGCCACGAATTTCATCCCGAGCGTGTTTTCCCACGGCTGACCGGCCACAGGAAAGGTCTGTTTCTCCAGCGCCACCTCCCACGTCTCGCGGCCATTCGCCCCAAGCGTGAGCGTGCGTGAAGCGCTCTTGTAGCCCTTCGCGCTCGCGACGAGCGCGAGCGGCTCGCCCGCGGGCACGGCGAGTTCGCCGTTCTTGATCTCGTCCGCCTGCACCGCGCGGCCGTTGATCGTGAGTGCGATCTCGCGCGGCTCCGCGCGAATCGCGAGCCGGCCGGGCTTCGGTTTCAAGTTCACTTCGACCGCCGTCATCTGCTGATCGCGCACCGTCACGCTTTGTTGCCATGGTACGTAATCGGCGTGGGCGATTTCCACAGTGCGGGCACCCACCTCGAGGCCTTCGACGCGGAGCGGCGCGGCGGCAAGCGCCGGCCCTAGATCGACGGGCTTGCCGTCCACCGTCACCGCGACATTGGTCATTGGAAATTGGGCATTGGTCATTCGCAGCGCGATTCCGCCGCTCTCGGCGGCGAGCGTGCCGACATTCAGCGTGCGCGTCTCCTTCGGCTTCAGCGTCACCGTCTGCGCGCTGCGCCGGTAGCCGCGCGCGAACACTTCGACCGCCAGCGGCTTTTCGCTCGGCTGCGCGCGCAGCGTGGCCGGCGTCGCGCCGGCGGCCTGGCCGTTCACCGTTACTTGCGCGCCCGTCGGCATGGAGAAGATCCGCAGCTCGCCCGGAAGCCCCGGCTGCGCCGGGGCTAATTTCGCGACGCGGCCGAGCGTCAGCTCGATGTTTTCCAGCCGCGTCTCGACACAATCGGAGTGGGAGAACTTGAAAAGGTAGATGCCGATCGTGAGCAGGTTGTCCGAATTTAGCGTGCCGGTTGCCGGCACGCTACCCATCCGCGTCTCGCGCCCGCGTGCATCGACCGCGGTCACAACCGTGCCCGCCCGCGCAGTGATCTCGACCGCGCCTTTCACGGCCACCAGCTGTGCCTCCGCGCTGCCGCGGCCGTCCTTCACCGTCACCCGCGTCGTCAGCGGCTGGTAGCCTGGCGCCTGCACGATCAACTCGTGCTCGCCGTCCGGCAGATCCTTCACGACCGCGCGGCCACCGGCCGGCACCGCGAGATCCGACTGCGGCCCGAGCCACAAGTGCGCGCCGGCGTCGGGCGGATCGACGGTGACCGTGAATTCGCGCGGGAGCGGCGCCGATATAGGGCCGGCCCTTGTGGCCGTGCCGTCTGCGGTTGTAGGGCCGCCACTTAGCCTGCCCGCCGGAGCCTCTGGCGAAGGCTGGGTCGGCGGGCCGTCTGCGCGTTTTGTGGTAGGTGCGGCCTCTTGCGGCCCGGCGGCGAGCGCCGGCCCTACGGGATTCGGCTTCGCCGATTCCCCCTTCGGCCAGAAAACCATGGCAAGCACCGCCACCGCTCCGGCCGCCGCGAGCCCGAGCCACAGCGCGCGCCGGCCCGACGTAGCGCGGTCAGCCTGAACGCGCTCGCGCTCCCCATGCAGACGCGCCACGACTTCTCCCGCCGATGGCGGGCGATCATGTTGCTCCTTGGCGAGGCACGCGGCAATCGTCTCGACCCACGTGCGCGGCACAAGCGGCGCGTCGGGCGCCAGCGCGGCGCGGCGGGCGGACAGCGGCTCCGGAGATTCGTGCAGAATCTGGTGGACGAGTTCGCCGGAGAAAAACGGCGGTTTGCCGGCAAGCAGTTCGTAGAGCGTGGCGCCGAGCGCATAAATGTCGTCGGCCGCCGTGGCGTGCCGGCCCCGCAATTGCTGCGGGCTCATGTAGAGCAGCGTGCCGCTTGTGCCCGCCTTGCCCGTGAGCCGCGTGTGCGTTTCGGACAGGCTGCGGGCGATGCCGAAGTCGGCGAGCTTCGCCGTGCCGTCAGGTGTCACCAGCACGTTGGCCGGTTTGAGATCGCGGTGCGCGACCTTCGCGTCGTGGTGCGCGTAGTCGAGCGCGCTGCAAATCTGCGGGATGAGCGGCGCGAGCGTTTTTTCGGAAAACACCTTGGCCGGCTGCTGGAGCCGGAGCTGCGCGAGCGTGGTGCCGTCGACCAGCTCCATCGAGACCGCCACCATCGTCGCGTCCTGCACGAAGTCGAACACGCTCACGATATTCGGATGCCGCAGCCGGCGGGCCTTGCGCGTTTCCTCCTTCATCTCGTCCACCGCCACCGCGTCGCGCGCGACCGACGCCGGCAGAAATTTCAGCGCGATCGTTTCGCCGAGGGTTTCGTCCCGCGCGCGCCAAACCACGCCCATGCCCCCGCGCCCGATTTCGTTTTCGAGCACGTAGCGGCCAAAAACGCGCTGCCCGGCCGCGAGCGTTGTGCCCAGCTCGGCATCGTCGAGACGCTGGGTGGCATCGGGATCGGATCGCTCGGCGGCCATGGGCGAGAGCATCAAGCCGGGCCTGAGCTTCGGGCAAGGGCAATTGCGGCGCGGCGGGCACGCCCGGATTAGCATTACTCTGTGACGTTCCTCGAAGAAAACGCCAAACTTATTTGTCATCCATTAGATGACAACTCCCTCTGAAATCGGTGAATCCTCCGGGTCAGACTTAACAGAGTGATATTTGCCGCCCCGGCTGAGCCCGATTTGTTCATTAGTAGGAAATGCTCACGGAAAGCCAAACGATGCGGAGCATTCGTGGCGCGGAATGTGTAAGATGGACGCATGACACACCCCTTCCATATCGACCTGGCGCAGTATTCGGCAAAAACGCGTTGGTTCATGGCGGCGGCGTGGCTGGTGATCCTCGTGAAGTGCGTGGTGGTGCGGTGGGCCATGGACCACTGGCAGGTGCCGTTTCACTCCGCCTGGATCATCGCCCCGACCCTCGCCTTTGCCGCGCTCGCCAGCGTCCTGTGGTTGACGCACCAGCGCGACTGAGCCGGAACGGTGCTGCCGTCGCAGCGGTGGCGTGCGCTCCGCACGCGGCAGACGCTTGGAGGCGCCGGAAATCGTGGGGAAACCGATCGATGAGAGCGTATTCTCCCGATGACTAATCAGGAGGCATCCTGGGAAGGGATGCCAGCCGAGTTGTGGCGATCGGAAATTGAGAATTGAAAATCAGGAATCGCTAATTGCGACTGGCGTCGCCGCCGCCTTTGTCATTCTTCCGACCCTTGCCTTTGGCGGTGGAGACAGATTTTCCAGGAATTCGGCAAAGTCGCTCTTAGCGTTCCCCGTGGTTCGGGGCTGTAATCGACGCATGGCGCCAGCAGAAATTCCAGATATCACATTTTCAATTTTCAATTTTCAATTTTCAATTCTCCAAAACATCTCATTAGACAACCCTGAGGCGGAACACCTCCTGGGTAGTTGCTTTTCCCGTTGGAATCGCGACCGGCTGCTGGCATGGGATCGGCGTGAATCCGAATACCCTGCCCGATCACGCGACGCCCCGCCGCCGCCACAGCCTGACGCGCCGGCAGGCGCTTGGCGTCCTCGGCGCCCTAACGCTGCCGTGGGATGACTTGCTGGCGCAGGCCGCCGCCAACCCGCCTCCGGCCGTCCCCGCTCCGGCGCCGGACGGCGTCGCCGGCGCACTGCCGCCCGATCTGCCGAATTTCCACCCGATGATGGAGTGGATTGCGCAGGAGAATTCGCCGCGGCTCTCGTTTCTCGATCCGCAGTGGCATTCGCTCGAGCAGTGGAAAAAAACCGCGCGCCCGGTTTTTCGTCAGCACCTGAGCTACCAGCCCGCGCCCCAGCCGCTCGCCACCGAGGTCGTGGGTCGCGACGCGCGCGACGGCTTTACGATCGAGGTCGTGAAAATCCCCGCCACGCCGGCCTACCACCTGACCGCGCGCGTGCTGCTCCCGGCCGGGCACCGCGGACGACTGCCGGCCGTCGTCGCGCTGCACTGTCACAGCGGGCGTTATACGTGGGGTCACGAGAAGGTCCTGTCCCATCCGGACGAACCGCCGGCCCTGACCGAGTTTCGCAACGGCGCCTATGGCCGGCCGTGGGCGGAGGCGCTCGTCCGCCGTGGCTACGTGGTCATCGTGATCGACGCGTTCTATTTCGGCGCGCGCCGGCTGCGGGTGGAGGAACTGGTTCCGGCGCGGGTGTTTTCCGAGGTGCGCGAGCATTTTGCCGCGGCCCGGGCCGCCGCGCCGGATTCGCCGGCGTGGATCGCCGCGACCAATCGCGTGTGCGGTTTTTACGAACATCTCACCGCAAAAACGCTCTTCGCCGCCGGCGCCACCTGGCCCGGGCTGCACGTGTGGGACGACATGCGCACGGTCGATTATCTCGCCAGCCGCCCGGAGGTCGATCCGGCACGGATCGGCTGCGTGGGCCTTTCGATCGGCGGACTCCGCGCTGCCCACCTGATTGCGGCCGACCCGCGGATCAAGGTCGCGTCCGTCACCGGCTGGATGACGGAGTTCGCGTCGCAACTGCGCCATCACCTCCGTTCGCACACGTGGATGATTTACATTCCCGGGCTGTATCGTTCGCTCGATCTGCCCGACGCCGCGGCCCTGCACGCACCCGGCGCGTTGCTCGTGCAGCAATGCCGCCGCGACACGCTCTATCCGCTTCCGGCCATGCAGGCCGCGGTCGACAAGCTCGCGCGCATTTACACGAAGGCCGGCATCCCGCAAAGATTTCGCGGCACGTTTTACGACGAGCCGCACTCGTTCAAACCACCCATGCAGGACGAGGCGTTCGCCTGGCTGGACCGCTGGCTGTGAGAGAATCCCGTTTCACTGTCCCGCTTCCGTCCTTGTGCCAGCCGCGGTTTCGGGACACGAATCGCGATCGATGAAAATCTGTCTGTACGGCGTGCCCGGTTCAATCGCAGGCAAGCGCCCGCTCAAAGATCCGCGGCTCGACACCGCGCACAAGCTCGTCGAGGCCGACAAGAAGACCTACGCGCAGGTCGATGCGCTCGGCGACGACGGACTGGCCGACGCCGATGCCATCGTGGCGACGGCGGGCAGCGTGCTCGATCTCATCCTGCAGGATCTCGAGTTCGTCGAAGTCCGCCTGGGTCGCGGAGCGACGGACCTGGAAAAAGCCGTTCTGCAAAAGATGCAGGCCGACCTCGAAGCGAGCCGGTGCCTGGGCGCGTGCGAGTACTCCCCGGCGGACTGGGCGGCGGTGAATGCCAGCGGCCTGATCACGCGGAAGCCGGTCGTGGTCGCCTCGGCCGACGAGGTTGCGCAGCCCGACGCGCTCCTGTTGCGCGCCGTCGCCGCGGCGGGCTGGATTTCTTTCGTGACGGTCGGCGGAATGGAAAACCGCGCGTGGCTCATCCGCCGGGGAACGACCGCGTGGGAGGCCGGCGGAGCGATCCACACCGACATCCAGAAAGGGTTCATCCGCGCCGAGATCATCGGCTGGGCGGACTTCGTCGCCGCGGGCGGCGAAACCCTGGCCAAGCGCGCCGGCAAACTCCGCCTGGAGACGAAACAGTACGTGGTGCAGGACTACGATCTGGTGAACTTCCGCTTCAACAAGAGCGCGTAGCCCGGACTTTTCACACTCTTCTCTCATGCGCAGCCTCAGCGTGTTCGAAGATCTTGGCCGCGGTCTCAGCCGCCTGGAGCGTCCGGGCTATTGGCAAAACCCTGGTCGCCTTTGGCGCCTCCGGAGGCGGGTAAACCGCTGCGGTTTTGCGTTTAGCCCGAATGTACTTGCAGGAAACGCAGAAACACCGCCACATCCATCGTCGGCCAAGCGAGAAAACGAACCAGAGTGTGAAATATGCGGGCTAGCCGACTGCGAACGTCGCGCCGGTGAGTGCCCAGCGAGGTTTTCGCTACCCACCGGACCGCCGAGCCGCCTTCTTCCGGGGCAGCACCAGCCGAAACGTGCTGCCGCGCGGTTCTGCCGGCTCGTACTCGAGTGAGCCGCCCAGCACGCGCATATAGGCTTTGGTAATGGAAAGCCCGAGACCGAAACCGCCGCTGTTTCGTCCGCGCCCCCGATCGGGCCGAAAGAAGCGCCTGGTCAGGTGGGCGCGATTTTCCGGCGTGATGCCCGCTCCCTCATCGGCCACCGCGACGTACACAGAGTCCCCGTGCTCGCGCACGGCGATTCGGATCGTGCTGTCGGCCGGGCTATATTTGATGGCGTTGTCGACGAGGTTCTGCAGCGCCTGGCGGAAGATAACGGGGTCGGTCATGACCGTGCATACATCGGAAGGGTCGACGGCGAAACGCTGATTCTTCGCCTCCGCCAGGATGCTCAACTCGGACACGCACGTGACGACGTATTCGTCGAGTCGGATTTCGGTGCGGTTGACGATCGGTGCGCCTCCTTCGGCGCTTGCCAGATCGAGCAGGCGCTGAATCAATTGCTGGAGCCGCTGCGATTCCTCGAGCATGCTCGCGATGATCTCGCGGTATTCCTCCACCGTGCGGCTGCGGCGCAGCCCCACCTCCCCGACGCTGCGCAATGTCGTCAGCGGCGTCCGCAACTCGTGCGAGGCGTCCGCCACGAACCGGTCGAGCGCATCGAACGACCCCTTGAGCCGGTCGAGCGTGTCGTTGAACACGGCAGCGAGCCGGCCGAGCTCGTCGTGGGGATTCGCCACGGACAGCCGCCGGCTGAGGTCGTCGGCGGTGATCCGATCGGCCTCGGCGGCCATGCGATCGAGCGGGCGCAGCCAGCGGTGCGTGATGGTGTAGCCACCGATGACCAGCAACGCGATTACGACGGGCAACGAAAAGACAATGATGACCCCCAACGCCCCGAGGGCGTCGGCCACCGGCTCGTGCAACCGGATCAGGCGAATCATCCAGTCAGCCTCGTGACCCGGCACCCGATACGGCAGCGATAGCGAACGGAGCCGGAGGTCGTGCGCCGCATTATAGACGGATATCGTTTCACGGCCGCGCGACGGTGCGGTCGGGACTTGGGCGACCCGGTTTTCCGTGAAGGGCCAGCACCGCCGCACGAGCGCCCCGTTTTCATCCCACAGCTCGAACCACGGGTACTCCGTCGTCCATTGCGTCCGCCGGCGGACCTCGCGGCCATTCCAAAAAACCTGGTTGCCGCTGCGCACTTCGAGCCGCTGCCGAACCGCCGCCAAATCGCGGCGCAGCTGATGATCGAGCGGTCGCGCCATCGTCCGGGCCACGTACAGATAGAGCGTCGCGCTGAATCCCGCCAGCAACACCGTCCCGCCCACGCCGTACCACAGCGAGAGCCGAAATCTCAACGTGCGGCGCTGCCACCAGTTTTTCATTCGCCTTCCCGTCCGAGCCGGTAGCCGAGTCCGCGCAGGGTATGAATCAGCCGTTCGCCGCCCTCGCCATCGACCTTCCGCCGCAGCCGCATGATCTGCACGTCGATGACATTATCGAGCGACGTGATCCGGGCGGATTGTTTCCAGACCTCGCGCTCGAGCATCTCGCGCGTCACAATCTGGCCCTGGTAGCGTAACAGGTATTCGAGGACGTCGACTTCGCGGGGCGTGAGGGAAATTTTCTGGCCGGCCCGGACGGCGACCCGCGCCCGCGTGTCGAGCTGCAGATCGCCGCACCGCAGCAGCCGGTCGGTGGCCCACGACGGCCGGCGGAGCAGCGCCCGGCAGCGCGCGAGCAGCTCGGCCAACGCAAACGGTTTCGCGAGGTAATCGTCCGCGCCGCTGTTGAGGCCAATCACGCGATCCTCGAGGGTGCTGCGTGCCGTCAACATCAAGACCGGCGTGGGTGCGCCGCGGGCACGGAAGTGCTGCAACAGCTCGATGCCGTCGCCGTCCGGTAGCATCCAGTCCAGCACGACGAGGTCGAAGGCTTCGCGATCGAGCAGGGCCGTGGCCTCGGCACCGTTGGCCGCAGGCGTGACCGTCCACGACTCCAGGCGCAGGCCTTCGACCAGCGAGTCGCGCGTCTTTTGCTCGTCCTCGACAACGAGGACGCGAGGCGGAACGGGCAAATCGACAGCATGCATGCTCGGTAAAAGGATGGGCCCCGCCGAAGCGCGCTGCAAGCGAGGTTACGCGGTGCAGTTTCAGCCGGTCCGGTCCGGGCAGAAGCCATTGCAACTGACATTTCTATCAGATTGCGGCGGTCCACCCCGGGCGCAGTCCCGAACGGCGGAAGGCACTACCTGGGTTTCTCGGCTGCTGAGCGCTGACTGAAGCGACTGCCCAATCGAGTCCGGGAGGACCAGCGCAGCAAATGAGAAAGTTAGAAGCGACCGTTTAGGCCAAACATGAACTGCGGGGTCAGGTGGCTGTGGGTCAGAAGGCGGCGGGCAACTCCGCGCTGAGTCGCCCGCTCGGCCGCCGTCAGGTCGTTTTTGGCCCCCGTGCCGGAGGTCTCGGTCTTTTCCACCCGGACACCGCCCATGACCGAGACCTTGCCCAGATCGACATTGCCCATCACGTATGCCGCCTTGACCTTTTCGGTGAAGGTGCGTTTTCCGAGCAGACTATTCGTTCGATTAAGGGCGACGTTTTCCTGCCACTGCTGCGGGTTCGCCGCCAGATGGGTGGACGGATTGGGGCCGAAATAGTCGTCCGTCGAGCCTTCCTTGTCACGAGAGACGTAGCGGATGTCACCACCCACCGAGTCGCCCACGACGCCGGGCAGACGGGCCACCAAGTCGGCCGGGTTGCCGGCCAGCGCGCCCAAAGCATCTGCGGAAACCACGTTCCTCACGCCCACCGATTGCCGTTGCAGGGTGATTGCCTGGGCGTTGCCTTCCCGTTAGAATCGCCCGGTGATGCCGGTGACGAACTTCGGATCGAAGTTGCGCCAGTTGGAAATCCGATCCCGATAGAGGCGGTACCTTAGATCAAGCGGCTCGCCGAAGATGTTCTCGACGTCGAAGAAGACGCTCAGACGCCGCGAAAAGGCGTATCTCGATTTCCAGTACCATGTCGTTTTGGCCACCTGATATTGAATCAGCGCCGGAGTGGCTGAATTGCTCGTCAGGTACTCGCCCCGGTAAACCGCCTGCAACCGAAGATCGAAGCCGTGGCCGCGGTAACTGAGCCCGATGTTCCCCGAACTGCTGAGGAAGCCCGCCAACGTTCCCCCCGCGCTGCTGGTCGGACCCGTGCGGAAGGCGGAATTGTCCCCGTAGGTTCGCAGCTTGGTGTAGTTGGCGCTGAAGCCGAAGCCCTTCGCCCAACTGGGCAGGAAGGAGAGTTGCTGCTGGTAGTTGACTTCGATACCCTCAATCTTCGCCGAGCCCGAATTGACCTGCGTCGTCAGGGCGTAACCCGCATAATCGCCGTCGAAGCCGTTGTTCGACCCGGTGCCGATGATCTGGCTGCTTTCCGTTTCGATATAATCCTCGATATCCTTCTTGAACACGCCGCAGGAGACGACCCCTTGGGATTTGAAATAATACTCCGCGCTCAGGTCGTAGTTGTTCCCGTGCTGCGGCTTCAGATTCGGATTGTTCCGCGTCACCCTTGGCGGGTTCGAATCGTCGTTGACGGTATCCAGGGGGATGATCGAACCGAACGCCGGGCGGCCGACTCCGGTCGACCAACTCAAGCGCATCAGCATGCCGGTGAAGGGTTCATATTTCAAATGAACGCCGGGAAAGACGTCGCGGTAATTCCCGGAACTCGTCGTCCGGCCACCGTACTGGGCTTCCGCGCGGCGGCGCTGTTCGGCGGGCGTCACGGTTCCGACCCACGCCGCCCGGCGGGCCTTTTCCTCCGGCGAGAGGTACGTCAGCGGGCCCTCGCCGTTGAGGCGCGTCTCCTCGACCCGCACGCCGCTCAGAACTGAGAACGGGCCGAACCGGACGTTGCCCATGAAGTAGACGGCGCCGATCTTCTCCGTGATGAACCGGAAGGACTGCAGCGTCTGCTGGGCTCCAAAGGCGACGTCCTCCGACCACAGTTCCGGATACAGCTGCGCATGACGGGCGATGGCATAGCCACTCGGCCACACCGGCGCGCCGCCGCGGTCCTTGAAGTAATGGTCGTCGATTTCCTGGGCGATGCCGGTCCGCTCGGTAAACTGGCCCAGGTCTTTGTTGTCATCGGCGTTGCCGTAAACTCCATCCGCCCCCGCAAAACGGTACCGGTGGGTTTCGCGCCAGAGCTTGCGCTCCTGGGATTGATACGCAAAGCCGGTCTTGACGAACGTCGGCAGCGTGAAGGCGAATTCCTTCCGCAAGTCGAATTTCCCGGAGAGGACGGTGTCAAATCCGCGCTGGTCAGCCTGGGTGAGAACGAGAGAGCCATAGTTGTCGAGGTTGCGCATATCCGGTCCCTCCGTCTGAGTAATGGCCGGGATTTCCGAATCCTTGGACCGGTCGACGATCCAGCCGATGTTCCCCAGCCGCATCGTCACCGAGCCCTTGGGGCGGTTGTCGTACTTGTCGTTCTTGTGGGAGACATCGTAATAATTGGCCGAGTTTGAATAGCTCAGGCTGTAATCGATCGTCAGGGCGTCGAAGCGATGCCGCACCATTGGCGAGAGCAGGATGGTCCGGCCCGATTTGTCGTTCAGCGAAAGGGAGTAATTGCTGAACGAAAGGGTGGGGTGGGGATAGACGCGCGTGATGCCATTGGCATAATTGGGGTTGATATACCCGCCGCCGATCCGGTTGCCGCTGGCATTCACCGTGGCCAGCACGTTCGGCACGGCCGAGGTCGGAATCCCGACCGTCGTCAGCGTGTGGTTCGGCGAATAGTTGTTCTCGTGAAAGAAATTATAGGACGTATTGAGTGAAACGGTGGTTTGTTCGCTCCATTTGTAGTCGAGCTTCACCCCGGTCGCCACGCGGGAGCGGGTTGCGCCCCCCACCGTCCGGCTGGTCGAATAATCAAAAACCGGTCCCGGCTCGTTTTTGCGCTCGAACGTTTGCGCCGTGATGGCGTTGACCGGTGGCTGGCTGTGATAGGTGCCGGTGACCGTGATGCCGAAATTCTTTTTCTCTCCGACCACATCGGAGTACAAGAAGTTAATGGACGGACCATACCCTTTGATCGGCTGCTTCCACGTGGTGGCATCGGGCCCGTGAATGGGCCGGGTGACAAAGCCGACGGAGTAGTTGAAGATCCGGCCGGCGGAGCGGTCGAACGCGCTCTTGCTCACCAGATTTACGCTGCCTCCGATGGAGGCGCCCGCCATGTCCGGCGTCGGCGCCTTGGTCACCTCGATGGTTTCGATGTTCCCGAGCGATGCTTGCTCGAATTCGAAAGCCCGGCCCGTGCCGGCCGACTGGGCGCTGGCAATCTGCTGGCCATCCATCGTCACCGAGTTCAGGTCCGCCGTGACACCGCGGATGCTCACCTGGCGGACGTCGGGTCCGTTGTAATTCGCCGTCATCCCGGCCATATGCTGGAGCAGTTCGCCGACGTTTCCGTCCGCCACGTTGCCGAAGGTGTCTGAGGAAACCACGGCCTTCACGTTCGGCGCCAGCCGCTGCAGCACCTCCGCTTTTGCCGTCCCTTCGCGCTCTCCCGCCACGGTGAATTTGTCGAGCTTGTAAATTTCCGCCGTCAGCTCGACATTGCGCACGACCATCCCGC
>JACQWL010000463.1 GCA_016209255.1 Verrucomicrobiota bacterium
GCGCAGCCACACCGGGTTCGACGCTTTTGGCTGCGGTCGCAACCGTCTGGAGCGTCCGGGCTATTGGCAAAACCCTGGTCGCCTTTGGCGCCGCCGGAGGCGGGTAAACCGCCGCGGTTTTGCTGTTAACCCGCATTCCCCGCACGCTCTCGTTTCCACGCCGCCCGAACGTCGTCGAACGGCCACAATAACCGCTGAAAGTGTGAAAGATGCGGGCTAACGGATAATCACATCGACGTGTTCGCCCGGCCGGAGGGTGAGCCCTTCCGGAAGTGCGAACTGGATTCGCAAGCCCGGCTCCGGCACCTGCATCGGGGGCAGTCTCATCGCGGCGAGCAGGGTCGGCGAAATGGCTTCCATCACCGGGCCCACGTGCAGGATTTTCGTGTTGGCACTCTGCCGGGAGGTTGTCCGCGTGCGAATTTCCGCCGCCATGCCTGGCTTTGGTTCGAAGGGAATCGGTTGCCGGATGAAGCCCGTCAGGCGCTCCGACCGCGTCGCGCTGATGCGCAGGATGATCTCCCCGGCGGTCACGGTCTCACCCAGGCGGCGCAGCACGAGCGACACCACGCCGTCAATCGGCGCGACCAGCGCCACAGGAGTGAGCTCCTCCTCCGCCAGGCGCAATTTCGCCTCCTGCACCTTGATCGCCGCGGCCAGGGCCGTCTCGGACGACAGTCCGGCGGTCTGCGCATCGGGCGACGCGAAGCTGCGGATAACCGGCTCCATTTGCGCAACCAACCGGGACTGCTCGTTCACCTGCGCGGCCAGCGCGTCGCGGTTGGTTTTCAGTTGGTCAAAACTCTCGTCCGTGACCAGCCCGGTGCGGTGCAACGGCTCCGCGCGGGCGAGGTCGGCTTCGGTCTGTTGCAGGCGGCCCTTCAGCGCCGCGAGCTCCACGCGGTGACTCATCCAATCCAACTGCAGCCGCTCGAATTCAAGCACGACCCTTTGCCGGTCGGTCGCCCCCTGCATCGTGGCGGAGAGCATGCCGACCTCGGCCCGGATGACCGCCAAAGTCGCTTCGAGCAGCCGCGGGTTGGCGGTCGCGACATGACCGACGATTTCGCCCGCCCGCACCGGCTGCAGCATTGCGACTTTCAGGCTGGCGAGCACGCCCGCCTGCGCGGAGCGCACATCGGCCTGCACGATATCGGCCTCCGCCACCAGCGTGGCCGGCGCCACCCAGCGGGTCCAGAGCAGCGCCGCCACCATCACGCCAAGCGCGAACACGACCCGCGGCAGATAGATCAGACGCACTTCGCGCCAGCGTTGCGCTGGCGGCGTCGGGATGGGGGTAAGCAGGCGTGGGTCCATGCGGCTAGATTTCCGATTCGTCGGCGGCCTGCACGCTCGAAACCCGGTCGACACCCGGCAGGGCGGCAAGTTCGCTGAGGAGTTCGGCCGCCCGGGCGGGGTCTCTCAGCAACACGCGATAAGAGAGGTCGGCCCCCTCCATGCCCACGCCGAAATGCTGGTGGGCCACGTGCACCCTGAGACTGTGCCGCTCGAGCAGATGCCGCACTGCCGCCAGCTCGTCCGGCGAACGCATCCAGCGGAGATTCAAAATCAAATCGAAGCGGTGCCGGGTTCCCGAGGCCGTCATCCAGAGAAACACGAGCAAGCCCGCCACCGCCAGGCCGCCCACGATGCCGGTGGAAAATTTCTGGGTGCCGCAGGCCGTGCCGAGAATGATCACGGACAGCACGAAACACATGTCGAGGGTGTCGCGCAGGGCGTTGCGAAACCGGATGACCGCAAAGACCGCGATGAGGCCGAACGCCGTGACGAGATTGTTGGACATCACCAACAGCACGAGCGCGACCAGCACCGGCAACACGATCAACGACACGACGAACGACCGTGAGTACGACACCCCCGAGTGCGTGATGACGTAGACCCAGGCGAAAATCTGGCCAAAGAGAAACGCCAGCAGCAGCGCGAGCAGCAGCGCCTGGTAGCTCGTCGGAGCTGAAGCGTAGTCACCCTGCAGGAGTAGGTTCATTTGCGGTTGGGACCCAACGCACTGCGCAATGCCGCCGACGGGTCGAGCCAGGGAACACTCGTTGCGACCGATGTTTCAGAGTGGCCCCACTCAAAGCCCGTCAGCCGCCGCGCCACCCGGTTGGGGCCGAGCGCCTCGACGGAATCGCAATATTTGGCCGCACCCGAACTCTTCAAATCAAAGCCCCGGACCATCTTGATCAGCCAGGTTGGCATTCGCTCGGTGAACTTCAGCTCGAGGATCACGACACCGGCAAAGATTTCCACCGGCTTTTCGAGGGCCGCTTTCAAGTCGCCGCCAAACTCCGGTTCGGCGCGCACCTTGCGGTCCAAGGTCACGCGCACGGTCGCCTTGCCGGGATTGACATAGGCCTCCCGCAGATAGGCGTTGTGCAGGCGCGGGGCGGCCTCGAGCCGTTGCACGAGCTGCCAGAAATCAAGCAGGTCGTTCCAATGTTGCGGGTTCCAGGCGTAGAGGTGGTCCCGGGTCGGGCTCGCGCCAATCAGCAGCGACCTTACCGCATCGCGGCGGACGCGCGCGCGCTGCTTCACTATGCCCTCGTTGATCCGCCGCTTGATTTCGAAATACACGGGCGACCCCGGATCGTCGTCATAGTAACGAATGCGCAGCTTGAACCGGTTGCGGTCGCCCTCGCAGGCGGCGTAGTGAGTGGTCAGCTGATCCGAATCCAGATAAAGCGTTTGCACATCATACGCATTGTCGATCTTGCCGGCGGCGTTCTCGTCCGGATCGAGATAGCTGTGCAGATAACTCCGAATCGCCAGGGCGGTCTCCTCGGGGATAATGTATTTGATTTCGCGCCGCTGGCGCTGTGCCCGGTCGACTTTCATCGCTGCTTAGAGAACTCGCGCGCCCACGCGTTTCAAGCAATACCTAAATGTTCCCGTTAAGACGAAAAGCCGGCTGGACGAGATTCTCTGCGCTGACGCGCCGCCAGATTCGGTTACGGAAATGGAATCGACTTGCGGCCCGCTTCCGCGATAACCGCACGCCGATGGCCCGTTTCCCCCGTTGCTCCGCGATTCTGTGCGCCTTGGTCGCCGCCGGCGCGCTGCCGCCAGCCCGTGCGCAAAGCGTCACGCTCGGCGGCATCACCTTTGCGCACCGGGGGTTGGTCGGCGTCGGGCGCGTAAATGCCGACAAGCGCGACTGGCAGAACGAGACCTTCGGCTCGCTCTCCGGCCTCGCGATCGACCCGCGCACCTGGCGGCGCAACGCCGGCGGCTCCTACACCGGCACGCTCTACACCCAGCCCGACCGCGGTTATACCAAGTCCGGCGTCACGACCAACTACCGCCCGCGCCGCCACAGATTCACCCTGACCTTCAAGCCCGAGCCCAACCCAGGCGGCAACAACAGGCAGAACCAACTCGACCTCTTCCTGAGTGAAACGACGCTCCTCACCGAAGCGGACGGTACCCCGCTCACCTCGCTCGATCCCATCGTCACCGGGTCGGCGACCCGCGTCGGTTTTCTGCCGCGGCTGCCGCAGGCTTTCGATGGCCGACTTGCGATCGACGCCGAGGGCCTCGCCCTGCTCCCCGACGGCACGTTTTTCGTGAGCGACGAATACGGCCCGTATCTGTACCGCTTTTCCGCTGCCGGCACGCTGCTGGGCGCAATCCGACCGCCCGAGGCGCTCATCCCGAAGCGCAACGCCCAAGATTCGTTCTCGTCGGACAGCCCCGCCGCCGGCCAGCTCTCGCCCTCACCCAGCCAGCCTGACGCAGGGCGGGGAAACAGCCAGGGCCTCGAGGGCCTTTCCGTCTCCGCCGATGGCCGCACGCTCTACGCGCTCATGCAGTCCGCCCTGCGCCAAGATGGCGGCGCCGGTGACAACAGCCTCCGCCGCTACGCCCGCCTGCTCGCGTACAACATCAGCAATCCCGCGGCGGCCACGCTCACCGGCGAGTGGATCCTCCCGCTGCCGCTCTACACCCAAAGCGGGTTGCAACAGGTCGCTTCGGTCGGCGATCTCGTGGCGCTCAGCAGCCGCCAGTTTCTCGTCCTGGCGCGCGACGGCAACGGTCGCGGCGGTGCCGCGTCCAGGTCGCTTTATCGCGCCGTCCTGATCTATGACATCGGCCCCGCGCCCGGCGTCCCCGCCGCGACCAACATCGCCGGCACCGCCTTCGACAACCCCAACACGGCCGCCGCGCCGAACGGCGTCCTCGCCGGCGCCATCACACCCGCCACCTCGGCCGTGCTCATCGACATCAATGACGCCACTCAGCTGACGAAATTCAACCTCAACAACAGCACGAACGACAACTCCGACACCCTGGCCGAAAAATGGGAGAGCCTCGCCCTCGTCCCTGCGCTCGAGCCCGCCGCACCCGACGATTTTTTTCTGCTGGTCGGCAACGACAATGATTTCTCGACGACGGACGGCTTTCAACAGGACGGCGGATCGTACAAAGCCGGGCTCAACATCGACACCATGGTGCTCGCCTACCGCGTGTCGCTCCCCGAAACCAGGACGCTGCCGAATATCACCACCCAGCCGGCGAGCCGGACCGTGACTGCGGGTCAGACTGCGATCTTGACCGCCGCCGCGATGGGCAACCCAAGCCCGACATTTCAGTGGAACAAGAACGGCGAAAGTATTCCGGGCGCGACCAGTTCCTCGCTGGGTTTCACCAACGCGCAGGCGGGCGATGCGGGGGTCTACTCCGTGCTGGCCACCAACACCATTGGCAGCGTGGCGAGTGCAACGGCCACGCTGACGGTGAACGGGGCCAACGCCCCGGTTTTTACCGCCGAGCCAGCGCCACAGACAATCGCGAATGGAAGCACGGTGGTCTTCGCCGCCACCGCGACAAACGCGCCCTCCTACCAATGGCAGCGCGACGGCGCCGCGCTCGCGGGCGCGGCGAGCCGGATGCTGGTGATCCCGAATGCCGGGCCGGCCGATGCCGGCAGTTACACGGTGGTCGCGACGAACGCTTCCGGGACCGTGGCGAGCACCGCCCCGCTGACCGTGGTTAATGCGGCCGCGACGGACGTGGGGCGCTTGATCAACCTGTCGATTCTCACCAGCGTGACCGCGAGCGATCCGCTCTTCACCGTCGGCACCGTGCTCGGCGGCTCCGGCACGAGCGGCAGCAAACCGTTGCTCGTCCGCGCCGCCGGTCCCTCGCTCTCGCAGTTCAACGTGACCGGCTTTTTGCCCGATCCGACGATGACGCTCGTCAACACCAGCACCAACCCGGGCACCGCCGTCGCGCTCAACGACGACTGGAACGGCACGACCACGCTCAGCACCGCCTTTGCCCAAGTCGGCGCGTTTGCCTACGTGGGGCCCACGTCGAAGGACGCCGCGATCTTCCAGCCAAGCCTGGCGCCCGCCAACTACACAGTGCAGGTGAGCGGTGTCGGCGGCGCGACCGGCACGGTAATCGCCGAACTTTACGACGCGACACCGGCGGGGACGTTCGCCGCAACGACCCCGCGGCTGGTCAACGTGTCGGTGTTGAAACAGATTCCCAGTGGCAGCACGCTCACCGCGGGCTTTTTCGTTGGCGGCGCGACCTCGAAAACCGTGCTCATCCGCGCCATCGGCCCCGGCCTCACGCAGTTTGGCGTCGGCGGCATCATGCCGGATCCGCAGGTCGCCCTTTTCAACGCCAGCTCGGCAAGAATTGCCGAAAACGACAATTGGGGCGGCGATCCGCAACTCACCGCGGCCGGCGCCACTGTTGCAGCCTTCGCCATCGCCGACCCTACGAGCCGGGATGCGATGCTCCTCGTGACTCTCGCGCCTGGCGCGTACACCGTCCAGGCCAGTGGCATGAACGCCACCGGCGGTCGCGCGATTGTCGAGGTCTACGAATTGCCCTGAGCCTCACGCGGGCGGCGGCGCTGCGCCCGGAAAAGAGGCTCGCCGTCAAGGAACGGACGGATGGACACCACTTGGTTTAGGGCAGGCGCTTGCTTGCCACCCCGCAGCCTGGCGAAGGCGGGTCGCCAAGCCGCATGTTTCAGTCGAAAAGCGGCCCGGCGGCCCGCCTTCGCCAAGCCTACGGCGCGGCAAGCGAGCGACGGCCCTACACTCTATTGCA
>JACQWL010000464.1 GCA_016209255.1 Verrucomicrobiota bacterium
CCGTCGGCGGCCGGACCGAGGACGGCGTCAGTGCGTGCGAGCGCGGTGAATGCCGCCGCGAGATGCTCCGCGGTGAGTTGCGGGCAATCGCCGCCGATCACGACGACCGCCTCCGCACCCTCGGTGAAGGCAGAGCGCACGGCTCGCTCCATGCGCTCGCCAAGATCGCCGTCGCCCTGGTCGCGAATCGTCATTGCGCTGCCGAGCCACGCGCGGGCCGCGGCGTCATCGGGCGCGCCGACGACCCGCGCCTCGACCGCAACCTCGCCGCGCGCGGCGAAGCACTCGACCGCGGCGAGCGTGTGCCGAACGAGCGCGCGGTAGAGCTCGCACGCCCGACGATCGCCGAGGGCGCCCGTGAGCCGCGTCTTCACCGCGCCGGGCCGGGGGAACTTCAGCATGATGATGAGTCGGGCTGCCACGGTGGAGAAAAAGCCGATTCAAAGAGGCTCGCGACGCCTTTGAAGTTGTCGTTGGCCCCGTTGGCGTAGGCAAGGAGGCAGAGGGTGAAGAACAGGATGGAAAGCGATGACATGAAGTTGATCGAAAACGGGTGCGCTCTTCGCCTCACCGCGGGGCACGCGGCAGGTCTCCTCCGATCGCTTGCAACGGCGCGAGCTGTCCGGCGGACGTTACCCAAACGGCGAGCGCGCGCAGGCTCTCTCCCGGAGAGCGATCCGCCGGGATCGCGGTCTCGGCGCGGAAAGTGTCTCCGTTTTTCCGCATGGGCGCCGACACGAGCGCGACCGCGACGAAATCGTGGTGCAGCCGGCGGCCGCGATTTTCTCCCGCCCGCACATTCGACTCCAACCCGCGCGAGAGCAGCGCCACCCAGGCCTCGAACTGCCCGTGCGGTCCGGTCGGTGCGAATTCGATCCGCCACCGCACACCATCGGTCGAGCGAGCCGTGAGCACGCCGACGCTTTCGGACGAGCGCGGGACGCCGTTGCGGCCAGACCAGGCCCGCCACTCCTGCCCGTTCAAGACGACGCCTGGCGTATAAACCGTGTCGCTGTTCCAGCCGCGGGCGGAGGCGCGCTGGCGGTCGGTAAACTGCCGGGACGCCCACGGATCGCGCCAGCCGAGATGATCCCAATAGTTCACGTGCAGGGCCACCGGCACGAACTCGGTCCACAAGCCCGGCAGGGTTCCCAATCGGTTCAACCAGGCCTCCGCCGGCGGACAACTGCTGCAACCTTCCGAGGTGTAGAGTTCCACGAGCGCCGTTCGCGTGGAGCCACTCTGGAACACCCTGCCAGGTTCGGCGCCGTGCATCGCCGCGGGCACGACCAAGGCGAACGTAACCGCAAGCATCGCGCGGGGAAAAAACGTGCGCATCAACCGCAGCCTCCGTTGCCGCCGTCGCAGCACTGCGCGTCCGCCCTTCTGCAGCACGCGGAAAATCTCGTCGAACAGGGTCCGCTTTGCGCGCGGTTCGACCAGGTTGAGCACGCAGTTGGAGACGACGACATCGATCGCATCGGTCGCGACGAGCGGCGCGCAGACGCGCAGTTCGCCGGCCAGCTCTTCGGCGGCGAGGAATGACGCGGCATCGGCGATCGGGAGCTGTTTGAGCGCGCGCTCGAGCCGCTCGAGATCGAGCGCGAGGTCCTGGATGCGGCCTTTGCGAAACTCGACGTTGGCAAAGCCGAGGCGCTCCGCGACGACCGGCGCATTGCGGCGCGCGACTTCGAGCATCTCGTCGGTCATGTCCACGCCGATCACCCGGCCCTGCGGCCCGACGACTTGCGCGGCGATGAAGCAGATTTTCCCCGTGCCGCTCCCGAGATCGAGGACGGTCTCGCCGGGTTTGACGTAGCGCGAGGGATCGCCGCAGCCGTAGTCCTTCTCGATGACCTCGGCGGGGACGATCTCGAGGTAGCGGCGGTCGTAATCGACCGGGCAGCAGAGCGCGGTTTCGGGCGCCTGGGCGGCGGCGGCGTAGCGTTGTTGAACGGAGCGTTCGGTTTGCACGGCGAGGTTGGATTAGAGGAGTTGTTGCAGGTCCGACTTCGGAACATTTCCAGCGACGAAGTATATTTTCCCGTCACGATGCCAGGTGGCCGTGGTCACGTCGCCGGCGACGGTAAAGGCCGGGGCGGCACCGATGGGCGAGCCCGGCCAGCCAGCGGCATTGACCACGAAGACGTCGAAGTGTTTGCCGGAGAGTTTGAAGCACAGCATTGTCACCTGGCGGCCGCGCCACTCCAAGACCTTGCACCCTGCGATGTCCTTGCCAGCCAATCCAGGAGGGAGAATGAAATCCGGATGGCCGCGATGTTCGGCCAGCCATGTTTTGAGTTCGACGCGGTCGAGCCCCATCACGTCCAGGTGATCGCTCATCTCGAACGCGGCGCTCGTCATACTATCTCGAAACGCGTTGAAGTCTGCTTTATCGGGCGTGCGGAAGACGCGCGAGCCGGCCGCCGCCAAGAGCAGCGCCAGACACGCCGCCGCGGCGAGCCATGCCGGCCGGCTCCAGCGCGGGACCGCGCGCGCGGTGGTACGGGCGAGCAGAAGCTGGGCCTTCAGCTCGGCCGGCGTCGGGCGCGAGCGAATCTTGGCAGAGAAGGCGCGGGAGAGTCGCGACATGACGGTGCCGACCGGCACTTCGAGCATTTCGGCGATCTCGCGATACGAGAGGCTTTGCAGGTAGAACAACACGAGCGGCGTGCGGTGGTGCTCGTCGATTTCCATCAGCGCGTTTATTACGATGTCGCCATCCATCTTGTCCACCACGTCGGGCGTGAGGGCGGGCAGCTCCGGTTCGGCGGTGGAGAGTTCGGAGTGCGGGAAGCGTTCCTCGTGGCGTTTCCACCCGAGAAACACGCGGTAAAGCGTCGTGAAGAGCCAGGATTTCACTTTGGTGCGTTCACGGAGCTGGCCGCCTTTGGTGAGCAGCCGGCAGTAGGACTCCTGCGTGAGGTCGCGCGCGTCGTCGGGATTGCGGGCAAGGCTGAGCGCGAACCGATGCAGGTCCTCGTGATACAGCGCCACGGCTTGTTCGTAGTCCACATCCTCCACGCGAATAAGAGCACGGTGGGGAGGGGTTATTCCAGGCAGTCGCGCGGTTTTGGGTCCGCGCGGTTTTACCTGCAGCAGCCGATCGGACCAGCGATAAACGTGGCGGATTCAATCCTAAAAGTCGACGCGATGACGGGCGTCGCTCGCCGGCAGTCTGCCAAACCGGCACTTCGTGCCGGGAAAATCCGAATTATTGGGAATTTCGCAGCACACAGCGCTGCCCTGGCCCGCATTTTCCTCGGGCGCTCGACGCCAGCATCGGCTACACGGCCGTGAAGTTCTCGCCGCCCGGCGCGAGTTTCAAACGCAGCGGTCGCGACGACTCGCAGCTGGGGCTGACCTACGCGATTCTGCCGGAGAGTGCCGAGGCTGCGGCCGTCACCTTCCGCCTCGGCGCGATCATCGCGGGCGGCTACAGCGTGCCGACGACGCTGCCGCCGATCAATCCCGGCGACGGTGCGAGCGGCATCGAGGCGTCGTTTGCCGCCGGCAATTCGGAGGCACCTCGACGCGGACGCGCTAGGGTGAGGGGCGGCGCGGGCATCGCTGGTGGTTACTCAGATAAGACGTGTGCCGGTGGCGGGTATTCCGGAGCCGATCAGCGGTATGCGCACGAGCGATGCCCAACTGCCGTGCGAATTTGAAATTGCCGGAGCCAACGGAGTTTTCTTCGCCACCGACGTGCGGTTGACCGCAACATCGATCACGCTGTCCAGCCCCAGCGTGCTTGCCCCGCTGCACGCGCGCGACGCGTGGCAACCGTTCTCCCGGGGCAAATTGGTCAATGGCGCCGGGCTGCCCGCTCATCAGCGAATCCAAGATAGCAGACCAAATTCCACGGCTTGTAGCGACATGGGTGGATCGACTTTCCAGCGTTGTGCTGTGCGAGCCGCGCCTTCAACTCGCCCGTCTGGCCGACGTAGTGCCGCCCACGGTCGGACGCACTCTCGATCAGCCGGATTGATTCGGTTGAACCACGAATGGACACGAATCCACACGAATGAAAACGCCATCGTCGCAGAGTTTGAGAACCAAGTGTTGCACAGTAATCCCGACTCCTCAATCGGTGAATCCGGTCAGCTTTCATCCTACTCTCTCCTCTGCGCGCCGGAGGCGCCCACAAAAATCGCGGAGCGATTTTTGGCGGAGAGGATAGGATTCGAACCTACGGTACCTTGCGGTACTCCTGATTTCGAGTCAGGCGCGTTAGACCACTCTGCCACCTCTCCGAAGCAAACCCTCCGTGGCCGGGACTGCGGAGGGCAAGGGCGAGAACGTAAGATGCACCTCCGAAAACGGAAGCCGAAAGTGACGTGTCATAATTTCCCGGCCAAGTCTTGGTTCCGGCTCTGCCTCGTCAGGTGTTGGTGTCCTCGCCGGCGCGGCCCGTGCCGCCGTTGGCCGGAAGGTGGTGCGGAAAGAAAACGTAGTAATTCATCAGCCACCAGCTGCGCGACGAGCGGTAAAACAGCGCCGGGAACCCGATCGCCCCGACGCCCGCCAGCACGATGGCCGTCGTGGTGCCGATGACTTTGTAGTAGGCCAGCAACATCACAGGCGTGAGAAAGCAGACCAGGGTCACCCCGTAGTTGAGCGACATCGAACCGAGAAAAAATCCCTCGTCGTTGCTCCGCTCGATTTCGAAACCGCAGGCGGAACAAGCCAGGTTGACCTTGAAGAACGCCCCCGGCTGGAAAAGCGTGCGGGCCCCGCAGTTGGGGCAACGATTGGTGAGGCCGCGAACGACAATCTGGGCGCGGGTGACTTTAAGGCGGGAAGACACGGGAAATGCAGGTTGGACTGGAACCCGACGTTACGCCCCGCGGAATACGCCGGCGACCGAAAACAAATCGTCGCCGCGGTTGCCCGCTGCGCCGCAAAAAACCGTGCCCTCAGGAACCGAGCTGATAGCGGACGAAACGGCGGACCTGGATGTTTTCGCCCGTCTTCGCGATCTGCTCGGTGAGGAGCTCCTTCACGGTCTTCTCCGGCTGCTTCACGAAGGGCTGGTCGACGAGGCAGGAGGCCGAGTAGAATTTATCGAGCTTGCCCTCGACGATTTTCTGCACCGCGGCGGGCGGCCGGCCCTGGACCTGCGCGACCGCGATCTCGCGCTCCTTGGCCAGTTCGCCCTCCGGCACCTCCTCGCGGGAAACGTAGGCCGGACTCGCCGCCGCGACCTGCAGGCAAAGGTCCTTCACGAACGCGCGGAAATCGTCGTTGCGCGCCACAAAATCGGACTCGCAGTTGACCTCGATCAGGACGCCGACCTTGCTGCCGACGTGGATGTAGCTCTCCACCACGCCCTCCTTGGTCGCACGATCGGCCTTCTTGGCGGCGGAGGCGGCGCCTTTCTTGCGCAGAATGGTGATCGCCTCCTCGACGTTGCCGTTGGCTTCGGTGAGCGCTTTCTTGCAGTCAAGCAGACCGGCGCCGGTTTTCTCGCGCAGATTGCCGATCATTTGAGCGGTGATGGGTGTGCTCATTATACAGCGGGAAGATGATTTTTCGAATCGGCTTACTCGGCCTTGACGGCGGGGCGCTTGGGGCGCAGCAGCTTTTTCTTCGGCAGCGCGGCGTCGGTCTCGCCCTCGACGACCGCGGCGACGTCGGCCGGCAAGTCGACCTTCGACAGATCGATTTCGTCGGCGGAGCTGACGACGGGCGCCGCGGGTGGCTCGATCCCGGCTTGCGTGGCCTTGATGTCGGCGGCGCCACGCTGGGCCCGCCGCGTGTCGCGTTGCGCGAGACCGCTCTGGACCGCCGCGGTGACCGCCTCGACGATGATGCGAATGGACTTCACCGCGTCGTCATTGCCCGGAATGGGGTGCGAGACGGTGCCCGGATCGGAATTCGTGTCGACGATGCCCACGCAGGGAATGTTCGCGCGCGCCGCCTCGGCAACGGCGATCTTGTGGTGGTTGACATCGACCACGAACATCGCGGCCGGCAGCCCGCCCATGTCGGCGATGCCGCTGAAGTTCTTCTGCATGCGCGTCATCTCGCGCTTGATGGCGGACTCTTCCTTGCGTGGGAGCTTGGCCATCTCGCCGTTCGTTTCCATCGCCTGGTATTTCTTGAACTTGGCGATCGATTTCTTGACCGTCTCGTAATTGGTCAGCGTGCCGCCGAGCCAGCGGTCGACGCACATCGGCATGGTGACGGAGGCCGCGGCTTCGCGCACGATATCCCTCGCTTGTCGCTTGGTGCCGACAAAGAGCACGCTGCCGCCGTTGGCGACGGTATCCTCCAAGAACGCGCACGCCTTGGTCAGCGCCTCATGGGTCTTGCCGAGGTCGATGATGCTGATCCCCTGGCGGTGATCGAAGATGAACGGTTTCGAACGCGGATTCCAGCGCTTGGTCTGGTGTCCGAAGTGCACGCCTGCGTCGAGCAGGTCTTTGGGCGTAACGCTGATGCTCATGGTGATCTATGTATCTGACGACACACAGGCCGGCCGTTGGGCCGCCTTGCGATCGATGGATGATGGTTGGTGGTTATGGTTGGTGGCTTTCCACTGACAGAGCCGGCCAACACACCGGTCGCGCCCGGCGCTGGCAAGCGCGAAGTGCGGGAAAAATCGAGAAAGGCGTTGACAGGGGCGGGCGCGACGGGGACTTTCCGCCTCCTTTATTGCAGGGTGGAGCAGCCTGGTAGCTCGTCAGGCTCATAACCTGAAGGTCGTTGGTTCAAATCCAACCCCTGCACCCAATTTAACTCCCTCGAAGACCGAAAGGTTGCGAGGGAGTTTTCGTTTCAAGAGGCCCAAAAACGGCCAGCTTGAGTTAACAGAGGTGGACAGCGGTAAACACTCTTGGACACGGGACCCAAAAGGGGACCCAGCGCAATGGTCGAAACCCAACTGGAGAATTCTAATTTGGCGGACGTTCGTTGTGGTGGTAGCAGCCTTTTTGCTGCAGGCTGGAGTTTGATTGCTGGTGCCCCAGCGTCGGCCAGTGCATGAC
>JACQWL010000455.1 GCA_016209255.1 Verrucomicrobiota bacterium
CCGATCAAGGTCACACCGTCGTCGTCATCGAGCACCATCTCGATCTCCTGGCCGAGGCCGACTACATCGTCGAACTCGGCCCGGTGGGCGGGCCGGACGGCGGCGAGTTGCTTTACCAGGGCGAACTCGCGGGCCTGCTCGGGGTGAAGCGCAGCCCGACCGCGCCCTATTTGCGCGCCAAGCTGAAACGGTAGGGCCGGTCTCCGGCTGGGAAGCCTTTTACTTCGCCGCCCGGCGGATCGCCGCCGCGAGCTCCGCGGCCTTCGCGGGTTTCAACACACACGCCGACAGACCCGCGAGCTCCATGTTGTGCGCCAGATTCTCCGGGTTCATGTAACCCGTGATCAGGATCCGCTGGGTGCGCGGGTGGCGCTCGCTGGCCCGAATCAAGAAATGCAATCCCTCTTCGCCCGGCATGAGTTGGTCGCACACCAGCACGTCGTAGTGGCGCGTCTCCATCTTGCGCTCCGCCTCCGCGGCGGAACCGGCCAAGTCGAGGTCGAACTCATGCGCGAGCCCGAGCCGGAACGTTTCCAGCACCGCGGGCTCGTCATCCACCAGCAGTACGGCCAATCGCGGGACGGGGCCGACGGCGGGAGTCGTGTTCATCGCAGGGTTCGCCGTTCCCGGTTTATTTCGCCGCCGCCACGCTTGCGTCGTACATTTTCGCGGCGTCCTGAACCACCTTGATCAGCTCGGCCATGGAGACCGGCTTGAGCAAATACCGGAAGAGCGCCGCCTCGTTCACACTCCGCAGCAGCATTTCGGGTTTCATGTAACCGGTCACCAGCACCCGCTGCATATGCGGGAATTCCTCCCGCGCGCGCACGAGGAAGTTCATGCCGTTGCCCCCGGGCATGAGGTGATCCGCGACCACCACCTTGAACGTTTTCTTCTGCAAAATGAAATCCGCCTCCCGCGCGGTTGTCGCGGTCGTGATGTCGAAAAAGGGTCCCAAGGCCCCGGCAAAAACATCCAGCAGCGGCTTTTCGTCATCCACGAGCAGCACCGCGGCTTTTTTTGGCGCCACCGGTGCCGCGGGGGCGACGGGCTTCGGGTCGGTCGGGTTCATGGCGCCACTGTGTTTTTCGCCCTTCGCGTTGGCAAACCGAAACCGGATGCGCCAAATGCCCCCTGCGCCCGCAAGGTTTGGTTTGCGTCACGATCCCTTCCGCCTTCTCCTCCCACGCCTCCGCGATGGAAAACCTTGATTTGCACGCCGCTATTCGAGACGGCTCGCTCGCCCGCCTTCCTCCGGACGCGATTGCGCCGGACCGCCTGACCGCGCGCAACGCTTCCGGCAACACGCCGCTCCATCTTGCCGCCAAGCACGGGTGTCTCCGCGATCTCCCGGCCGACGCACTTACGGCCGAGATCCTGGCGGTAAGAAACGATGCGGGCTACACGCCGTTGCACCACGCCGCGATTGGCGGGCATCTCGATCAGGTGCCGCGCGAGCTGCTGTCCGAAGATGCCCTGGCGGCCCGCAGCAATGCCGGAATCACCGTTTTCCATCTTGCCGCCGCCAACGGCCATCTGGATCAAATCCCCGCCGCGCTGCTCACGCTCGACGTCGTCCTCCGCAAGACCGACGTCGGCAACTCGCTGCTCCACGAAGCCGCGGAAAACGGCACGCTCGATCGCATCCCCGCGCCCTTTATCACGGCGGAAAACCTTGCCCACAAGAATATCGGCGGCGAAACCGTGCTGCACGTCGGCGCCTTCAACGGCCATCTCGATCAGGTGCCGCGCGAGCTCCTCACCGTGGCCGCGCTTCGCGAGACGACGAGCGCCGGCGACACCGTGTTTCACGCCGCCGCCATCTCCGGCCACCTCGAACAAATCCCGGCCGAGCTGTTGACGCGCGACAACCTTGTCCTCGCGAGCAAGACCGGATTCACCGCGATTCACGCGGCGGCCGAGACGGGCCAGCTCGACAAGATTCCGCGCCCGCAACTCACCGCCGATCTTCTCCTCACCCGCAACGACAACGGCGACACCCCGCTGCATGCCGCCGCCTACGAAGGCCACCTCGACCAGGTGCCATCGGAGCTGCTGAGCCGCGCCAACGTGGACACCCGGAATTACGACGGCGTCTCCGTCGCGCGCACCGCGCTCGAGCGCGGCTTCCACACCCAGATTCCCGGTGAGTCGCGGCCAAGGATGATGACCCCATTCCGCCGGTTTCTGCACAATCTCGGTCGCGCCAAAGGTCCGTTTTGAGCCGTCGTCATCTTTCACCGCATGAACACCAACATCACCACCATCACCGCCCGCGAAATCATCGACTCCCGCGGCAATCCAACCGTTGAGGTCGACGTACGCCTTGCCTCCGGCGCCCTGGGCCGCGCCGCCGTCCCCTCCGGCGCCTCGACGGGCGAGCACGAGGCGATCGAGCTGCGCGACGGCGACCGGGCCCGGTTCCTCGGCAAGGGCACTCTCAAGGCCGTCGCCAACGTCAAAACGAAAATCGCCCCGGCGCTCATCGGCCACGACGCCTGCGACCAGGTCGGCATCGACCGCGCCATGATCAAGCTCGACGGCACCAGCACCAAGTCGAAGCTCGGCGCCAACGCGATCCTCGGCGTTTCGCTCGCCACCGCCCACGCCGCCGCCGCCGCGCTCGGCCAGCCCCTGTATAAATACCTCGGCGGCCCCAACGCCAAGGTGCTTCCCGTCCCCATGATGAACATCATGAATGGCGGCGCGCACTCCGACGCCCCGATCGATTTCCAGGAATTCATGATCATGCCCACGGGCGCGAAGTCCTTTTCCGAGGGCCTGCGCATGGGTTGTGAGGTCTTCCACTCGCTCAAGAAGGTCTTGAAGGAAAAGGGCCTCGCCACCGCCGTCGGCGACGAGGGCGGCTTCGCCCCGAAGCTGGAGTCCACCGAGGCCGCGCTGGACGTCATCGCCCTCGCGGTGAAAAACGCCGGCTACAAGCTCGGCAAACACATCAACCTCGCCCTCGACGTCGCCGCCTCCGAGTTCTACGTGAAGGAAAAGAAGAGCTACGTCTTCAAGAAGTCCTCCGGCGCCGTGCTCTCCGGCGACGACATGGTCGGGTTCTACAAGACGCTCGTCGCGAAATATCCCATCATCTCGATCGAGGACGGTTGCGCCGAGGGCGACTGGGCCACGTGGAAGAAACTCACCGACGCGATCGGCGACAAGATCCAGCTCGTCGGCGACGATCTCTTCGTGACCAACACCTCGTTCCTCAATCGCGGCATCGACACCGGCACCGCGAATTCGATTCTCGTGAAGGTCAACCAAATCGGCTCGCTGACCGAGACGTTTGACGCCGTCGAGATGGCGAAGGAGGCCAATTACACCGCCGTCATCAGCCACCGCTCCGGCGAAACAGAGGACGTCACAATCGCCGACATCGCCGTCGCGACGAACGCGGGTCAGATCAAGACTGGCTCGCTCTGCCGCACGGATCGCGTGGCGAAATACAACCAGCTCCTCCGCATCGAGGAAGAGCTCGGCGCCAACGCCATCTACGGCGGGAAGATGCGGGGGCTATGAGTCGCTGCGAATGCGGTCGACACCACAGCAGGGAGCAAACTGGGGAACCGCTTATCTTCGCTAATCGTCGGATTCAAAGGCGGCTGATAGCTGGTGCGTGCCGTTTCGGCAGGCTCAAGGCCCCGAGCCTGTCGAGGGGCTTCGTCTAATCGACGAAGCGCGACGGTGCCGGATGGTTTCTGAGATTTTTATTAGCGGAGTTTACCCGCCTACGGCGGCGCCGAGGGCGACCAGGGATTAGCGAAAATTAGCGGTTAACAACTGTCCGCCAAAACGCGTCCGGCATTTGCGCTTCGGCGGCTCACCCTTTCATTCGGTGCTCGTGCCGCGCGGCCATCGCCCCGCGGCCGGTCCCAATGCCGTCGTCCGCCTACCATCACATCTTCGAGCCCGCCACCAAGCCCGCCGCGCCCCCACTCCTGCTCCTCCACGGCACCGGTGGCAGCGAGCAGGATCTGCTCCGCCTCGGGCGGGCGGTCTCGCCGGGCTCGGCGTTGCTCAGTCCGCGCGGCGATGTCAGTGAAGGCGGCGCGCTGCGGTTCTTCGCCCGGCTCGGCGAGGGTGTGTTCGACCCGGCGGAGGTGACCCGCCGCACCAACGCCCTCGCCGACTTCGTCCTCGCCGCCGCCCGGCGCTACGCCATCGACGCCCGCCAGCTCATTGCGGTCGGGTTTTCTAACGGGGCCAACATCGCCGCCACGCTGATGCAGCTGCGGCCGGAAACGCTTGGCGGCGGAATTCTGTTTCGCGCCATGGTTGTGCTCGACCAGCCCGCCGCGCCCGCTTCGCTTGCCGGCCGCCGCGTGCTCATCGTCAACGGCTCAGTCGATCCCATCGTGCCCGCCGACCACCCGGCGCGGCTCGCCGCCCTGCTGCGCGCCGGCGATGCCGAGGTCAAGGTGCACCCCGTGCAAGCCAGCCACCAGCTGACGTCCCAAGACGCCGCCGCCGCCCAGGAATGGCTGCAAAGAATGACTGCAACGCCGGCAAAAATCATTCCGTGACACCAGCCCATGCTTGGGCAATGTTCTCGCTTTCCCGTCCCCACCTGCTCCGCAACTTTAACTCCCGGGGCACGTCGGAACCTATTTCCCACCTTTCCATGCAAACAAACCCACACCCGTCCCAATGCTCCGGCCGAACGTGCGCTGCGGCCGTTACCGCGCTCCTCCTGTTCGCCGCCCGCCTGAACGCGCAAACCGCGCCGGCGGCCAAGCCCGCTGCTCCGTCGACGACGGTTCCCACATCCGGAGAGGTCATCCAGCTCTCCCCCTTCACGGTCGCCTCCGACACCGACAGAGGCTACCAGGCCCTCAACACCCTCTCCGGCACGCGGCTCAACTCGAAGCTCGAGGATCTTGGGGCCTCGATCACGGTCATCACGAAGCAGCAGATGCTCGACACCGCCGCCCTCGATCTCAATGACGTCTTCCTCTACGAGGCGAACACCGAGGGCACCGGGAACTACACCCAGTTCACGCCCAACCGAAACGGCGGCTTGATCGACGGCGTGGCCAATGATCCGGCGACCGCCAACCGCATCCGCGGCGTCGGCAGCCCGATTAGCGGCAGCGGCGTCAACGTCGCGATCGGCAATTTTTCGAGCAACAGCCGGATTCCGATGGACACCTACAACATCGACTCCGTCGAAATCTCCCGCGGTCCGAACTCCAATCTCTTTGGACTCGGCGCCGCCGCCGGCACGGTGAACCTCGTGCAGTCCAAGGCCAATCTGACCCGGCCTCTTTCCAGCGTGACCGTCCGCGTGGACAACGAAGGGGGCCACCGCGCGAGCCTCGATCTCAGCCGTCCGGTGATTAAGGACAAGCTCGCCTTCCGCTTTTCCACGGTGGCCGAGTCGAAGGGGTTCACGCGCAAACCCGCCGAGGAAAA
>JACQWL010000051.1 GCA_016209255.1 Verrucomicrobiota bacterium
AGCACATTGCCCCACCAGGGGTTGGCCTTGACCGAGCCGAAGATGAAGCCCACGTAGCCGTGCAGCAGAAAGGCCGAGGGAATGCCGATCACCGTGATGATCTTGCTCATGCGTTCGTCAATCTGCAACGCGGCCGGGGACAAATCGGTCACGCCGAGCGTCATGAGGCGGTAAAGGGTGCCTCTGAAACCCCGTTCGCGCTGCGACCAGGCGACGAGGTCCCGGCGGTATTCGCACCACAATTCAAGCAGCAGCACCGCCATCATATACCAGGCATATACAAAGCCGAACATGGCCATGGGCGAGGACAGGTGCGGAGTGATCATGACCTGGAGACTCCGCTCCGGATGGCCGAGATGGAACAGCAGGGGCAGGGGGGCGCAAATCAGGAATCCCAGCGCGGTGAGCAGGGCGAGGCGGTAGACGGGGGCCAGCGCCCTGACGTTGAACACCCGCACCAGGGAAGCCATGATAAACGCGCCCGCGACAAGACCGGTGATATAGGGATAGACCACAATCAGGACGCTCCAGAGCAAATTCTGTTCGTTCGGATAGACATAGCCTTCGATGCTCGTTGCGAGCTGGTGGGCTTCGCCGGCGGTCTGCAATACAGTCGTGAGGGAGGGATCCATGTTACCTTACCTCCTTGTCGATGTTGGCGTAGAGGACACGCGGTTCGGTGCCCAGGTGTGGCTTGAGCGTAAAGACTCTGTTCTGGCGGATAAACTCCTGAATCGGATCGTTTTCCACCGGATTCTTCACGTCGCCGAAGATCCGCGCCTGGCCCGGACAGACCTCAACACAGGCCGGCTTGAGGCCGCGCGTAATACGGTGGTAGCAGAGCGAGCACTTTTCCGCTGTCTTCGTCACCGGGCTCATGAACCGACATCCGTAAGGGCAGGCTTGGATGCAGAAACCGCAGCCAATGCAATAAGTGGGGTCAACCAGCACCGCACCGTCGGGACTGTCGAACGTGGCTCCGACCGGGCACGCCTGGGAGCATGGCGAATGCGCGCAAAGATTGCAGAGTTTCGGGACGAAAAACGATCGCAGGATCTCCTCACGCGGCACGAGCGACGGCGGGAAACCTTTGCGGCCGCCATTCGGCGAGTCGACCAGCACTTCACCCCGGACGTCGGTCCCGCCGGGAGCTGGTTTCTTGATGATGTAGCGCTCAATCCACGTCCGAAAATAACTCGCCGCCTCCGGCACGTGGTTTTCGGTCTTGCAGGCATCGACGCACAATCCGCAGCCGATGCAGCGCTCGACGTCTATGCACATCAGCCATTTGTGCGCGGACGGATCGTAGCGTTTGGGCGCCTTGGATGAGGCCAGGACTTTCTGTACCGCCTCTTTCGCGGCATGAGCCAAAGGCCGGGACAGGATCCACCCCAGCGCGCCTCCGAGCGCGCCAAGCAGTTGGCGGCGTGAAACAACGTGTCTCATGGCTTTTCGTTCGGTTGGTGCGGCAGGTGGCAGGCGGAGCACCGCTTGTCGCCACGATAATGTTCATTTGGGTCGACCTGCTTGAGCCATACCGGCCGGGATGGGCTGGACTGATGACAGCGCAGGCAGTCGCTGTCTGCGAACTTACCCTTCGGCGTCGTCACGTCCGGATCAGCCGCGTGCTTCCGACTCGGACCGTGGCAGGATTCACACGAAATCGTCTTATGTTCGAATTTAACGAGCTCCTCGAGAACTTCAGAATGGCATTCGTCGCATGCCTTTATGCCGGAGAAAACCGGTTTGGCCGCGGCAAGCTCCTCCAGCGCGGCTCCCCGGTACGAACCGTGTTCGCCAAAAGTGGGCGGTACCATCAGCATCCGGGCGATGCCATAAGACCCGACGACTCCCGCGGTCAGAATGACAAGTCGGAAAATCTGCGGAGGCATAGTTTTGATTTGGTGCGGCTCTGGCCTGATGACGCCGCCTGCTCAGACCGGTCGCGGCGTCTGGGTCGCAATCAGGATTGGCGAAATCGGAAAAAGGAACTACTTCTGTATTGGCAAAAGCTCCGCATATATTGGCCGCCTGGTCCCGCTCCTGCCGATAGCCAGGGCGGAGGCGCGCTGGCCGGCGACCTCGGCCCGCTATTATTCCGGCCCTGCAAGGTGCCGCAGCGCCCAACCGGAACTCACTGTCCGTTTAACGTGTCCGCGCAGCGGACAATTGCGGTGAGGCGCCTGCCACCCCAGACATCTGCCATCTGGCCGGACTTTCGCCGGCCCCATCACGCGAAAATGGTCTGAGGCTGCGCCTCACAGGCCGCCACCGCATCCGCCGCCACCGCAGCCGCCGGCGCGGGCGGACTCGAGTTCGCCGACGCCCAGCTGGTCCGCCAGTTCGCAAAGGGTGTCGTAATATACTTCGCGCGGTATGCCGAGTGCGGCGGCGCCGAAAATCTCCGCATCGTCGGCGGAAGCGAATGGACCGTAGTTGACCGCCACGAGTTGGTACAGCACAAGGTAGGGCACGCGACCGAGATCGAGCATGTACATCGGATGGATGTGCATCACAAATCCTTCCTCGGGTGTCTTCCCTTTTGCGACCGGATGGGCAAACTCGCCGGGATTGAGCTGCGAAGCGTCGAACACGATTTCGCACGGGTAGCGCACAAAGGCGCGGTCGTTGAGCAGGAGTTGCAGCTCTTTCCAACCCAGACGGGGGCCGTATTTGGCAAATAGCTCCGCCCCTTTGGTCGCGACGTGCGCAGTCAGTGATTGTCTGGCGTCTTCGGCGGTGAGTTGGGTGGCCATGGGCATGGTTCTGCGCTTATGGTGGAACTGATGAGCGCGCTACCTACGATGCCACAGAATGCGACGGCAGCGCTCCGCGTTTCTTGCAGAGGACTGCTCAATTCTTGGGGGAATGCCGGTTTCCCGCCGGACCGCGCGTTGCTGCCCGCAGCCGCACGGGCCAGGGGAGAGCCGCTTGGAGGTTTTACAATTTTTCCGTCTATTAGGGCTTTAAGCTGCGGAGATAACTGATGAGATCAGCCAGTTCACCCTCGGAAATCTTGTCGCCAAAACCCGGCATATAGATGGGCGGCTTGGGCCCATTCGGGTCGAGTTTCCCGATTTCCGGCACGCCTTCAGTGATGAACGATTCGAGGAAAACATCGGCGAGATCATTGGCCGCCGTCAGGGGCGGAATCTGCTGGTTGCTCTTGGCATTGTGATTCGGCACGCCGCCTTCGCCGCTCGTCCCGTGGCATCCACCGCAGCCGTATTTCAAATAAACCGCCCTGCCACGCTCAACCGGCGAGGCCTGCGCCGGAATCTTCATGAAGCTAAGCACATCCGCCCCGGTCAGGGACCCGAGGAATGAAGCCAGCGACCGGATTTCAGACTCGGTGAAATTGAATTTCGGCATCACCGACTCGGGAGAAATGGCCGCGGGATCGCGGAAATGCTTGACGATCCAGTCGGTGGTTCGGCGCTGAGTGACACCATCCAGGGCCGGTCCGACGGTGCCACCTTTGCCCCCGACGCTGTGGCAGCCGATGCAGCCTTTCTGGCCGAACAGCCGCTGCCCGATGTCGGGCCCGGGGATGGTCTTCATCGAGACATAGTACTCCGTGAGCCGCTCGCCGGTCTGTCCCAGCATGAAAAGGGTGAGGGCGGCAACGTCGGCGTCGGAGCGTTTCACGGGCGGCATGCCTGAGCCGGGCACGAGCTCCGCGGGGGACTTAAAGTGTTTCGCCAGCCATTCCGGGCTCCGCTTGGCGCCGACTTTGTCCAATTCCGGGCCGAGGTTTCCACCGAAGCCGCCGAGCTTGTGGCAGCCGATGCAGCCCTGCTCTTCGAACAGCGCGCGCCCGCGGGCCAGCAGCGGGGAGCGGGGAACGTCGGTGGCGGCGTGGCACTTCGCACACGAAGCCTCGATGTATTTCATCGCCAGCATCGGATGCTCCCAATGCGCGACGCGACCGTGCGCCGCCTCGCGTTCGGTGGCGCGCCCCTGGCCTTGGTGGCAAATCGTGCAGCCGAACTTCTCGAACGGATGCCGCGCATGGTTGGGATGATACGCCAGCGGCTGCTTGACGCCTGCATAGCTGGAATCCTCGACCGCAAGATGACACGTCGTGCAGCGGTCCACCCGCTGCAACTCTGGCAGGACAATCTGCTTGATTTCAATCGGGAGGGCGCGGGCCTGCTCTTTCTGCTCGGGCGTAGTGGCGCGGTTTAGTTCCTGGGCGGCATATTCCTGCTGCCAGCGCTTCCACTCGCGGAATTCGTCCTTGTAGTAGCCGGCCAGCACCAAGCCTCCGACGGCAAGTCCGAGCAGCGCAAACCACGGATAGAGTTTTCTCAACGAGTCCATAGTTCAGTGAGGGGTGACAGCCGATGCCGCCCACGGCCAAACCCAGTCCCAGTTCGGCCCGCGGAAATACGTGCCGATGGCGGTGAGGACCACGGCGGCCACGACGCAAATCGTGAAGATCGTGACCGCCACGCGGCGTTCACGCGCAAACCAGACCCCGATTCCCACCCGTTGGTGGTCGAGATAGGGCAGGGCGACGAGCGCCACGAGCAACAGCGCCGGCACCGCCACCCCTCCCCAGAATGCCGAGTAGGCCACCAGTTCCTGCAACCCCAGAAAATACCAGGGCGCCTTGGCCGGGTTCGGCGGATGCGTCGGATTCGCAAACTCCTCGAGCGGCGCGTTCCAGAACACGCTCAGGAACATGACCACGGCCATCGTAGCCAGGAACAGAAGAATCTCGCGAAACAACAGGTGCGGCCAGACCGGCACCTCATCCTCGGGTTTGAGACCCACGGCGGGCGACGTTCCCCGTGCCAGCTCCATCAGGCCGTAGGTCTTGCTGGTGGAAAGCGGGCCGGTTTCCGACTGTTGCACGAGCACGTCGGGTTCGCCGGGCCGCGAGAGTCCGCCGTCCTTGCGCACGCGCCAGAAGTGGATTGCGATCATAAAGACCACGGCGGCGGGAAGCACGATGACGTGCAGGACATAGAAGCGGAGCAGCGACGATTCGCCGACGATGTTTCCGCCCAACAGGAGAAACTGAATCTTCTTGCCGACGACCGGCGCGTAGCCGGCGATGTTCGTGCCGACCGTGATCGCCCAGAAGGCCAGTTGGTCCCACGGCAGCAGATAGCCGGTGAAGGAAAGGACCAGCGTCATGACGAACAAGCCGACGCCGACGATCCAGTTGAATTCGCGTGGCGGCTTGTAACCGCCGGTGTAAAACACGCGGCACATGTGCAGGAACACGCAGAGCACCATGAGATGCGCGGACCACCGGTGCATGTTGCGCGCGATCATTCCAGCCGACACCACAAACTCCAGATCCTTCATGTTGTCATAGGCGTGCTCGGGACTTGGGACGTAGAAGAACATCAGCGCCACGCCGGTGATGCACAGGATCAAAAAGAGATAGAGCGAGATCAGGCCCAGGCCCAGCGTGTAGGAAAACTGGAGCGAATGCCGGTGCACCTTGGCCGGGTGCAGGTGGAGCAGGAAGCTCGAAACCATCGCCTGCATCCGGCCCAGATTGCTCTCCGGCAAACCGACGCGAAAAATGGACTGGCCGACGCGCGTCCCGGCAAACGTTAGCCAAATCTGCTTGAGTGATTTCATGCTTTGATGACAAGGGTCTTGTCGTGCGTCACGGTCTGGTCCATATCGACGACCAGACGCCCGTCTTTGCTCAAACTCACCAGGTGCCAGGCCAACCCGCGCGGCGAGGGGCCGCTGACCACGGCGCCGTTGGGGTCAAAATGGCTGCCGTGGCACGGACAGAGAAAGGGATATTTTCCGACGGTAGGATTCACGGTGCAGCCGAGATGGGGACAGATGCCGCTCATGGCGCGATAGCTGTTTCCTTTGCGCACGATGAACAGGCGCACCTCTTCAATGAAGGTGGCGGTGTCATCCGGATAGTCTCCCGGCCTGCCGGCCTTGAAACGGCGGCTCGGCTCATACAGGACATTCGGCACCAGCGAGCGCAGCGTGGCGAAACCGCTCGCGGCCAGCGCAAACAACGAAGCCAGCCAGCCGAGGGTCAGCCAGATAAAATCGCGCCGGCTGTCGCGGTGGTACGGTTGCGGCACCGGGGTTGCGGCGGGCGTGGCGGGAGGAGAATGGCCTTTGTTCATAGGTCAGGCGAGTTGCAATCGTTCAACGCGTTCCATGGTGATCGCGTGAGTGGGACAGCGCGCGGCGCAGAGGCCGCAGCGGATGCAGGCCGTTTCGTCCTTGATAATCGCCGCGGACATGCCGCTGGTTGGCATGCGGCCGTAGCGGGCGGTGATGGCGGCGGCCAGCATTTCGTCGCCCATCAGGTTGGCCACGTCCACGATTCGCAGGCAGGATTCGGGGCAGACGTCCACACAGCCACCGCACAGCACGCAGAGGTCGCCGTCAAAAACCGGGCTGACGTGGCACTTCAAACAACGATTGGCCTGCAACCACGCCTCGGGTTGCGGGAAGGTGTTCTCGACTTCGGCGATGCCGACGCGCCGTTCGATCGCGATGGCGGGCGGCTGCCGGCGCGGCAGCCGCTCGTAACCGGGAAACATCCGGTGCGCGTTGTAGATGGTCGTGCGGACGGTCGCGGATTCGGTCGGCGCCTTGCCGGTCAAAAACGTGGCGATGGACCGCGCCGCGCGGCGCCCTTCCGCTACGGCGGTGATGATGATGCGCGGCCCGAAAGCGAGATCGCCGCCGGCAAACACGTCCGGCCGGGAAGTCGCCAGCGTTTGCGGGTTGGCTTCAACCGTGCCGCGGGCCGTGGTCTTGAGGTTGTCCTCGGGTCGCACCCAAGAGAGATCCGCCGCCTGGCCAATGGCGAGAACGACCCCGTCGGCGGCGACCGTTTCCTCCGTGCCTTCCAGGAAGGTGGGGTTGAAGCGCCGGTTCTGATCGAAGACGGAGGCGACCTTGATCAACTCGATGCCCGAGACGCGGCCGTCCTTCCCCAGAATGCGTTTCGGTCCCCAGCGCGTGTGCAATTTCACGCCTTCCTCGACGGCTTCATCAATCTCGGCTTTCGTCGCCGGCATCTCCGCCAAACTTTCGAGGCAATACATGTGGACTTCGCGCACCCCGGCGCGCAACGCCTGCCGGGCCACGTCGAGGGCCACTTTCAAATCCTCCGGGCCTTCCCTCTCTCCCCGGGTCAGTTGATCGAGGGTGGTCGTCGCCTCGCGCAAGATCTTACGCAAGGCTTCCGGGCTCATGTCGTCGATATGTGCGGCCTGGCGCACGACCGAACGCGCCACGTCAAACGCGACGTTTCCTCCCCCAATCACGACCACTTTTCCGTGAAGATTCACCCGATAGCCGAGGTTGATGTTGAGCAGATAGTCAATCGCGCGAAAAGTCCCGTCCAGTTCGACCCCTTCGATGTTCAATTCGCGGCTCTTGTGAGCGCCGATGGCCAGAAAAATCGCTTCGAATCCGTCCTGCTTGAGACTGGCCAGCGAATAATCGCGCCCCAGCCGGCTGTTCAATTTGAGGTCCACACCCAGACTCACGATGGCCTGAATCTCGGCCTGGATGATTTCGCGGGGCAGCCGGTACTGCGGAATGCCGAGCGTCAGCATGCCGCCCGCCATGCTTTGCGCCTCGAAGACGGTCACGTTGAATCCCATCAAGGCGAGGTCGTGCGCGCAGGCCATGCCTGCCGGCCCGGCCCCGACTACGGCAACTCTTCTTCCGAGGCCAAGCTTCGCCCGCTCCGCCCGCTGCGTCGCGGCGTAAACCCGGTTGACGTCGAAACGTTCCGACTCCACTCCGAACTGCTCGCAAACGAATCGTTTCAGCGCGCGGATGGCGACGGCGGCGTCAATGTCTTTCCGCCGGCATTTCGCCTCGCACGGTGCGGCGCACACGCGCCCGCAGATGGAGGCGAACGGATTCGGCCGGCGCGCAATGATGTAGGCGTCTTCATCGCGCCCTTCGGCGATTGCCTGGACGTAACCGCCGGCGTCGGTGTTGACCGGGCAACCGGTGCGACAGAGCACCTGGCGCTCGAAATATGACGCGTCTGGAACCTCGGTGTTGTAGTTCGGGTTCATGGCGGAGAGCAGAGCGCGTGGGTCGCAGCCGGCCGGCGCAGCCCTCCGGCCGCGGCGGCGATCAGCTACCTCTTGAAGGCGCGGACGCGGGCAACCAGGGACTTGATTTGCTCATCGTTCACGTTTTCGGCGGGCTTCATCGTGAATTTGCCCTTCTTGTCTTTGACGCCCTCCTTGATCGCCTTGAACATTTGCTCGTCGGTGAACTTTTCCTGGTTCTTGGGATCGGTGAAGTCAATCGCGCCAATCTTTCTTCCCGCCTTGGTGTCGGCTTTGCCCTCCATGCCATGACAACTGGCACAGGTCTTCTCCCAATATTGGCTGATTCCCCCTGGCGGCTCCGCGGCGGCGAAAGCGGCCACTCGAATCACGATCACCGCCGGCCCGAATAGGATGGTTTTATTCATGGATCTGTGTGGTCGAAGTTTGAAGGGCTGGCAAAGCTGGGCGGCGCCTTCCCGCGCGGCGGCAGGGCGTTGCGTCGGCATGGCCATGTCAGAAGGGAGCGGGCGTGGAAATCAACCCGCCGACCGGCGGCCGTTCATCGGCCTTCGACAGGCGGCCTTGCAGGATGGGGACAGCCATGCGCAGGAAAACTGTATAGCACAGCAGGCCGAAGGCCCAAATCCCGAGGCACACGAGGGTCTCGTTGAGCGACGGAGTGTATTCGATGATCGCCCCGAGTGGCGTCGGAATGAAGCCCGGAACCACCAGGCCCATCCCCTTTTCGATCCAGATGCCGACAATGCACATGACGCAGGTAACGTTCAGCCACTTCAGGCTGCGGCTCACCGGGAGCACGAGCAGAATCATCGCGGCGAAGTTGAGCGCGACGGCGGTCCAAATCCACGGCACCAGCGCGTGGTGGCCGTGCAGGCCGAGGAAGAGGTACTTGGCCGAGGCCACGTGCAGGTTGCCCGAGTAGAACTCCTTGAACACTTCATTCGCCAGGAGGAACACATTGATGAGCATCGAAACCTGGACGATGCTGCGCAACATGAGCAGGCCGCGGTCCGAGATCATGAGTCGCTCCCTCATTCTCTCGCGGACAATCTCATTCAGCGCGGGCGTCTGCATCAACCGGCGCAAAGAATTGACGGGCAGGCGCAGGACCTGGCTCGGTTCCTCCGCGATGGCCGTGGCGACGCGCAGTGCGCCGGTCAGGGCGGAGATCTCGCCGAACTGTTCGCCTGGACCCAGGCTGCGGATGATCCGGGAACGCCCGCTTTCCTCCCGCTTGACTACCACCCGGCCACTTAGGACAAAGTAGGCATCGTTGTCCATCGCACCCTGCCGGAGGATGACATCGCCCTTGGGCACGTCCACGACCGCCGCACCGGCCAGGCTCATCCGGCGGTCCGCCACATGAACCGAGGCCAATTCA
>JACQWL010000456.1 GCA_016209255.1 Verrucomicrobiota bacterium
ATGTAGAAGCAGGCGTGGCGCAACTGCTGCATCCGGCGCTCGCGCGTGTCGCCCTCGGTGATGGCGAGAAACGTGGGCGCCGACGCGAGCGGGTTGATCAACGGCAGCAGCGCGATGACCGTGCCAAGGACAAGTTCCCAAAAGTGGCCCACGTTGGACATGGCCGCATCCTCGCAAAGTGCGCGCCGGGGTGCAAGGCGCGCCGGTTTTTGGATTCCTCCGCCGGAAAAGCCGGGTTCGCTTACGGCGGCAGCCTCTGGGTCGTCGGCCGCGAGGGCGGCGACGCGCGCCGGCTCGTGGTCGGCGACCCCGGCACCGCGAGCGGGCCGTTGTTTTCGCCGGACGGCACGCAGGTGGCGTTCACCGGGAATTGCGACACCAACCAGGACGTTAACGTAGTACCGGCCGCCGGCGGCGAGCCGCGCCGGCTGACCACGCACCCGGGCACCGATGTCGCGGTCGGCTGGTCGCCCGACGGCAGGTGGATCGCCTCCTTCTCTGAGAGTCCGGCGAGTATGCGCTGCACCTGCGCGACCAAAACGGCCTCGGCGCCGTGCGGAAAATCGACCTCGGTTCGCCACCGCCGTCTTCGTCTACTCCATCGAGGACGCCAGGGTCACGCAGGTCACCGACGGCATGAGCGACGCCCGCTCGCCCGACTGGGACAAGAACGGCAAGTATCTCTACTTCACCGCCAGCACCGACCTCGGCCTCGCTTCGGCCGGCGCCAACATGAGCGCGATGGGCCATCCCGTGACGCGGGCCGTCTACCTCGCGGTGCTGGGGAAAGATCTGCCGTCGCCGCTTGCGCTCGAGAGCGACGAGGAAAAGGACGACGCGAAAGACAAGGACCCGGCCAAGAAATCCGACGGTGAGACAAAAGTCGCCGAGGCGGAAAAACCCGCGGACGCCGCCGCGTCCGAGACAAAGCCGGAACCGAAGCCGGCCGCCGACACCGCGAAGAAAAAAGAAAAGGAAGCGGTCAAGGTCGTCATCGACTTCGAAGGCCGTGCGCAATCTGGCCTGGATCGAGGGCAACCGCCGCAAGGTCGACGAACTCAGCGGCGGCAAGCTCGCCTACGTCTACGTGCCCGACACGTCGACGCCGGGCTACACCAGTTTCAACCGCTCCTACTTCCCCCAGGCCGGCCGGCAGGGCGCGGTGATCGACGAGCGCTTCAACGGCGGCGGTTCGCTCGCCGACAACATCGTCGACTACCTGCGCCGCGCATCGCGATTTTCGATCTCAACGGCAAATGGGAGGTCGAGAACGTCGGCATCGGGCCCGACATCGAGGTCGAACACGATCCGAAGCTGGTGCGCGCCGGCCGCGATCCGCAGCTCGAGAAAGCCGTCGAAGTCGTGCTCGAGGCGCTGAAGAAAAACCCGCCGCCGAACTATCCCGTGCCGGCCTACCTGAAGCATCCGCCGCGCTGGCCCGCGAGGTAGGTCAGGTCTGTGACCTGATCTCGAACACCCAGCATGCGAAGGTGAGGTCAAAGACCTGACCCACCGGCCCTACCACACCTCGACCGGACCTTTCGGCACGGGGATGGCGCTGCGCTCTATCGCACCATCGCCATTCGCCGCCATGAACGACGCCACCATCGGCGCCGGCGCGTATTTCGGCAGCAATTCGCCGCGGTCGTCGCAGAATTGCGCGCGCCACGCCAGGTATTCGGCCAGGGCCGCCTCGAAATCGGCGCGGGAGGCGATGGTGATGATGCGCTGCTTGAAGGGTTTCGCCGGGCCAAAACGCCGGGCGTACCAGGGGGCGACCTTGCGGAAGAGCCTCGCGCCGTACTCCTCGCCGTAAAATTCGCAGTAGCGCTCGAAATGGCTCCGCAGGACGCGCAGCCGCTCGGCAAAATCCGGCTCGGGCAGGAGCTCGCCGGTGCGCAGATAGTGCTGGGTGCGGCGGAAAATCCACGGGTCGTAGAATGCGCCGCGGCCGATGCTGACCCCGGCGCACCCCGTTTCGTCGAGCATGTGCTTCGCGGCCTCGGGCGTGGTGATGTCGCCATTCCCGATCACGGGAATGTGCCGCACCGCGCCGGCGACGGCGCGGATCCCGGCGACGTTGACCGTGCCGGCAAACCCCTGCGCGCGTGTGCGGCCGTGGACGAAAATCGCCGCGACCCCGGCGTCCTCGAGCGCGCGCGAGAGATCCGGCGCGGTGAGGTTCTCGTCGTCCCAGCCGAGCCGCATCTTGGCGGTGATCGGGATTCTCACCGCCGCCACCATCGCGCGCACCAGCTTGGCCGTCTGGTCGAGCTCGGTCATCATGGCGGAGCCGCCGCCAATCCTGACGACCTTTCGCACCGGGCAGCCCATGTTGATGTCGACGGACTCGGCGCCGAGCGCCTCGCACATCGCGGCGGCATCGCGCATTTCCTCCGGCACGCTGCCGAAAAGCTGGATGGCGAGCGGCCGGTCGGCCGGGGAGGAGGCCAAGAGCTTGAGCGCGACCGGATTGCGCTCGAGGAGCGAGCGGGCGTTGACGAGGTCGGTCGTGGCCCAGGCAAGCCCGCCGAGCTCGCGCACGGTGACGCGCATCGGCAGGTTGGTGTAACCCGCCAGCGGCGAGAGAAACAGGTTGGACGAAAGCTCGTACGGGCCGAGGCGCATGACTCCCCGCACCCTACCCCCCGGCTCCATCCCTGCAAGCCCCGCCCAAATCGGCGGGTAACCCAATAGGTTACCGGGTCAAAGGGCCGGGTCGCGACCGTCGGCCCGCTCGGTGAGCCAATGGATCATGCGCAAGGTCAGTTCCGCATCGGGCAACCGGCTGCGCCCGGTGAGAAAATCGTTGATCCGTTGTTTGGGAACACCGAGGTAACGTGCCAGGCGGACCTTGGATCCAAGGGGACGCAATTCGTCGCGCATGAGCAGCACGAATACGTTCCACATCGGAGAGTCCGACCCGGGGCGGCGCGTGCGATACGAACTGGCCCGGCGCTTGCGCAAGGCGAATTGCACCTGCTGCGCGCCGGTTTCGGCGGCGATCGCCAGCGCGTCGCAAAGGTCGAGAAACAGCCTCAATCGCGGATGGAGCGGAACCATGGTCAAAGAGTAACCCAATAGGTTACCCTGTCGGCTTCGGTCGTACCCCAAAATAGGGGTAGTGCGGCGATAGCAGCGGCCGGGGACGTTCCGGGCCGCGCGGCGGGCCGGCGGCGAGGGCGGCCAGCCGCAAACACCGCTCTGTTTCCTGCCGCCGCTAGATCCGCCAAACTACAGAGTAACCCAATAGGTTACTCGACCCATGAATTTATCCATTAATTTTCTCGCGGGGTACTGAGGAAAACCCACGCAGGTGATGCTAACGCGCGGCGAGGGCCGCCTTCATCCGCCGCACCGCCTCGGTCAAGGTCGCGCGGGGGCAGCCGAAATTCAGGCGGACGTGCGTACCCTTCGCGGCGCCGAACATCGCGCCGTCGCTCAGGCCCACCCCATGGGCCTCGAAATGCGCCGCCGGCCGTTCGAGGCCGAGCGCGGCGACGTCGAGCCACAGCAGGTACGTTGCCTCCACCGGCGCCTCGACCCGCAAGCCGGGCAGCTCGCGGGCGACCGCCTCGAGCAGGTAATCGCGGTTGCCGCGCAGGTACGCGAGCAGCGCCTGCCGCCAGGGCTCGCTGTCGCGGTAGGCCGCCTCGCAGGCGACGTACCCGAGATTGTTGACCTCGGCGACGATGCCGGCGGTGGCACGGACGAAGCGCGCCCGGCGCATGGCGTCGGGGATGATCGCGAGCGACGTGCCGAGGCCGGGCACGTTGTAGGTCTTGCTCGGCGCCATCAGCGTGATTGTGCGCGCGGCGATTTCGGGCGCGAGCATCGCGGTCGGCACGTGAGGCAGCGCCGGCTCGAGCACGAGGTCGCCGTGGATTTCGTCGGAGCAGAGCACGAGGTTGTGCCGCTCGCAGAACTCCGCGAGCCGCGTGAGCTCCTCCCGGCGCCAGACCCGTGCGAGCGGATTGTGCGGGTTGCACAGGTAGAACAACGTCGTGCGCGGCGTCACGGCGCGTTCGAGCGCCTCCCAGTCGATCGTCCACGCGCCGCCCTGCAGCGCCCAGGGCACGGTGACGGACACGCGCGCGCTGTTTTTTGGCGCGCTCATGAAGGGCGGATAAACCGGCGCAAGCGTCAGGACCTCCTCGCCGGGCTGGGCGAAGGCCTGGGCCGTGACGTTGAGCCCGACCACGAGCCCCGGCAGCCAGACGATCCACGCGGGATCGATTTTCCAGCCATAGCGCTCCGCCATGGCGTTGACGACCGCGTCGATCGTCGACTTGACCGGTCGCGCGTAGCCGAAGATCCCGTGCTCCACGCGCCGGTGCAGGGCGTCGATGATGGCGGGGGAGGACTTGAAATCCATGTCGGCGACCCACAGCGGCAGGATGTCGCGGCCGGCGTATTTCTGCCATTTCTGCGAGTCGGTGCCGCGCCGGTCAGGCGGCGTGTCAAAATCGAAGGTGGACATCGGTAAACAGTTTCATGGCTGGGCAGCCGCGAACCAAACCCAAAAAACTGAAACGCAGAGAACGCGGAGAACCAAATGAGTCCCCGCACTGCTATCCGGGAAAGTTCTCGTAGGCCCCGGCGAATTTTTGCCCACGAAACACACCAAAAACACGAAAGCCGGTTCAGTTTTCGCGTCTTTTCGTGTGTTTCGTGGGCACCTCAGGCTTCGGTTGCGGCCCTGCCTCTCTGTGTAATCCGCGGTTG
>JACQWL010000457.1 GCA_016209255.1 Verrucomicrobiota bacterium
CTCCACCCCAACCCGGCGGAGCCGGAACCAAGGGCGAGGGGCGGTGATGGGGCTGTACTTGGCATACGCACGGGCCGCCTCTGCCGGGTTGGCATGCGCCAAGCGAGTTGAAACACGCGGCGGCAAGGGGACACTACGGGTATGAGTGCGAAAAAAGGTCTGCTCACACGTTACAAGGACAAGATCGTCGGGATTCTCGGCTGCTATGATCGGCTGGTTTTTTCGGGCACGTTGACGGCAATCGCGTATCCGGAAGCGATGGCGAGGGTGCTGCAGCGGGCGCACGTCCGCTGCTTCGATTTGGCGCAATACCTGGAGCCGATCCGTGAGCAGATTCGGCAGAATGCCGAACGGCTCGCCGCCGAACATGGGCTGCAGATCGAGTATCTGCCCAGGCACGACACCCGCAAAGAGGATATCGTGGCCGAAGTTCTGGCCCGTCGCGGCCGCCTCCCCGGCTTGGTCCACATCATGTCCGCGATGGAAACGTGCACGACTTATCAACCCTGGCACGACAAAGCCACCGGCCGGACCGGCGTGAAGTTCAAGTCCGGCAGGTGCCTGCACTACTACTTCTATTTCCTCGATCCGGAACTGGGGCTGGCCTACGTGCGGGTGCCGACGTGGGCGCCGTATCGGCTGCAGGTTTACTTCAACGGCCATCACTGGCTGGCGAGCCGCCTCCAGCAGGCCCGGATCGACTACCGCCTCGACGACACGGCCTTCGTCGAGATCGACTCGTGGGAACGCGCGCAGGAATTGAGCGACGACTTCTCGGTCCTGGGGCTGCATCAGAAGCTGGCCGCGTTTGCCCGCCGGTACTGTCCGCCGAGCACCCGCTTCACCGAGGGTTATCACTGGTCGGTCATGCAGGCGGAGTACGCGCTGGACGTCGTGTTTCGCCGCGCCGTAGACCTGCGCCCGATTTACGAGGAAATCAGCCGGCAGGCGGTGCTTGCGGTGCGCATCGACGAGATGGCCCGCTTCTGGGACAAGCGGCTCAGCCCGGAGGCAAAAGCCACCAGCCGGTTCTTTACCCGCATCGAAGGCACCTGTCTTCGCCAACATCTCGGACACCAATCGCTGAAGATGTACGACCGCGGCGGCCGGGTCCTGCGGATCGAAGCGACCTCGAATGACATCACGTTTTTCTCTCACCACCGCAAGGTGGATCATCGGGACGGCAGCTCGGAATACAAAGTCGCCGCGCTCAAGAAATCGATCTACAGTCTGACCGATTTGGATGAGCTGCTGGCGGCGGCGTGCCGGCGCTATCTCGACTTCGTCGGCACGCTGGAAGACCGCAGCGCCCAGCGGCATGACCTCGATCACATCAGCCGCCCCGCTCACGATCCTCGCGACCGCAGTTGGCGCGGCTTCAATTTCTTCCTCAAGGAAGACCTGACCGTCTTGCTCGCGCTGCTGCGGGGCGAATTTTCTATCAACGGCCTCAGTGGCCGACGCCTGCGCGCACACCTCGCCGGCAAAAGCTCCGGTCAAATCGGCCGGATTCTCAAACGCCTCCGTCTGCACGGGCTCATCCGCCGAGTCGGACACACCTACCGCTACTATCTCACCAGCCTTGGCCGCCGTGCTCTGATTGCTGCACGCAAACTGACCGAACACCTCATCATCCCGGCCCTCCAACCGGTCGCCGCGTGACCCCGCGTCTATATTAACTTTCTTGCGCATTTTGCGCGGGATTTTCCGGATAAGTGACTACCGCGCAACACCTGCTGAAGGAGGCCAGGCCCTTGCCAAGATGGTGGCCACACTCGACCGGCAACTTGTCGCTCACGCCACCGACCCTCGAGCGGGGTGCAACTGGAAGTGAAGTCAGTTTTTCTCCCAATAGTTTTCCCACGAGCGCCCCTTTCACCCGCCCCGCCAGTCGCGTTTTGGCGTCGCCAGCGGTGCGACGGATGGTCAAAGGAGTGCCAGTCCTGCCCCGCCATGCTCACCTTCATCCGGCGCAACAACATTGTCGAAGGGCCATTCATTGTCTCGGAAATCCGCGACCGGCTTGCCAAGGGCGTCATCACGGCGGCGACACCCGCGCGGCGCGATGGCACGAACGAGTGGAATACGATCGGCGATTTTTTCCCAGCGGCGGCCCCGCCACCCACGAAGGGACCGCCCGTGCTGCCCCGCGCCGCGCCACCCGCGCCACCGCCCGTAACACCGCCACCGCTGCTCCCGATCGATTCCATCTTTGCCGGCGGAAAACTGCCGGCGATGCAGCCGGATGCGTTGGACCGGCTGATCGAGATCGGCAATCGATTCCTCACCCGCGTGGAGCACCGGCTCGGGCGGACCGCGCGGCCGAACCACACGTTTTACGCCCACCGCGTTGTCACCACGGCGATCCAGCGCATCCGGCTTGATTTGCTCAAAGGCGCCTCGCGCGAACTCCTTGTCGACGACCTCCACCAGGACTGTGGAGTGCCGGTGGACGACGCGGGGCTGCGCAAGCTCTCGTGGTGGATCGTGTTTCCACCCTACGGCTGGGACATGAACGACGGCAACGACTACAACTTCATGACGATCTTCGATCAGGTGGGGAAGGGCGTCGTGCCGCGCGACGTGGCGATCGACTATTTCCGCGCGCTGCTGAATTCGCAGTCGCTGGACCTGCGCAACCTCGCGGCGCGCACGCTCATGGTCTACCGCGCGCCCCCGCGCGACGCGGCGGAGGCGAGCCGCTACAACCAGGCGATGGCGTCGCGCGACTGGCCGGTGGCGCTCGGCTCGATGGTGCGGTATCAAGACCAGATTGAGCAGATCCCGCCCTCGCCCGACGGCGCCGCGCAGTTCGAGCGGGATTGCCGCGCCTGGCTCGCGCAAACGCCCCCGACGCTCGCGATGCGCACGGCGGCGGAAAACGACCCCGAATATATCGCGCTCGGCAGGATTCCGCCGTCCCGGGAGGTGCTGCCGCGGTTTGAGCAAATGATGCGGCGGTATCCCGGCGATTGGATCCTGCAGGCCATCCACGCGGCGATCACGATGGAGTTCGTCGATCCGCGCGCCGGCGAGGCCCGCTTGCGCGAGCTGATTCGCGAAGCGCCCGACAGCAACGAAGGCCATTCGCGGCTCGGCACGCTGTTGAAGCGGCAGGGGCGTCTGGCCGAGTCGATGGCGGTTTATGAAGACGAAGTGCGGCGCTGGCCGTGGAACTACCGCGCGGTGGACTCCTGCATGTGGCTCATCACGGAGGGCACGACACGCCCGAACTCCTCCGGCTGAAAATCCGGTTCCCTTTCGGTACTCCAAGGCGGGCACGTCGCGTTCGAGTTTTCGCCTCGCAAGCGGGAGAAACACGTCGTTATTTATCGGCGTTCCCCGACGGCCATGCCCGCTCCTCCCAGCTCCGGTGCCGTTTTCTTGAGCTACGCCCGTGAAGATATGGACGCAGCGCGGCTCATTGCCGAGGCCCTGCGGAGCCAAGGCGTCGAGGTATGGTTCGATCAGTCCGAGCTGCGCGGCGGCGACGCGTGGGACGCGAAGATTCGAAAACAGATTCGCGAGTGCACCCTGTTCCTGCCGATAATTTCCGCCCACACGGAGGCGCGGCCCAAGGGCTATTTCCGCCGCGAATGGAAACTGGCCGTCGATTGCACGCGCGATCTCGCGGACGACGTGGCGTTCATGGTGCCCGTCGCAATCGACTTTTGTTTCCCGTGAATACGGGTTCGGACTTCGGGCGCCAGCAGTACCAGGCCAGCGGTGATGGTGAACGTTTCTTGATCAATGCTGTCGTGGAGGATTCCACGCCGCGGCTGGTGACCGTCATCTTGAACTGGAAGGCGCAGGTGAAGATGTATGATCGTTCGACGACAATTCGATCCGCTCGCAACTCCGCCAAACCCCTCCCCGGCCCGACCCCATGAATATCCGGTTTCCCCTACCAGTGGTTAAACCAAGGGATAAACTCCTTCCTGAATGAGAAGTCGACGGACGGCGAGGGCGTCGGCGCGGTTGATCGACAAAACTGCAATCGTGGCGCGCGCGGTCGGTGTCTTGCCGACGAGCATGGGACCGTCCCACTGAAAATGGTCGGCCCATTCGTGCTGGCGGGGATGAAAGAGGGTCACGACTTGCTTTGAGTTCGGGTCGACTCCGGCGAGGTTGGGGCCTTTGTAGCGATTGCAGAAACAGCAGGCGAACGCCAGATTCGCCAGCACCGTCCGTCCGCCGTGCTGTTACGCCACGACGTGATCGACGTGAAACGGCACCTCGGCGAACTTTTCCGGGAAATGACAATACTCACACCGGTGCTGCGCGCGCGTGCGAACCGCCTCGTGCAGGAGCTCATCCATGCGAGCGCTCAGGCGGAGGCGCGCAGCGAAAGTCGGGCCTTGGCTTTGATGAATTCCAAGGTGCGGCCGACGTTGAGGTAGTGGTCTAATTCCTGGGTTTCCTCGGTGGTCAGTGCACCGGAACTGGCTTTGGCGGACAGCACGCGCACCCGCTCCGCGTCGCTTTCCGAGAGCCGCAAACGCAAAAATTCTCTGGCGGCCCCGGCGGACAAATCACCGACGTCAGGCCGGATGGCGCGGCCCCAAATCTCGGTTTCGGTCACTGGCCCGACAGCATTCATGTGGGACGTGATAGGGTAAAATGACCCCGAATCAAATCCGAACTTTTGGCCATGAATCGCCGCAGCCGTCGATGAGAACTTTCACCCCGTCGCGGACGTGACCTGTTCATATTTCCCGCGGCCGATTCGACCCTTGTGTCGGCGACCGACATTCACACCGTCGGAGGGATCAAGGGGCGCCGGAGAAAATCGCCGCCGGCATCCCGCCACCCTGATCTCCCTCCGCCTCCTCCCATGAGTGTTCTCCTCTCGGCTTCTCAAATCCCGACTCTTGGAGGGACCACCTTCGCGCGGTCCACCCAAAGCGATTCACGGCGCCGGCGGTCCGCTTTCCGGTTTATGCTGGGCGCAGCCGTCATCGCCGGCGGCCTCTTCCTGCCAGGTGTCCAGATACGTGCGGCCGAGCGGCCGAACATCGTTCTCCTCATGGGCGACGACCATGGCTGGGACGAGACCGGCTATAACGGACACCCATTTCTCAAGACGCCGGTGCTCGACCAGATGGCCGCCACCGGCCTGCGCCTGGACCGATTCTACTCGGGGGGATCCAGCTGCTCGCCGACCCGCGGAACCGTGATCACCGGGCGCCACCACAATCGTTACGGGACGTTCAACCCCGGCTGGTCGCTCCGCCCCGAGGAGATCGGCATCGCCCACCTGCTTCGGCGCGCCGGCTACGCCTGCGGCCACTTTGGCAAGTGGCACCTGGGACCGGTGAAGGCCGCCTCGCCCACCAATCCGGGGGCGATGGGCTTCGAAGAATGGGTCTCGCACGACAATTTCTTCGAACTGGACCCGTATCTCTCGCGCAACGGCGGACCGCCCGAACAGTTCAAGGGTGAAAGCTCCGAGATTGTCGTGGCGGAAGCGATACGCTTCATCGACCGGGCGAAGCAGGGCGGACGCCCGTTCTTCGTGGTGGTCTGGTTCGGTTCACCGCACGAGCCCTACAGCGGCCGGGCAGAGGATCTCGCGCTCTACGACAAGCTGCCCGCGAGCTTTGCGAACCGCCGCGTGCGGTTGACCTCGAACGAGACGGGCCGGCCGGTGGAACGCCTGCAGCGCGAGGTATTGCGCGAGCGCTTTGCGGAAATTACCGCGATGGACCGCGCAATCGGGCAGCTGCGGGATCACCTCGGCGGGGCGGGGCTGCGGGCGAACACGCTTCTGTGGTA
>JACQWL010000467.1 GCA_016209255.1 Verrucomicrobiota bacterium
CCCCCACCATATCCGCGGCCACCCGGGCCCGCCCCCCCCCCCGCCCCTACACTCACAAATTAGTTTCCATAGCTCACCGGGTGAACGGGGTTCTGTTGCATCGTTTCGGCTACGCCGGCGTCACTTGCCATCCGGCGCGATATGTCTTCGTCAACAGTGCATGGGCCGCGGCATGATTGGTTATCCGGCAGTTCTCCGCGTCCCACTGCAGCGCCTGGGTGTCCTTTGGATCGAGGGAGCGAACGCCGCGGGCGACGGTCGAACGGTCCACGACGCGCGTGGCCACGTTGCCCAGTTGCACGGTTTCGGTCAGCGGACCGGCGTAATCGAAGCCGTCGCTGGTCTTGCCGCCTTCGAGGATGGCATCGATCCAGCGATGCCAGTGATTGAGTTTCTGCACGTCCTTCGGGTACGCGAAACCCTGGAATTTTTCCACCGGGTAAAGTCGCGGCCCGCCGACGTGGGGCAGCACGATATTGCCGAGCTCCCCGATGAACAACGAACCGCTGCCGGGCAGGTCGAGATCGCCCGGCATCTTCGCCAGTTTCCGGCTCGGCCGCAACCCGCCATCGGTCCAGGTCACGTTGAGCGTCTTGTCCGCCGTGAGTTCGTTGCCGGGGAAAACGTAGCGCACGGTCTCCGTGGTGGGCCAGATGTGTCGGTTGATGCCGCTGTTGTCGGCCACGACCGAGATCGGCGCCTTCAGGCCCAGGGCGGTGAAAACGGGATCGAGGATGTGGCAGGCGAAATCGCCCATCGCGCCGCCGCCGAAATCCTGCCAGTCGCGCCACGCAAAGGGATGGTAGACCCCGGGCGCATAGTCGCGCATGGGCGCGCAGCCAATCCACAGATTCCAGTCCACGTGGGCCGGCACGGGACCCGGGGCGGGCGGCTCGAGCAAACGCGTGCGTTCGTTGCCCGTCACCGCCACCCAGGAATGGACTTCCTGGATCTTCCCGATGGCGCCTTCCTTGATCAAGCGGGTGGCGAGCCGGTACTCGAGGGCGGAGTGGATCTGATTGCCCATCTGGGTGACGACGTTCTTCTTCGCCGCCCACCGGCGCATCTGGCGCGCCTCCCACACCGTGTGGGCCAGCGGCTTCTGGCAATAGACGTGCTTGCCCCGCTTCATCGCTTCAATCGCGACCATGGCGTGCATGTGATCCGGAGTGGCCACATTGACGGCGTCGATCGTGTCGCCCAACTGCTCCAGCATGAGCCGGAAGTCCCGGAAGTGCGGCACGCCCGGCACCGTCGTATCCGCTTTGTCAAAACGCGTGGTGTCCAAATCGCACAGGCCGACGTACTTCACCCGGGCATGGGAGGCGATGCTGTGCAGATCGCTATGGCCCATGCCATTGACGCCCACGGCGGCGACCTGGACATTGCTGTTCGGGTTTGCCGCGCGCACGAGGGCGGGAAACCCGAGCGCGGCGCCGGCGACGGCGGAGTGCTTGAGAAACGTGCGGCGGGTGGACGGCAGGCTGCTGACCGGGGGAGGAGTTTTCATAAAGGGCGGGGTCGGCTGACGGGAGGAGAAAGGTGGAGAGAGTCACGTTGCGGGGTTCGCCAGTGCAACCTCGAAAGCAGTCAAACGTTTGTCATTTAATGGATGACAAACAAACCCAGCGGTTCGGCGAGGAACGTCGCTGAGTAATGGTGGCGGCAAAACAAGAGACCGTGGGCGAAGCGGGCCACGGAAAGCCAACCGCGTCTCGACTTCCCAACGGCGCCGAAACAAGCTGCGGGCATTCGAACCCATCGCGAATGAAAACCAAGCAGCTATTTTCGCCCGGGTTGATGCTCGCATCGGTCCTGGCCTCCCTTGCGTCAGCAGCAGTGGACAGCGCCAGCATCCGCCGGCCAAACGTGATCGTGATCGTCAGCGACAACCAGGGCTTCCGGGATCTGGGCTGTTTCGGCAGCCCGGACGCGATCACCCCGAATCTGGATCGCCTGGCTGCCGAGGGGGTGAAGGCCACCACGTTCTACGCGACGTCGCCGGCCTGCACGCCCTCGCGCGGCAGCATCCTCACCGGCCGCTACCCGCAGCGCAATGGACTGTTCGAGATGATTCGCAACGAAATGGTCAGCTACGGCCATCGGTATACGATGGAGGAGTACGCGTACTCGCCGGAGATGACGCTGGGACTCGACTTGCGGGAGACCACCTTTGGCCAGCTCATGCAGCGTGCGGGGTACCGCACCGCCGTGGTCGGCAAGTGGGACAGCGGCCGGGCGAAGCGCTTTCTGCCCCTGCAGCGCGGATTCGATTTCTTCTATGGCTTCGCCAACACCGGGACGGATTACTGGACGGGCGAGCGCTACGGAATCCCCTCCACGTTTTCGGGCAACGCGTTGATCAAGCCGGAGGGGTTTTCCGAGGAGCTGTTCACCCGCGAGGCGGTCCGCTTCGTGCGCGCGAACCGCCAGCAGCCGTTTTTCCTTTATCTCGCCTACCATGCGCCGGCCGGCTCCGCCAACCTCGAGAAAACCGGGATCAACCCGCCAAAAAAGTATCTCGACCGCTACCCGGAGCTTGATCCGAAAAGCAAACGCGCCGAGTATCTCGCGACCATCAGTTGCATGGACGACGGCGTGGGCGAAATCATGTCGGCGCTGCGCGAGCTCGGTCTCGATCGGAACACGCTGGTCATGTTTTTCCCCGACAACGGGGCGGGCGGCGTGGCCGACCCCACGCCGTTCAACGCCGGGGGCTCGCAAATCGACCGGATGGGCGAGGGCGGAATAAGGCTGAGCTTCATCGCCCGCTGGCCGGGAGTGCTGCCGGCGGGACGTTCCACCGACGAGTTCCTCTCGATCCTGGACGTTTTTCCGACGCTGGCCGCGGTCGGCGGAGCGCGGATACCCGACGGACTCACGCTCGACGGCTTCAACCTGATTCCGGTGCTGCAGGGCAGGGAGCGGTCGCCGCGCCAGGCGATGTTCTGGCACAGCCGCAATTCCAAGGCCGCGCGCGTCGGCAAGTACAAATGGATCGAGTCGCCGACGGCAAAAGGGCTGTTCGATCTCACGAAAGATCCGGGCGAAAAGGAGGATTTGTCGGGACAGCTGCCGGGCGTCTACGCCGATGCCAAGGCTCACTGGGAGAGCTGGCGGCGCGAAATGGACGCCGCTGAACCCCGCGGGCCATTTCGCGATTATTGAAATACCCGCCCTACGCCGTCTGCGGCACCGGGGTGGTGGGTGAAAGACAGATGATGCCCGTGGAACTGGGCACGCTCGTGTACTTGGAAATCACCACGATGCCGGAATCGGTGACGGTGAAAAGCTCCCGGTCCCGCTCCAAATCATAGCCGATCTCGATGCGCGGCGGAATGGAAACACCCTTGTCGATGATGGTCCGCCGGATCTTGCAGTGGCGCCCGATACTGACGTCGTCCATCAAGACGGAATCTTCGACCTGCGCCCAACTGTGAACGCAAACCCGGGGTGACAGCACCGAGCGCCTCACCCGGCCCCCGCTCACGATGCAGCCCGCCGACACGATTGAATCCATCGCCTTGCCGCAACGTCCCCCTGGATGATCGTCGGCGAAAACAAATTTCGCCGGTGGATCCTGCGGTTGATAGGTGTGCAACGGCCAGGCCCGGTCGTACAGATTGAAGATCGGATCGACCCCCACCAGATCCATGTTCGCGTCGTAAAACGCCTCAATCGTCCCCACGTCCCGCCAGTAGACGGATAATTTCCGGTTCTCGTCCACGAAATCGTAGGCCATCACGCGATGGTCGTGGATGAGTTTGGGCAGGATGTTCTTGCCGAAATCCACGTCGCCCGCCGCCATCGCCTCCGGCGAAAGCACGTCCATCAACATGGCGCGGTCGAACACATACACGCCCATCGAGGCCAGCGTTTTTCCCGACGCGATCGGCGGGGGTTGGCCCTCCTTCGGTTTCTCCGCGAAGTCGACGATGCGACCTTCGGGATCCGTCTGCACGACGCCGAACTGATGGGCGCGCGGGCGCTCCACCTCAATCACGGCGAGCGTCGCGTCGGCGCGACATTCGCGGTGATGTCGCACCATGCGGGAGTAATCCATCTTGTAGATGTGATCGGCCGACAGGATCAGCACCTCGGCGACGTCGTGGTCGATCAGCCGGAGGTTCTGGAAGACGGCGTCCGCCGTGCCGTGAAACACGTCGTCCGCCTCGCTGAGGGCCGGATGGATGGAAAAGACATATTCGCCCAGTTCGGGCCGGTAGATGTTCCACGCGAGATGCAGGTGGCGGTTCAGCGACGTGGACTTGGTCTGCATCAACACGCCGACCTTGCGAATGCCGGAGTTGATGCAGTTGGACAGCGTGAAATCGATCAGCCGGTAGACGCCGCCAAATGGCACCGCGGGTTTGGCCCGATACTTGGTCAACGGATACAGCCGCGTTCCCTCGCCGCCCGCCAATAGAACTGCGAATACGTTTTTCACCGGCACGCAAAACAGGAAAAAACACATCAGCCGGTGAAAAGCAACCTGTCGTGCGGAGCGGGCGCGATTGCTTCCGGGGAGCGCCGGCGTCCCGCCCGCCTTTGCTCTGCGAGCTTCGGCATGACAATGCAGTCGAATGTAGCAGCCGACGTTAGGAGGCTGAACGTGAGGTGAGCCGCACTCGACCGCCTCGTTACCTCGGCTGCTACGGCAAAAGCCGCGCTGCGGCAACCGGCTTTATCCGCCGAGAGTCCGCCGCATCGCGGCGGATTAAGGAGTTGGTCGGTCGCGGTGATTTGCCGCGCGGCGACATTTCCGAGTTTTCCCCGTACCTTTCACGCCAAGTCCCGACCAACTCCTACCGGCCGCGCGCGCGCTGCGGATCGAAAGCATCGCGGACATAGGCCAGCACGTCCTGGATCTGCTGGTCCGCGAGGACCGCGCCGAAAGGCGGCATGCCCGTTTCCAGCTTGCCGGTGCGAATCGTACGCAGCAATTCCGCGTCGCTCTTGCCCAGGCGGGTGCGGTCACTGACAAAGTTGGCCGCCGCCGCCACCGCCCCGCCGCCGCGTCCGTCCTCCTGGTGGCAGGCCACGCAGTAGGTGCGGTAGACCAGTTTGCCGGCCTCGACGTCGACGCCCCTGACCTCGGCCGCTTCCGCCGGGGCCATGATGGGTTGCGTGAACGGCCCGGTGAAACGTTCGCCGTTGCGCAGCCGGTTCGCCGTGTAGAAGCCGGTCGGATTCTTCAAGAACTCGCCCGACGCCGAGGCGAGGCTCTCCATCTGGAATTCGTAGACAAATCCAGGTTTCATTTCCTTCAGCGTCAGTTCGACTCTCCGGTCGCCGTTCGAGACCAGGACGGATGTGATGGGCACCGGCGCCTCATCGATCCGGGGCGAACCGTATTTTTCGTGATAATAATAGCGGAAGCGCTTGACCCGGTACTTTTCGGCCTTGGCGGCGTCAGCCGCATTCAGCGGCACGGTGAATTCCAGGGCGAATCCGCGATCGAGCAGGCGGATGGAATGGATTTCGACCGGTGGCTTGCCGTCCCAGACGAAGCGTTGCAGGCCGTCGCCAGTGCCCCAACCGCGCGAGGTCTGTCCGACATAGAGGACGCCGTCCGGGCTGAACGCCATGCGCAGGTTGCCCTGGCGCAGGGCGGGATCGCGGGAAAACGGAAACGCGGCTCCCTGGTATTCCCCGTCGATTTTTTCGAGAACAATGCGGCTGACAAGCTTGGAGAAATCGCCGATGAAAATCTGGCCGCCGAAGGGACCGAACTTGCCGCCGCTCAGATCCCAGACCGGTTCACCCGGCGAACCGCCCAACGCGCCGTGCGCAAGAATGACGGCCGGCGGCGTGCGCGCCCGCCCCATCTCCTCGGCCGAGGCGAACGGCGTGGGGCCGCCGGGGAGCCACTTCATGGCGGAGGGATGGCCGTAAAAATGATCTTTCTGGTGGTGAATCAGGCCCGAGGAGGCGACCCAGTCGCCCTGATTGTCGCTGGAGAAAATCTCCCCGTCCGGACTGACGCCGATGCCCGAGGGCTGCCGAAAACCGTAGGACCACGGAATGAACTCGCCGGCCGGAGTCACTTTGAAGGACCAGCCCCGATAAGGCACGAGCGACCATTGCTGTTCGTTGCGGACCTTGTCCTTGACGATGGGACCGCGGGTGAGGCCGACGTAGCGGAATTCCTGTTCGCCCCCGGAATCCAGACCCAGGCTCCCGACGAAGTTGCCCTCCTTGTCCCGCCGCAGCCCGTAGGCAAATTCGTGGTAGTTTCCCGTGATGCCCCAGTGATCGTTGATGGTGGTGAAGGTATCGACGACGCCGTCGCCATTCGTGTCTTCCAGCCGGACGAGCTCCGGCCGGTGGACGACGTAGGCGACGCGCGCGGAGTCGACGAGGAGACCGAGGGGTTCGTGCAGCCCGGAGGCAAACCGGCGCCAGTTGCGGCCGGTGCGATCCGCCGTCCAGATGTCGCCGGAGCGGTTGGCCACGTAGAGATCGCCCTCCGGCGAGAAGGCCACGGCGGAGACCTCGGGCGACATCGCCGCCGGCAGAGTGACGGTCTCAAGGCGGTAGCCCGCGTGAACGTTGGGCACCAGGAGCGCGAGGCACGCCGCCAGCACGAGTTTTTTTGCCATCGCGATCATGGAGAATCCTTTCGGGGCAGGAAGACGTTGAATTCAATGACCGAGCGGGCGGGTAATTGGAGCTGTCCCTCCACCCATGCCGCGGCGCCTGCCTGAACGGTGACGCGCCGGGGATCGTCCGGCCGGAAACGAAAAGGCTGCTCCGAGGTTTCCACGCGGAAGTGGCGGTTCAGCCCGCTCTGATCCGGCCGCGGGCTGATCGTTTCGCTGATCGCGAGGCCGTTCACCTCATAATTGAAGGTGGGCAGGTTGTTCTCCACACGGTAACCGCGGAAGCGGATTTTTGCCGGAGCTGCGTCTTCCGGCCGGAAGGCGGGCTGCTCGGGCGCCTTGAAAAAGATCTGCCCCTGGACGCCGGCGTCGCGGGGAAACTTGCCCGCGACGTTGGGCCAGCGGTCGACATAATCGCCGTCCCACGCGTAGGCGAGCGCGCCGCGCGTCGGGTCGAAACAGAAATTCAGTCCGGACGGGAATCCGACCGCCAGGGAGCTCGGATAGGCGTTCGGCATCCAGGTCCGATGAATCCGCGTGCCGGTGCCGGGAATCTCCCTTCGCGCCGCCCAATAAATGCTGTTGGCGACGATTCGGAAATAGGAGATTTGGTCGAAGTCCTCTTTGCGGTCGGGTCCGAGGTAGAAAATCCGGGTTCCTTTGCGCTCCCGCGTCCAGGCGATCGGCGTGAACTTGGCGCCCTCGCTCGCTTCCATCAGGACCAGCACATCCTTGGCCAGCTCGGAGTATTTGTAGGCATATTTGTCCGTGGCATAATCCTCGCCGCCATGGAAAATCGGGTGGGGCCGCAGGCGCAGTTCGGTAGCGCCGCGCTCCTCGGCGTCGGGCCCGCCATATTTCGCGCCGAGCACGTCGACATCGAAGGTGGGCCAGTTTTCCCACGCATGGCTCGTCGGGCCGACCGCCACCAGGCCCTTGCCGGAATCCACAAATTCCCGGATCGCGTCCAGCGTTTCGGGCGGCGGCGTTTTTCGGCGCACGAAGAAAAGCGCGACGTCAGCCTCGCGCAGCGCCCCGATCCGGTCGAATCCCTCGTCGTTCCGGTTCTGAAGAATCAGGGTGCAATCGAAAGGGTGGAGGGCTTCCAGGTTGCGCTTCAGCTTCTCCAGCGTCCGGTCGGTGTCGCCGCCCGGCCGGTCGGAGCCGGACACCAGGGAGACGCGCAGGCGGTCGGCGGCCACACCTGCTGCGGCGGTGAAGAGGCCACCAATAAGAATCGCCAGGGCGAAGACGGTGCGCGACCGGTGGCTTGTTTGCCGACGTTGGAGAATTTTTGGACGGTCGCGACGAAAGGGGGTCATGGCTCGATCGGGCTTTTTTTGGGGCCGGGCGCAGGGGAGGAATGGGTTAGGGCGGGTTGGCAAACCTGATTGTCATTCTGAGCGAAGCGAAGAATCCAGCGGGAGAAGCGATGCCACTGCGAGCTGCGGATGTCCAAATGGATTCTTCGCTGCGCTCAGAATGACAGAGAAAAACCAATGTTGAAAACACGCCCTTATCGCGACGGCAGACTGACGGCGGACGAACGTCTCGGCATACCTCCGGGAAATCGTCTGGCAAGTGTCAATTCGGGGGCCATCTTTCTGCCATCCGGCGCCCACCCATGAACCGAACAACCACCCGGCGACAATTCCTGCATCAATCAACCGGGGCGGCGGCGATCGCTTCCGCCGCCGCCGCGCTCGGCCGCGTGCCGGTGTTCGCTGGCGGACAGCAGCCGGAATCGGCCCGGGGTGGCCCGGCGAACTGGAAAGCGGGGGTGGCGAAGGCGATCCTCACGCCGGAGAAGGGCGTGTGGCTCGCCGGCTACGGCTCGAAGCGGCCGCCCGAGGGCAAGCTCCACGAATTGTGGATGAAGGCACTCGCGTTGGAGGACGCCCGGGGGCGCCGCGCGGTGCTGATCACGAGCGATTTCCAGGGCGTGCCCAAGGACGTGAGCGACCGGGTGTTCGAGCAGGTTCGCCGGAAATTCGGGCTCGAGCGCCGGCAGATCATGCTCACGTTTTCGCACAATCACTGCGGTCCGCGGCTGGGGGACGATTTGGTCGACTACTATCCCGTCGAGCCCGGCCAGGTGGAGTTGGTTAACGAATACACCGCGCTGATGGAGGCGCGGCTGGCCGCGATGGTGGGCGAGGCGCTGGCGCACCTGGCCCCCGCGAGCCTGCGCCTCGGCGAGGGTCGCGCGACGTTTGCCGTGAATCGCCGCAACAACCGCGAGGCGGAGGTGCCGGCGCTGCTGGCCCAGGGCACGCCGCTCAAGGGCCCGGTGGATCACGCGGTGCCGGTGCTGACGGTCGCCCGGCCGGACGGGAGCCTCGCGGCCATCCTGTTCGGCTACGCGTGCCATCCCACGACGCTCAGTTTCACGACGTGGTGTGGCGACTACCCGGGATTCGCGCAGCTTGAACTGGAGGAAAAACATCCGGGCGCGATGGCGATGTTCGTCAACACGTGCGGCGGCGATCAGAACCCGCTGCCGCGCCGGAATGTCGAGCTGTGCAAACGTTACGGGCACATGCTGGCGGTCGGGGTCGCGGAGGCGATGCAGCAGCCCATGCCGCCGGTCTCGTCCGGGCTGCAGATGGCGTTCGAACATGCGGACCTGCCGTATCTGCAGGTGGTCACGCGCGAGGAACTGCTCGTTTTCCGGCAGGACAAGAACGCCATCCGTGCGCGGTGGGCGGCGCGGATGCTGGGGAAGCTGGATGCCGGCGAGAAATTCGCGCCTTCCTACCCGTATCCCGTGCATGCGTGGCAGCTGGGCCGGGAGATGCTGGTGATCGGCACGGGCGCGGAGACGGTCGTGGACTACGCGCTGCGTTTCAAAAAAGAGTTTGGCCGCGGCACGTGGGTCTGCGGCTACACGGACGACATGATTGCCTACATCCCGTCGCGTCGCGTCTGGGAAGAGGGCGGCTACGAAGGTGGGTCCAACCTCTATGAATACGGCCGCCCCGCGCTGCGCTGGTCCGGCGAGGTGGAGGACCGGATTGCCGCATCCGTTCGCCGGCTGGTTGCCGAGGTTCGCGGGTGACGCGAGCGCAATTCGACCAGCCTGCATCCGAAGGCGGCCAATCCTTCCCCCAGGGATTCGAGGCGGTTCAGGGATTGGAAATCCCGCTTTACTCAATCCATGAACGACTCGAATCCATGGGAATATCCGGGAAACCCGCGGAAGCCCGTCTGAGGCTGGCAAACCCGGGGTTTTCTTGCCCGCGAATGCGCCCGAGGCGCACAAGTCGCGCGAATTTTCGCGAATTTCAAGGATGCCGGTGTGCAAACAGAGGACACACCGGGAAAGCACTTCTCCGTGATCTCTTGCCCGGGCTCCGTGCCCTGGGTGACCCGAAATTAGCTTCCTTCGGATGCGGCTTCGCCGCGGCGCGCAATTTTCAGGTAACGATCCGGCGGAGCCTTACGGACCCGGGGTTCTTGCTTTGGCCGGCGGGCATGAGTGGGTGGTGGGTTGGCCGGACGCTGGCGCCCGGACCCACCGATGTCGAAACCGGAAATGACGGCGTCTGGCGGGCGGGCGCACCTCGAGGTTGACGCTGAACGTAATCGGGGCGCGGCGCCCTCACCGCGCAATCGTTCCACCCGCGCGTGGGGGCACCCGCACTCCATCGGCACGGGTACACCGATCGGGAGGTGCGCCCGCGGCCAGCCCGCCTACGCCGAATACCCCAGCGCTTTCGCCACGGCATCGTAGGTAATCCTGCCCTCCCGCGTGTTCACCCCTTTCGCGAGGCCCTTGTGCCCGGCCAGCGCGCGCTCCACGCCCTTTTGCACCAGCAGGGCCACATACGGCTCCGTCGCCTGCGTCAGCCCGAGCGTCGACGTGCGGCCGACGAGCGCCGGCATGTTCGGGACCGCATAGTGAATCACGCCATGCTCCCGGTAGACCGGTTTCACGTGCGAGGTCGGCCGGATGCTCTCGATGCAGCCGCCCTGGTCGATCGCGATGTCCACGATCACGCTGCCCGATCGCATGTGCGAGACGGTTTTGTTCGTCACCACCGTCGGCGCTTTTGCCGCCGGGATGAGCACGGCGCCAATCAGCAGATCGGCGTCGGCCACCTCGGACTCGATGTTGGCGGGGTTGGACATGAGGGTGACGACGCGGCCGCGATATTCGGTGTCGAGCGCCTCGAGCTTGCGCGTGTCGAGGTCGAGCACCGTCACGCGCGCGCCCATGCCGACCGCCATCTGCACCGCGTGCGCCCCGGAATTGCCCGCACCGACGACCACGACGTGGCCGGGCATCGTGCCGGGGACACCGCCGAGGAGCACCCCGGAGCCGCCGTGCTGCGATTGGAGAAAATAGGCCCCGATCTGGATCGAGAGCCGGCCGGCGATTTGCGACATCGGCTTGAGCAGCGGGAAACTGCCGTCGGCGCCCTCGACCGTCTCGTAGGCGATACCGAGGATGTTCTTCTTCAACAGCACCTGAGCGAGCTCGGCTCCGGCCGCGAGATGCAAATAGGTGAAGATCGCCTGCCCGTCCTGCAGCAGGCCGTACTCGACCGGGAGCGGTTCCTTCACTTTCAAGATGAGATCGGCGGCCCGCCAGACCTTGGCAGCGTCGCCGACGAGCGTGGCGCCGGCGGCGCGGTATTCCGCGTCCGTGAAACCGGCGGTCAGGCCGGCCGATCTTTGAATCAACACTCTTGCCCCGAGATTCACGCAGCGTCGGCAGAGGCTGGGCGTCATCGAAACGCGCGTCTCGCCGATTTTGATTTCCTTGGGAACTCCGATGGTCATGGGTTGAGGAAACCACCAAATACATGCGCCGCGATGCCACAATCAATTCTTCGAATCGAATTTTCCCGCGGGGTGCGCGGAGAACGCGACGAAGAACAAACCGGGGAACGCCAATCCCTCGTCGCCGTCGGCGCCGCCATAGGCGGGTGAACTTCGCTAATCGACGCCGCCCCTTCAATCACTTGGCCCACGGAACACACGGAATACACGGAAGAAGCTTCCCCGCCGCAGGCAACGCAAGGCGACCGGGGATTGGGGTTTCTGTGTATTCCGTGTGTTCCGTGGGCAACGATCTTGCTGCTCTCTCCGTCGTTGCGGTTGTGGCTGCGCCGCCCTGGGTGTTTCGTGGTTAAATCCGCCGTCTGGGTGTTCTCATGCCCAAGCCGCTCAACCTCATTGTCGCCTGCGCGGAGAACCGCGTGATTGGCCGCGGCGGGAAACTGCCGTGGCACATCCCCGAGGATCTGAAGTTTTTCCACGCCGAAACCGCCGGGCAGATCTGCGTGCTTGGCCGGGTGTGCTTCGAAACGTGGCCGCGGGCCACCTTGGACGGGCGCCGGCCGGTGGTGATATCGAGCCGCCTGCTCGCCGGCGCTCGCCGCCACGAGCGCCAGCGAGTGGAAGGCGTACGCCTCGCCGCCACCGTCCCCGATGCCCTCGCCATCGCCGACGCCCTCCCGGGTGAAATCTACATCTGCGGGGGGCAGCGCATCTTTGAGGAGACGCTGGTGCTGGACCGCCCGATGCGGCTCCACCTCACGCTCATCCACGCCGAGGTGCCGGGCGACACGTTCTTTCCCGAGTGGCGTCACCTCCCGTGGCGCGAGGTCTCGCGCCGCGAAAGCGCGGATGCAAACGTCCGCTATACCTTTTTCACCCTCGAAAAGTAGCGCGGTGCTTTGGCCCGCGTCAGCATTTCAGGATAGTGGAAAATCTCCTCGGTTACTGGGCGAAGGCTCGTTTTCACCTCGCCGAACTCCTCCGCGTTATCGTCCGAGTTTTTAATTGCCACCGGGCACCACAGAATCAACAACCCATCCCATGACCGCCGCCCAACTCCGCAAATACCTCGCCGAAGACGCCCCGCTTACCATCCACGTCGGAAGCGGGCGCAAATTCTACGTGCCCCACACCGATTTCGCAATGCTCAGTACGAGTCAGAAGTTCCTGGTGTTCTTTGACGCGAGGGACATCGCCGAAATCATTCCGCTGCGGTCGATCGAGTCGATCACCTTGGCGAGGAAAAAGACATCGGCCGCGTAACACCTGGCTGTTTGCCAGAACAGTCACGGCGTGGGAGAATCCGTCAGTGTGGCTTTCGTCACATCAGCCGGCAAAACTCGTCTGGCGTCAATCCCGCGTTCCGTGGAATTCAGCCTGGACCTCAATATAATTCTGCATGGCGTCGCGAATGTTCGCCGGCGCCTCCGTTTCAGTGGCGCCCTGCGACCAGCAGGCTGGAACCGCGGGGCAACTGACGGCAAATCCACTGTCCGAGGGCACGAGCACAACACGATACTCCATGGCGACATACTGCGCAGTTCGCCACGGACAACCTGAATCATTCAATCTCCAAAAGCGGATAGGAAGATTCCTGCGCGAACCGGTACCCGACGTCTTCCCGCCGACGCTCGAGAACGGATTCTTTACCCGAGCTTTTCGCTCCGCGAAAAGCCTAGGGTTTCCGGTCCGCCGCGGACCGGAAACCCGCCGCGTGCGCTCGCGCCACCACGACGTACTTCTCCGCCCAAGGCCGCAGGCTCGCCCGCTCCGCGCCGGTCAGCGGCCGCACGACCTTCGCCGGCGCGCCGAGGATCATCGAACCGGGCGGGGCCACGAAACGCTGCGTCACAAGCGCGTTCGCGCCGACGATGCACCCGTCGCCGATCCGGGCGCCATCGAGAATCGTCGCGCCCATGCCGATGAGACACTCGTCGCCGACCTCGCAGGCATGGAGGATGGCCGCGTGGCCGACGGTCGTGTGCCGGCCCACCCTCACGCCGTAATCATCGGCGAGGTGGACGATGGCGCCGTCCTGTACATTCGTGCCGTCGCCGATTACGATCGAGTTGATGTCGCCCCGCAGGACGCAGCCATACCACACGCTGCTGTCCGTGCCGAGGGTCACGTCGCCCAGGACGGTCGCGTTCGCCGCCACGAATGCGGCCCGGGTGGTGTCCGGCGTGCGGCTGAGGTGACGGGCAAGGCGCTCGGGCAGGGTCATGGCAAACTTGGTTCTCGCGCCGCCCGGGTGCGCCCGCAAGCTCGCATCCCACCAGTTTCCTTCCCCCCAATGGAATCGTTCACGCATGTTTTCCGCGGGCTGATCGGCATCGCGGCATTTGTCGGTCTCGCCGTGCTGCTCAGCGACAACCGCAAGGCCATCGACTGGCGCATCGTCGCCATGGGCCTGGTGCTGCAGTTCGCATTTGCCGGGCTGGTCATCTATTTCGGCCCGGCGCGCGCCCTCGTCGAATGGGTCGGCGCCCGTTTTGTCGATTTGCTCGGCTTTACCAACGAGGGCGTGAAATTCGTCTTCGGCTCGCTCGCCGATCCGCAGAAACACGGGGTGGTTTTCGCCATCGGCATCCTGCCCTCGATCATCTTTTTTTCCGCGTTCAGCTCGATGCTCTACTACCTCGGGATCCTGCAAAAAATCGTCTACGCCTTTGCCTGGGTGATGAGCCGGACGATGAAGCTCTCCGGCGCGGAAAGCCTCAGCGCGTCGGCCAACATCTTCCTCGGCCAGACGGAGGCCCCGCTCCTGATCAAACCCTACCTGCCGACGATGACCCGCTCGGAACTGCTCTGCGTCATGACCGGCGGCATGGCGACGATCGCCGGCGCGGTGATGATCGCCTACATCAGCTTCCTCGGCGGCACGGATCCGGCGCAGCAGATCGTGTTCGCCACCCACCTGATCACGGCATCGGTGATCTCGGCCCCGGCGGCGCTGATGACCGCGAAAATCATGATGCCGCAAACCGAGGAGGTGAACCGCAACCTCGACATCTCGAAGGAAAAAATCGGCACCAACCTGCTCGACGCGATCTGCCTCGGCACGACCGACGGGCTCCGGCTCGCGGTCAATGTGGGCGGGATGCTGATCGTGTTCACCGCGCTCGTCGCGCTGGTCAACGCGCTGCTCGGCTGGTTCGGCACTCCGCACGCGATCGGGTTCGGCGGCCAGACGTTCTTCACCCTGCCCGGCCTTAATCACTCGATCGAGTCCGTGACCGGCGGCACCTTCAAGACGTTCTCGCTCGAGTTCATCCTCGGCGTACTCTACGCGCCGATCGCGTGGTTGATCGGGATCGACAACCGCGACCTGATGCTCTCCGGCTCGCTGCTGGGCACGCGCACCGTCCTCAACGAGTTCGTCGCCTACCTGCAGATGGGCCAGATGAAGGCGGCCGGCGTCTACGCCAATCCGCGCAGCCTCCTCATCATGACGTATGCGCTCTGCGGCTTCGCCAACATCGTGTCGATCGGCATCCAAGTCGGCGGCATCGGCGCCATTGCGCCGAACCAGCGCCAGAACCTCGCCCGACTCGGCGCCAAATCGATGATCGGCGGCACCATCGCCTGCCTGCTCACCGCCTGCGTGGCCGGGATGCTGATCGGTTAGCCCGGATGTTTCACCTCTCGTTTCCACGCCGCCCGAACATCGTCGAACGGCCGCAACCACGGCTTAAAGTGTAAAATATGCGGGCTAGCGTTTCTGCCGCCACTCGCCGTCCTGGCCTTGTATCCAAACTCCCGGGGCGCTGGCGCTGGCGATCTGCTTCGCGAAGGAGCGGCCCACGGCGTCACTCGTGCTGCCGGTGCGGCTCGCCGTGTCGCTGAACAACTCGGTGCGGTCCTTGTTTTCGGCCGCCACCACTGCCGCCGCATTGTCGGCCGGCTTGCGCACCTCGAGGAACCCCCGGTTGTTCTCGCCCACATTGCCCGCGATTTTCAAGCGGTCGATCTCGGCCACGCGCTCGCGCATCCGGGCCTTGGCGTCGGCTGCGCCGGCGGCGATGGCGGTGGTGAGTCCCGCCAGACAACCCGCGAGGACGAAAACGAGAAAAACGAGCCGGCGATTCATGACTTGGGAGGGTTTGGAACTTTGATGGTGGTGGAGTCGCCGTAAATGTCGCCCAGCAACCCGGCGACCTCGCGGTCGACCCTCACGTTCACGTCGACGACGGCGTTGACCTGAATCGGGTCCATCTTGACGTGGAGGCAGCCGCTGAGGCCGGCGAAGGCGAAGGCCAAAAGGCAAAAGCGCGGTAACATGGCGGTGAGGAGTGTAGCGATTGGACGCGGAGCATCAACGAATGTTTCCTCAACGGGAGTGCATATTTACCCGCCCCTCGAGCCCCATGCGCACGACGTCGGCGAGGGGGCCGGCGACATTGATCTCGAAGCGCACCGATTCGACCACGTCGGTTTTCGCCGGGCGCGCCGTCAGCACGACGTGGGCGGTGCGGCCCGCGGGATCTCCGTCCGGCTGCAGGCCGACATCGAGCGAGTTCAACTCGAGCCGCATCTCGCCCGTCTCGATGGCGCGCAGGGTCTCGAAGGCGGGATTTTCCGGCGAAAACGCGCGCGCGATCAGACCCAGCCAGGCCGGCAGCAGCGCGAGCCGTTTTGGCACGTGTGAGGTCAGGAATCCCGGCGTCACCGACAGCCGGACCGAAGCGGCTTCACCCGGCACGATCTGCAACCGGCCATCTCCCGCCGTGAATCCCGCTGCCGCGCTCCACCTCACCGCCAGGCGGCCGCTCACCCGGCCGCGCGCATCGGCGAGCACGGGAGGCAGCAAGGTGGCAATGCGACCCAGTTCGAGACCCGCGAACAGCACCTCACCCTGAACCTCGGGCTTCGCAAACAGGAGCGTGAACGGCGAGATATCGACCCGCCCCTCCATCAATGCGCACGTCGCCCGCAGCAACCGCACGGCCGTGTTGAAATCCGTGGTGAATTCGATCACCCCGTCCCGCGCGATCACGCCGGCGGCGCTCGCCTCGCGAAAGGTCAGCACAAACGGGCCTTCGCCCGCGAGCGCCGGCCACAGGCGTCCAAGATCGCCGCGCAGGGCGATGCCCTCGACCGCCCAAGCGTTCGAAGCGTCGCGCAGCACGCCGTCGCGCCATTCGACGTGCGCGCGCCCCTGGATTTCTCCTGCGCGGATCGTCCCCTCCCCGCTCAACACCACGCTGCCTTCAGCGGCAACACCTGCCAGCCCCTGGCCGAAAGACGGCGCAAGCACCGCGAACCACCGCGCGACGTCGAACTGCGCCTCGGTCAGCCGCCAGGTGCCGTCGCCCGCCGGATCGACGCGCACCTCCGCGCGGAGGCGCGTACCCTCGCCGTCGACGCTGAATTCAGCCTTGCGCTCTCCGTTTTCTGCGTGGCTGCGCAGCGTCAGCGTCCAGTGCAAGGCCGGCGCGCCCGGAAGCTTGAGCGCCGCGAGATCGCCGGCCAGTTCGCCATCGAGCGGCGGCAGTTTCCATTCCGCCGCCCTGGTCGCTGCGACCAGGGCGAACAGAAAACACCACCGAAGCCCTGCCCGGGACGGCGGCCGCCCGTGGCCCAAGCCGGATCGATCAAGAAGAGGTGGGCCGTGCGCTCCGCGCGCGGCGGGTCGACGGACTCGTTCGCAACCGCGCGCGGAGCGCACGGTCCACCAACTTTCTTCGCCGGCCACAGTGACGTTCGAAATCGGCGGCAAGCTTCCGGCTAACTCGGCGGCGCGGCGGCGGATCATGCAGAATAGATTCGGCAAAGGCGCAAAGGTTGCCAGCCAAGTCGTTTCCCGCCGGCCCGCGCCGGCGGATACCGGCAATTCAAGCCGTAACGATGACGTCGGCCGCGAACGTCCCGGTGGATTCGAAAACCGAATTGTGTCGCGGTCGGCAGCCCGCTCGCCCGTTCGACAAGCCGCCAGAGGCGGACAAGGACCTGCCCGTCCTCTGGCGGGGCGCTGGCCTGTGGCCGACTGCATCGTTACGGCTGATTTCCGGGGTTTCGTCGAACGCGCCCCGTGCTGCCGCTCGCAGCCACGAACGCCGCCGGGTGGTGATCGCGGAATTCAGCCCACCCCGAATCGCGATCGGCGGGTCGTGGCCCGATCGACCTCCGCCACGGGTGCCGGGCACGGCGGGCGGTCGTCACGGCACGGGCATCGGTTGGAGATTCCAAATCTCGCTGGCGTACTCGCGGATCGTGCGGTCGCTGGAAAACTTGCCCATGCGCGCGACGTTGAGAATCGCCATCCGCGCCCACTTCGCCGGGTCGCGATACGCCGTGTCCACCCGCGCCTGACACTCCGCGTAGGCGCGAAAATCCGCCAGGACCATGAAGGGATCGCCGCTGCGCAACAGGCTCCCGTGCAGGGGGCCAAATGCGCCATGCTCTCCGGGCGTGAAATAGTCGCTGCCCAGCCAGTCCACCACGGCCCGCAACTCCTGGTCCCGGCCGTAGACCTCCCACGGATTGTAGCCCCGCGCGCGGAGCGCCTCGACCTCCTCGACGGTCATCCCGAAGATGAAGATGTTATCTTCGCCCACCTCCTCCTTGATTTCGACGTTGGCGCCATCGAGCGTGCCGATCGTCAGCGCCCCGTTCAGCGCGAGCTTCATGTTGCCGGTGCCGGACGCCTCCTTGCCCGCCGTGGAAATCTGTTCCGACAGATCCGCCGCCGGGATGATTTTCTCGGCCAGCGACACCCGGTAATTGGGCAGAAAGGCGACCTTCAGTTTGCCGTTGAGCCGCGTGTCGGCGTTGATCCGCGCGCCCACGACGTTGATCGCCCGGATGATGTTCTTCGCGAGTTCGTAACCCGGCGCCGCCTTGGCCGAGAACACGAAGACCCGCGGCACGGGATCGAGCTGCGGATTCTGCAGCAGGCGCCGGTAAAGCGCCATGATGTGCAGCAGATTCAGATGCTGGCGCTTGTATTCGTGCAGACGCTTGACCTGCACGTCAAAGAGCGCGTCCGGGGAGACCTTGATCCCGCATTCGCTCTTGATGACGGCGGCGAGGTCGATCTTGTTTTTCCGCTTGATCGCCATGAACTCGTGCTGAACCGCCGGAGTGTCGGCGAAGCGTTCGAGCCCGCGCAACCGGTCGAGGTCGCGCGGCCACGTGTCGTCGCCCAGCGTCCGCGTGATGAGTCCGGCGAGGCGCTGGTTGCTCTTGAGCAGCCAGCGGCGCGGCGTGATCCCGTTGGTCTTGTTCTGGAATTTGCCGGGGTAGAGCGCGTCAAATTCGGGAAACAGGTTTTTCTTCAGCAGGGCGGTGTGGAGCGCCGCCACGCCGTTCACCGCATGCGAGCCGACCACGGCGAGATTCGCCATCCGCACCATCTTCCCGCCGTTTTCCTCGATCAGCGAACAAACGCGCTTCTTGTCGTTGTCTCCTGGCCACTGCAGGTTCACCGTCTCCATCAGGTGCCGGTTGATTTCAAAAATAATCTGCAGATGGCGCGGCAGCACGTGTTCGAAGAGGGGCACACCCCATCGCTCCAGCGCTTCGGGCATCAGCGTGTGATTGGTATAGGCAAACGTGGCCGTGACGATTTTCCAGGCCGCGTCCCACACGAAGTCGTGCTCGTCGATCAAAATCCGCATGAGCTCGACGATGGAGATGGCGGGATGGGTGTCGTTCAACTGCACGGCGACCTTGTCCGCGAAATTGTCCCATGAATTGCCGGGGAAGCGGAAGTGACGGCGCACGATGTCGCGCATGGAACAGGCGACAAAGAAATACTGCTGCACCAGCCGCAGCTCCTTCCCGGCCTCGCTGTTGTCGTTCGGGTAAAGCACCTTCGACACGGTCTCGCCAATCGCCTTCTCGCGCACGGCTTCCACGTACCCACCGCTGTTGAACGCGGCCAGGTCGAAATCCTGCGTCGCCTTCGAAGCCCAGAGCCGGAGCAGATTGACCGTCTTCGTGCCGTAGCCAGCCGTCGGGATGTCGTGCGGCACGCCCAGAATCGTCTTGGTGTCGACCCAGCGCGAGCGGTAGTTGCCGCGGTCGTCGAAGACGTTTTCGACCCGGCCATACAGCCGCACCTCCTGCGTGTATTCCGGCCGCGCAACTTCCCAGGGATCGCCGGAGAAGATCCAGTTGTCGGGGTGCTCCACCTGATGGCCGTTGACGAAGGCCTGCTTGAACAACCCAAACTCGTAGTAGATCCCGTAGCCCAGCGCCGGGTAATCGTGCGTCGCGAGCGAATCGAGGAAGCACGCCGCCAGCCGGCCCAGGCCGCCGTTGCCGAGGCCCATGTCGACCTCGGCGTCACGGATGGCCCCGAAATTCTGGCCGAGCGACGCCAGCGCGGCCTGGGCCACATCAAAAAGCCCGGTGGCGAGCAGGTTGCTGCCCAACAGCCGCCCCATGAGGTACTCGAGCGAGAAGTAGTAAATGCGGCGGACGTTGTGCGTGTTGTGCACTGCCTGGGTGGCAATCATCCGCTCGTGAATCGTGTCGCGCACGGCGAGCATCGTGGCGACCATCCAGTCGCGGGGCGCGGCCGATCCAGCATGCCGGGCGAGGGTCGAGACCAGATGGCGCTGGATGAGCGACCGCATCACCTCCGCCGGCTTGTCCGACGAGTGCGGACTGTGAATGGACCCGATCACGCCCATCGGCGCAAAGGGCTCAAACGGCGCCGTACTGGCGCCTTCGGGGATGACGGCGGCAGCGGCAGTCTCGGACTTGGGTGTGGGCTTTTTCTTGGTGGCGGACGACATGGGAAGGAAAATACCGTAAGCGAAAATTCGCGGCCAGGGCGAGCGCAGGATTGCGTCCTATTTCTGAAAACGCCGCGCCAGCTCGCCGTGATTCAGCTCGATGTAGGTGGGCCGGCCGGCGGGATTCGTCAGCGGCGTGCGCGTCGCGAAAAGTTGGGCGACGAGTCCGCGCAGTTCGGGTTCGCTGGTCGTTTCGGGCAGCCGCACCGCCCTGGCAGCCGCAAGGCGCGCCAGCTCTTCGCGGGCCAGCTCGGTGTTCCGGTCCGGAATGGCGCCTTCGCGAAACGCGCCGATGAGATCCCGCAGGAAAGGCTCGGCATCGGCCGGCTCCATCCACGATGGCACGGCCTCGACCCGGAAAAAATTACGGCCGAACTCGGCCACCTCGAAGCCATGCCCGTTCAGAAACGTCAGGCGGTCGAGCAGCAGCGCCGACGCGATGGCGTCGAGTTCGATCGGCACGGGCAGCAACAAGCGCTGGCTCGGCACGGTGCCGGAGCGAAATTGTTCGCGCAAGCGCTCGAACCACACGCGCTCGTGCGCCGCGCGGCGATCGAGCAGGACGAGCCCGGCGGCGGTTTCGAACAGCGCGTAATTGCCATGCGCCAGGCCGACGAAGCGCCACGCCGGTGCCGCCGGCGGCGCAGGCGCCGGCGATTGCGGATCGCGGATTTCGGATTGCGGATTGGGGACGGACGATACCGGATGCCGGATACTGGACGCCGGATGAACCGAAGCCGGCATCGATGCTTGGAGCGCGGCCAGATCCGCGCGATGGATTGGCCCGGGCATCGGCGGCTGTGATGTGAGAACGGAGGTCGCTCCACCTTTAGTGGAAACCGGCGAAGCGAAGGCGCCAGCGGTTTGTGAATCCGCAATCCGCAATCCGCGATCCGCAATTGTTCCGAGCTCCCGCAAGCGTTGCAGCACCGAGCGAATGACAAAGCCCCTCACCTGCGGTTCGCTGCGGAAACGCACCTCGCGCTTGGCCGGATGGACGTTCACGTCGACCGCGGCGGGGTCGCACTCGAAAAAAATGAAGGCCAGCGGATACCGCCCTTTCGGCAGCGACTCGTGGTAGCTTTCGATCAGCGCGTAGTTGAGCGTGCGGCTGTCGACCGGCCGGGCGTTGACGAAAACGATCATCTCGTGCCGCGTCGCCCGCCCTACGCCCGGCCGCCCAATCAGGCCGCTGAGCCGCAGCCCCGGCTCGACGGCCTCCAGGGGCACGAGCGCTCCGGCGGTCTGCCGGCCGAAGATTTCCGCGATTCGCTCCGCCAGGGTCGAACACTCCGGCGAACGGAAAATCGCGCGCCCATCCTCGATCAGCGTGAAGGCCGTGCGCGGACAGGCGAGCGCGTAGAGCCGCACGCAGTGCACGATGTGCGCCGCCTCCGTCTGGTCGGTCTTCAGGAATTTCCGGCGCGCCGGCACCGCGTTGAACAACTGCGTGACCTCGACGCGCGTGCCCACCGGCCGGCCGCACTCGCGCACCTGCACGAACTTGCCGCCGTTGACCAGAATCTCCGTGCCGGCATCGCTGCCCGCCTCGCGCGTCTGCAAATCGAAGCGGGAGACACTCGCGATCGAGGGCATCGCCTCGCCGCGAAAGCCATAACTCGCCAGGCGATCGAGATCGGCCGCCTCGACGATCTTGCTGGTGGCATGCCGCTCGAGGGCGAGCAGTGCGTCGTCCCGCGACATGCCGTGGCCGTTGTCCTCGACGCGCATGAGCGAGCGGCCGCCGTGCCGGAACTCGACCTCGATCCGCGTGGCGCCGGCGTCGAGGGCGTTTTCGACCAGCTCCTTCACGACGGCGGCCGGCCGCTCGATCACTTCGCCGGCGGCGATCTGATTGGCGACCCGGTCGGTAAGAATGCGGACTTTGGCCATGCGCGCGATGTAGGTCAGGCTTTCCGCCTTGCACGTCAACGGTGTGCATGGGGGGGCGTAACGCCCGACCTCCGCTCTGCGCACCAGGCCCTCCACCGCCTCACCCTCGTCCAGCAGCAGGAACTCGCCACCCTCCGCCACCAGCTCGACGCCCTCCAAGGCAGGATCGGTGTGACCACGCCCGCCACGCAAGAGCAGCCCGCCCGCTAACCTTGGGCGCATCCCCGGGTTGTCCGAAAGTTTCACCGCCACCGACAATTGGGAGATGCCCTTGCGCCCGGCCGTCGCGCAAATGCAGCCTTTTCTTTGGCTGATTCGCCGCTAGTCTGCCGCCCATGAATCCATTGCTGGCACGCATCACCGTGGAACCGGGCAAGTGTGGCGGTCGCCCGTGCATCCGCGGCTACCGGCTGCGCGTAAAGGACGTCCTCGAGTTGCTCGCACACGGCGCCGCGTGGGAGGAGATTCTCGCCGACTATCCCTTTCTGGAAGCGGATGACATCCGGGCCTGCCTGGAGTTTGCCGCCGTGCAAAACGATCACGTGGTGCTGCGCGTGTAGTGAAGCGTTTCGTCATCGACAATCAGCTTCCGGCGGCGCTCGCCCGGTGGTGCGAGACCAAAGCCTGCACGGCGGAACACGTCGGGGCGCTGCAACTGGACCAGGCCCCCGACGACTGGATCTGGATGCACGCCGCGCACACCGGCGCCGTAATCGTCTCGAAGGACGAGGACTTCGCGCAGATGACGGTGCTGCGACCGGAGCCGGTGGCGGTCGTGTGGCTGCGAATCGGCAATTGCCGCACCTTAACCCTGCTCGCCAGCATGGAGCGCGCGTGGCCCGACATCATCCGCCGGCTCGATGCCGGGGAGCGGTTGATCGAGATTCTTTGAGGCCCAACGACACTTTAATGTGTGACGAATCGCCCTCACAGCCCGAACCGACGCCAAGCCTTGGCCAGAGATCCCTCCGCCGTCACACCGACCACTTTCCCTGAACGCAACTCCTCCAAACGCCGTTCGGCCACGTCGGCCCAAGCAGCCTCCTTCACCGAAAGCAGTGCGTCCAGCGAACACGCGATTTGTTCTTCGTCCGTGTATTCCGTGTGTTCCGAGGGCCAAAGGATTGAATGGTTTGGAAATCTCCTCCTCGGGATCTTTGTGCGTCCGGGTCTCGATCGTGAATCCCCCCGAATCCGCCGGCATTCGTGCCCATTCGTGTGATTCGTGGGCCAACGGTCTTGTCCGTCTCCTGCCGCAAGCCCTCGAACTTCCTCCCACGAATAACACGAATCGCCACGAATCAAAGCCCCCAAGCCCGAGGACCAGATTGGCCCGGGTGGCGACGGCACGGCGGGCCGCGGAAAACCAGCCGACAACGTGGCCCGGGCAGCCTGCCCGGGCTGCCCGCGCTACGGCGAAGCGCATTCGCCGTTTCCAGAAAACCGAGATGCGCCCGCAAACTTATTTCCCCTTGCGCGTTCATTGCCGCCGCGCAGGATTTGCGCCATGACCGCAGCGGAAATCCGGCAGTTTGTCGATGCGAGTCCGTTCGTCGCTTTTCGCCTGCACCTGGCGGACGGACGCAAGCTCGATGTGCCCCACCCAGACTTCATCCACGTCTTCAAGACCGATCCACGGGCCATCGTCGAATCTGAGCGCGGCGGATGGCAGTTCGTGAATCTTCCCCTCATTCTCACGATCGAATTGGTCAACCACGGCAAGCGCCGGGCGCGGCGCTGATTTGTCTGCGCCTTCAACCGCGTTTTTGTACCTCGGGCTCGACGCGCGCGACCGGCTCCTCCACCCGCAGGCTGCGGACGTCGATCAGGTTGACCAGGTACGTGGCCGCGCGGAATGGCCGCAGGATGGCGTTGCCGATCAGGATCGGCTCGACCGGGTGCCCCCTGTCCTCCGGCAGCCGCGCCAGCAGCGGCGACAAGACGATCGCGGTCACCACGACACTGACAAAAAACCATTGGAAAACCGCCACGTCGAAGCCGCTCGCGGCGCCTTCTCCGGTCTTGAGAAACAAGCCCCACCCGATGGGCGAAAAGCCGCCGACGAACGCCGTCACCGCGCCGTGGACCGCCACCGCCAGCGTGCGATCCCCGGCGCCGATCACCTTGGGGAGAAAATTGAGGTTGGCGATGTTCCAGGTCGCCGCCCCGAGCCCGAGGAGAAAATAAACCGCCGCGATCCCCGCGATCCCGCCAAAGCCGCTGCGGAGATAGATCCACCAGTAGACTCCCACGAGCAGGTAGAGCCCCAGCGTGAGGATCAAAAACGGTTTCGCCCCGGTCACGTCGATCCGGCGGCGGATCGTCCACGCCGCCACCATCACGCCCGCGTAGCGCATCACCTCGAAAAGCATGATCTGCCCGCTGGAAAGCCGCGGGCCGACTTTCAAGTAATAGGCCGCGAAGGGCGGAATCGGCGTCGAAATCACCGCGAACCACGCCGCCAGCCACACGTAGCGGCGAAACGGCGACGGCCGGAACAGGTGGCGCGGCGTGTCGCGCAACACCGTGCGGATGCTGATCGCCACCGGCCGCTCGGCGTCGGGCAGCTTCCGCAGGGAGAAGTAGCTGACCACCGAACCGACGAGCGCGAGACAGTATTGCAGCAGCAGCGCCATGTAGACCGGCAGCAGCGCAAACACCGCGGCGCACGCGAGCAGCGTGCCCACGCCCGCGACGGCCGAGACAAACTGGTCGTTCGCAAAGTAGCGCCCCCGCAAACCGGGCGGCAGGATCGCGTAGAACCACGAAACCCCCGCGGCCGCGCCAATCGAGCGAAAAAAACAGAAGAAAAACACGCTCCAAATCAGCGCATCGACCATCCAGGGCCGCTCGCCGCGCATCGCCAGGAGCGCGAGCACCACCGGCACGCCGAGGAAAAAACTCCGCGTGCGCCAGCCGCCCAGCATCACCGCCTTGAACCCATGGCGCGGGAGCAACGCCGTCGAGAGTATCTGGACCGGTGTCAGGACGAACACGAACGAATAGGCCAGCCCGACTTGGAACGGCGTCGCACCCAGCTGCTCGGCAAAGAGCACCATCGGCGTGCCAATCCCGATCTGCCAGGCCAGCGCGTTGAAAAACGAAAACGTCAGCCCCGGCCGGAACGGGTACAATTCCGGGTCGGACTTGGCGGTGGGAAAAAACGAGGGCATGGTGAATGGCATTCACTCCCCTGTCATGCTGAGCGAAGCGAAGAATCCACCGGAACCTTCGCACCGCCGGGGCACATCGAATATCCAGCTGGATTCATCGCTGCGCTCAGAATGACAATCCGAAGAGGGAGACGCACAGCGGCTCAAAGGAGGGCCTTCCGCCAGCGCGCGAATTGCTTCGCGACCTGCGCCGGCCCCGGCATGCCGGTGCCGGTCCGCCTCGCGAGCGCCCGCTGCAGATCGAAAACCCCCGCCCAGTCCGCCCCGAACGCGGCGTGGATCTTCTTCACCGCCGCGGTCGGAAGCCGGTCGAGCGCCACCGCGTTTTTTTCCGCCAGCCGCACCACCGCCCCCACGGCATGGTGCGCCTCGCGGAAGGGCACGCCCTTCAGCACAAGATAGTCCGCAAGATCCGTCGCCAGCAGCGCCGGGTCGCGGACCGCGGCGGCGCAGCCTGCGCGATTCACCGTCACTCCGGCCAGCGTGCCCGCGAGCACGTCGGCGCAGAGCGCGCTTTGATCGAAGCTGTCGAAGATGGGCGGCTTGTCCTCCTGCAGGTCGCGATTGTAGGTCAGCGGCAGGCCCTTCGCCAGCGTCAGCAGGGTGTGCAGGTTGCCCTGCAACCGCGCCGATTTGCCGCGCAGCAGCTCGCAGGCATCCGGGTTCTTTTTCTGCGGCATCAGCGAGGAACCGGTGCAGAACGCATCGGGCAGCTCGACAAACTTGAACTCCGCGCTGCTCCACAGAATGAGATCTTCCGCCATTCGGGAGAGATGCACGCCGAAGAGCGCGCACGCCGCGGCAAACTCGATGAACACGTCGCGGTCCGCCACTGCGTCCATGGAGTTTTGCGTGACTTGCGGCCGGCCCTTCGCGTCGACGAACCCGAGCGCCCTCGCCGTGAACTCGCGATCGATCGGCAGCGTGGTGCCGGCGAGCGCGCCGGAGCCGAGCGGACACCAGTTGGCGTGCGCGGCGACATCGGCGAACCGCGCCCGATCGCGGTCGAGCATCTCGAGCCACGCGAAAAGATGGTGGGCGAGCAACACCGGCTGCGCGCGTTGCAGATGCGTGTAACCCGGGATGAGCACGTCGCGATTCGCCTCCGCCAGGGCGAGCAGGGCGCGCTCGGCCCCGAGGATTCGTCCGCGCAGGGTGGCACACGCGAACTTGAAAAAGAGCCTCATGTCCGTCGCGACCTGGTCGTTGCGGCTGCGCGCCGTGTGCAGCTTGGTGGCGGCGGGCACGCGCTTCGTCAGCGCGTGCTCGATGTTCATGTGCACGTCCTCGAGCTTGGGGTCCCACTTGAACCTGCCCGCCTCGATCTCGGCGTGAATCGCGTCGAGGCCGGCGTGAATCGCGTCGCGCTCCCGCGCGGTGATGAGCCCGACGTGGGCGAGCATGGCCGCATGCGCCTTGCTCCCGGCGATGTCGAACGGCGCGAGGCGGCGGTCGAACGAGACGGACTCGCTGAACTGCAGCATCAACTCGGTGGGACCGGCGGAGAACCGCCCGCCCCAGGACGCTTGGGAAGGCTTGGCCATGGGAGCAGAGATGACGGCCCGCCGCCGCCCCGCGCAACGCGAAAACTACCGGCCGCGGGCGCATCTCGGTCTTCCTGCAACTTGTAGGGCCGACAAAAAATTGAAATGCGCCCCCGATCGCAGGAATCGGAGTTGCGCTCTTGCCGGGCTGACGTGGGCCGACAGAGTCGCCCCATGTTTCGCCGCTTCACTCTCGTAGCCCTCTGCGGGTTCGCGCTGAGCGCGGCCGGCGCCGATGCGTCGCTCAGCCGCTACGAGCAGGTTGCCGTCGAGCCGGCCAGGACGTCGATCTACATTGGGACCGTCTCGCTGACGATCCCGGCCCTGGCGCGGAAAAATGGCGTCTACGAGTCCCGCTACAGCGCGAAGGTCTTCCCGTTTTTTTTCTACAACGAGCAGGGCCGGATCTCGATCGAGATCTCCGACGACCTGCTGCGCCGGGTCGAGCGGGGCGAGTCCGTCGAATTCCAGGGCCGCGCTGTGCGGGACGATGGCGCCGAGCGCCGCATCGAGGGCAAGGCGACGCCGGTCGACGCGGCCGGCGGGAAGCTGAAGGTGCGTGTTTTTTATTCGAAGCGAATCGAACTGATCTTCAACACGACCTACCGCTTCGCCCCGAGGTAGGGCGGCGGTTACGCCCCGGCCCAGTGGAACACGACGGGTTTCTCGACCAACGGGTGCAGACTGTGGTGCACCGGACAGTTGTGTGCGATCGCCGCGAGCGCCTTGGCCGCGGGATGCGTGGCCGGGATGGGCATCCAGATCTGCGTCGCGAGCCGGACGATGCGCCGGGGCGCCGAGGTCGACATTTCCTTCGTCACCTCGAAGCGGAGGTCGCGCAGCTCGACGCCGTGTTTGCGCCCGACGATGGCCATCGTCGTCGCGATGCACGTGCCGAACGCCGTCGCCACGAGATCCGTCGGCGAAAACGCCTCGCCGCGCCCCTGGTTGTCCTTCGGCGCGTCGGTGTTGAGCGCGGTGGCCGAAGGTTCATGCCGCGCTTCGCAGTGGAGTTCGCCCTGGTATTCGCCGGTGATTTTGACCATGCGGCGAGTCTTGCGGGAAGCGCCCGCTTCGCAACCCCAACGTTGCGGCGCCTCAGCTCAAATCGCGGATGCTGCCGAACTCGGGATCGAACAGCCGTTGATAGGTCCGCACAATCATGCCGTCGGTGAGCCCGGCCAGCCAGTCGCAGATCTGGCGGGCCTTGCCGGCCGGCGTCGCCTCTGCGTCGATCAAGCGGCCGACGCGCGGCGGGAGGATCCGGACCACCCGCGCGCCCGGCTCGACGTAATTGCGCCAGCACGAGTCCCACAGTTCGCACAGCACGCGCCTGGCCTTGTGCTCCATCTGCTGCAGCTGCGGGCTTTCGAAGATGATGTCGTTCGCCATTTTCTTGTAGAAGGCCGCCTCGCGCTCGGCTGCCGGCGCAATCGCGAGTTCGAAACGGTAGCGGTTGGTGCGGGCCGACATGAAATTCCCCCGCTCGCGCAGCCGGCACGCGGTGATGAAACCGCCCACCTTCTGCGCGAACGCGCCCTCCAGCCGATCGCCGCGGATGGCGGTGAAAAGCTGCCCGAGCCAGCGCTGTCGCTCCGGATCGATCGCCTCGGCCGCCGCCCATTTTTCGACGCGCTCGATCGTCAGAAAACCGGCCGTCACGCCGTCGATGATGTCGTTGAGCGAATACGCCGCGTCATCGGCCCAGTCCATGATCTGGCACTCGACGCTCTTGAGCGCGTTCAATTTCTCCCCCTCATGCCACCCCGCGGGAATCGCGTGGCCGCCGAAGACGAAATCGCGATGCCGTTCCTGCGGATCGTAGAGAAAGTGGTTCGTCGGGGCGGCGGGGAATTCGCAGAACAGCTTTTTGTATTTCAGCACGCCGTCCAGCAGCGCCCGCGTCGGCGCCATGCCGCGCACGCCCGCTTCGTTCTGGTAAATCGTCTCCGTCAGCAGGTGGAGCGTCTGCGCGTTGCCCTCGAAGCCGCCCCACCGGGCCATCAACTCCTGCAGCGTCCGCTCACCCGAATGTCCGAACGGCGGATGGCCGAGATCGTGCGCGAGGCAAACCGCCTCCACCAGGTCGGAGTCGATGAAAAAACCGCCGTGCAGCGGCACGCCCCGCGACCGGAGGTACGTGCAGATCGAGCGGCCGATTTGCGCCACCTCCATCGAATGGGTCAGGCGCGTGCGGTAAAAATCGTATTCCCCGGACAAAAACACCTGCGTCTTCGACTGCAGCTTGCGGAACGCGTGCGCATGGATGATCCGGTCGCGGTCGATCTGGAACGGCGTGCGGTAGTCGCGCTTGCGCCTGCCGCCCAGCGGATCGCAGTCGAACGCCGTGTAGAACCGGTTGGTCATCGGGAATCCTTTTGACACGAACCGCTGCCCGGACGCGATGCAAACTCCCAATGCCGCGGTGCGAAATTTCCGGGTCAAGGCTGATCGCCCGGGCGCTCAGCCGGCAAAAGGCGCCCGGGTGTTCGGATCCAACCGGCGCGAACGCCCCGGCAGGACCTCATGGACGATGTGGGACAATCGTCCGACCGAGACCCGCAGCCCGAGCCGGCGACGCGCAAACGTGTGATTTCGCGGATGCGAGTAAAAATCCGCCAGCTCGTCTGCCAGATCGCTCGCCTTGGTGATCCGGCCGACGCCCCGGATCAGATCGTAGTCGGCGGAAAAATAGTCGTCGTCGACGAGGCGGATGAACGGCACGAAAATCCACGTGCGGCGGTGGAGGCACCGCCAGAACATCGCGCGCACGAACCGCTCAGGCGCGATATGATGACGCTGGCAGAACAACTCGGAAAACGTGGCCACGGAGAGAAAGATGCCGGGCCTCTACCCGGCGGTCGACCCCCGTATTTGATCCGCAAATGTCTCCGGGCGCCACCCAAAATGATTCCTTGCGCTCTTTGCCAACGAACTGCGCTGCCGGCGGCCGGCGAAATCGCCCGGATGACGCCCCCGACTCGCGGTGCGCCGCCTTCGGGCGGTGAGTCAGTTTCCTCTAGCGGAAGTTTAAGAGTTAGCGGCGAGTTTTCGAGGCTTACATGATACAGCCCAGTTGCAATCGAGGGTCGAGGGTCGGTTTTCAGAGGGAATTTAGCATGGCGCGGCATCATCGACTTGGC
>JACQWL010000468.1 GCA_016209255.1 Verrucomicrobiota bacterium
CCTCAGCCGTATCCACTCAGTCGACCTCCACTTTGAGAGTGAACCGACGAGCACCAAAAGGTGGACGGCGACCTCCGGGCGCCGTCTGGCCGCGTCCGTAGGAGAAACGCGCCCGGAGGTCGCGTTCCACCTCGAGCCGACTGCATGGATACGGCTCACTGGGAGGCCAGCAGCCCGCCGTCGACGTAGAGGATCTGCCCGTTGACGAAATCCGATGCGCGCGAGGCGAGGAACACCGCGGCGCCGACCAGCTCCCGCGGCTCGCCCCAGCGGCCGGCCGGCGTGCGCGCGCGGATGTAACGGTCGAATTCCGGGTCCACCACGAGCCCGCCCGTCATGTCGGTGCGGATGTAGCCCGGCGCGATTCCGTTGGCCTGGAGGTTGTGCCGGCCCCACTCGACGGCCATCGCGCGCGTGAGCATTTTGAGGCCGCCTTTCGCCGCGGCGTAGTTGGCGATGGTCGGTCGCGACAATTCGCTGTTGAGCGAACAGATGTTGATGATTTTTCCCCCGCCGCGCTCGATCATCCCGGACGCCACCGCGCGCGTGACGAGAAACGCGCTCGTGAGGTTCACGTCGAGGACCGCCTGCCACGACGCCGCCGGCATCGTCTCGAGTGGCGCCCGGCGGTGGATGCCGGCGTTGTTGACGAGAATGTCCAACGGCCCGACCGTGCGCTCGAGTTCGACGAAGGCCGGGCCGACCTCCTCCGCCTTTGCCACGTCGAAGCGGCGGCCGGTCACGACGAGCCCCTCGCCGCGCAAGGTCGCCACTGCCTGTTCGAGCCGCGCGGGATCGAGGTCGTTGAGGACGAGTTCCGCGCCCGCGGCACCGAGCCCCCGTGCCAGCGTGAGACCGATGCCCTGCCCCGAACCGGTGACCAGTGCGCGTTTTCCGCGCAGGGAGAACAGTTCTTTGGCGGCCGTCGGTCCCGGAGGCTGGGAGTGCATTTTGGTAGTGTTGGCAGATTTTAGCGCGAATGGCACCGATTGTCTTTCGAAGGTAGTGGATCACTTTAGTGTAGCGGCGCTCTATTAGCGCCGATCTTCCACCGGACGAATGAAGTTGACCCGGACTGTCATGGTAACGTTTACATTTTGAGCGCATTTGCGTCGCTCCCCTGCCTTCGCCCAACCCTGTCATGACCCTGGCCAACGCCCTTCTGCCCGGTCCGCGCGCCGGTTTTCCACCGGGTTTCACGGCCGTCACCCGGACGCTCGGCACCACGCCTTCGGCGGACGCTGGACTGGAGATCGATTTCGGGCTGCTCAAGCCATCCGAGGGCGAAGTCATCGCCGAGACGCATCCCAGCGAGTCCGCCTGGGTGTTGCTGCGGGGGACCGCCGAAATGGTGTTTCCCGGCGGGCGTGCGGGCGTGCGCCGCACGAGCGTCTTTGACGAACCGCCGACCGCCCTTCACCTCGGCCCCGGCACGCCCGTCACCGTGCGTGCGCGGTCGGCCGATACCGAGTGGGCGGTCGTGCGCACGCCGAATGACCGCGCGTTTGCGCCGCGGCTGTTTCTGCCCGGCGACATCACGCCCGAATACCGCGGCGCCGGCCTCGTCCAGAACGCCGGTCTCCGCAATGTCCGCCTCGTCTTCGACCGCACCGCGCGCCCCGAGTCCAACCTCGTCGTCGGCGAGGTCGTCAACTACCCCGGCCGCTGGTCGAGCTACCCGCCCCACCACCACGATCAGCCCGAGTTATATCACTACCGCTTTACGCACCCCGATGGCTACGGCCACGCCGAACTGGGCGATCACGTCGTGAAGGTTCGCGCGCACGACACGGTCGTGATCCCGCCCGGACTCGATCACGCCCAGGTTTCGGCGCCCGGCTACGGGATGTTTTACCTCTGGATGATCCGTCACCTTCCGGGCAATCCTTACACCGGCTTCACATTCGCCGAGGAGCACAAATGGACGCTCGACCCGGCGCAACAGGGCTGGATGCCGCCGGATCTTTCCGATGCCTGAAAACAATCTCCCATGAGCAAAACCATCACCCTCAGCATGGCCACCGCGCTGGTGAAATTCCTCCAGGCGCAATACATCCGTCGCGACGGCCAGGAACACCGCCTGATTAACGGCGTCTTCGGCATCTTCGGCCACGGCAACGTCACCGGCTTCGGCCAGGCCCTCGAAGAGCACGGCGGCCGCGCGCTCCCGTACTTTCAGGCGAAGAACGAGCAGGCGATGGTGCACGCGGCCGTTGCCTTTGCCAAGGCCCGGCAGCGCCTCGGCACGTTCGCCTGCACCAGCTCCATCGGTCCGGGCGCGACCAACATGGTCACTGGCGCCGCCGGGGCGACCATCAACCGGCTCCCCGTCCTCCTCCTTCCCGGCGACATCTTTGCCAACCGGCGCCCGGCGCCGGTCCTCCAGCAGCTCGAGTATCCAGGCAGCCAGGACGTGAGCGTCAACGACTGCTTCCGACCCGTTTCGAAGTACTGGGACCGCATCAACCGGCCCGAGCAGCTCCTCACCGCGCTCCCCGAGGCGATGCGCGTGCTCGCCGATCCGGCCGAGACGGGCGCGGTGACGATCGCGATGCCCGAGGACGTGCAGGCCGAGAGCTGCGACTATCCGCTGCATTTCTTCGAAAAACGCGTTTACACCGTGGAACGCCCCGCGTGTTCCGCGGAGAGTCTTCGGGCCGCGGTGGCGGCGATCCGCGCCGCGCGCCGGCCGTTGATCGTCGCCGGCGGGGGTGTCCATTACAGCGACGCCACCGCCGCGCTGGACAAGTTTGCCGCCGCCACCGGCATCCCCGTCGCCGTGACGCAGGCCGGCAAGGGAGCGATCCTCGACGCGCACGCCGCGTGCCTCGGCGCCGTGGGTGCCACCGGCACGGCCGCCGCCAATGCCATCGCCGTCGAAGCCGATCTCGTGCTCAACCTCGGCACGCGGCTCAGCGATTTCACGACGGCGTCGAAATCCCAGTTTCAACACCCGCGGGTCCGCTTCATCGGCATCAACATCCACGCCGCCGACGCCCACAAGCACGGCGCGCTCCCGCTCGTCGGCGATGCCCGCGCCATCCTCGGGCAGCTCGCGCGCGCGCTCGCCGGCTGGCGCACGCCCGCCGCGCATCGCGCCAAAGTCCAGCGCGTCCGGGCGGCGTGGTCGGAAACCCGCGCCGCCCTCGTCGCTCCGCGCCGCGGCCCCGGCCTGACGCAGGCGCAGGTCATCGCCGCCGTGAACGACGCCTGCGGCGCCACCGGCACCGCCGTCCACGCCTCGGGTGGCATCCCTGGCGACATCCACAAGCTCTGGCGCTCGCACGCGCGCAACGACTACCACTCGGAATACGGCTACTCGTGCATGGGCTACGAAATCGCCGGTGCGCTTGGCATAAAGCTCGCCGACCCGCGCCGCGAGGTCTTCGCCTTCCTCGGCGACGGCAGTTATCTCATGCTCCACACCGAGATTGTCACCGCCGTACAGGAAGGCCTGAAGCTCATCGTCGTGGTCAACGACAACCACGGCTTCGGCTGCATCCACAACCTCCAGCGCGGCAGCGGCGGAAAAAGTTTTGGCAACGAGTTTCGCCACCGTCTCGGCCGGCAAGGCCGGCTCGAAGGTGCGCCCGTCGGCGTGGATTTCGCGAAGAACGCGGAGAGCCTGGGGGCAAAGGGCCTCCGCGCCGGGACGCTTGACGAACTGCACGCCGCGCTCGCCGCCGCGAAGAACGAAAAGGGCACGGTCCTCATCCACGTCCCCGTTCGCGCTGACCTCGGCCTGCCGGGCTGGTCGTGGTGGGATGTGCCCGTCTCCGCCACGTCATCGCTCTCCGGGGTCCGCGCCACCCGCCGCGCCTACGATCGGGCGCGCAAGAAACAGCGCTTCTATTACTGACGCGGCCCACGCGCCGGCATGGCACTTTCCGAGTCAGTGTGCGGCTTGGAAACTACGCGGCAACCCGGCTTTGTCAAAAACTCCAAATGACTGAGTAACCTATTAGGTTACCCTTCCCATGAATCTTCTCCCGGATTTTGAGGCGCACCGCGCCCAGCTCCGCGACTGCCTCGTCGGCGCGAATCCCATCATCTGGAGCAACGACGATTTTCCCGAACTCGCGGGCGACCTTTCGCTCGACGCCATCTTGGGTGAAATGCGCGCCGCCGGTTACGCGGGCAGCGAGCTCGGCCATGCTTATCCGCGCACGCCCGCCGCGCTGGCCGCCGCGCTCGGCCGCCACGATCTCCGTCTCGTCAGCGGCTGGCACAGCACGCACCTCGCCTCGCGGGAGCTCGCCGCCGAAGAGGCCGCGTTTCGCCCGCACCTCAATCTGCTGAAAACGCTCGGCGCCCGCGTGGCGATCGTCGCCGAATGCACCCGCTGCATCCACGGCGCGCGCGACGCGGCCCTCGGCTTCGGCGACTCCGACCGCCCCCGGCTCGACGAAGCCGGGTGGGAGCGTCTCAATGCCGGCCTGGCGCATCTCTGCGTCGCCGCCGCCGCCCAAGAGATGAAGGTCGTCTATCATCATCACATGGGCACGGTCGTCCAGAGTGAGTCCGAGCTCGACCGGCTGCTCGCCGCGGTGCCCGCGCTTTGGCTCCTGCTCGATCCCGGCCACCTCGCGTTTGCCGGCATCGATCCGGTCGCCGTCGCGCGACGCCACGCTGCCCGGATCGCGCACGTCCACCTGAAAAGCGTTCGCCCGGCGATCGTCGCGCGGGCGCGCTGCGAAAGCTGGTCGTTTTGCCGCGCCGTGAGCGAAGGCGTGTTCACGATCCCCGGCGACGGCGGCGTGGATTTTCCCGCGATTTTCGGCTTGCTGGCCGCGGCCGATTACCGCGGCTGGCTCGTCGCCGAGGCCGAGGAAGATCCGCTGAAGGTGCCCGCGCTGCCGAAAGCCAGGAAAGCCCGCGACTACGTGCGCCAGCACGCGGGCGTGTAGGACGGTTGATACGTGGAATCGCAGAACCGTTGAACCGTGAAACCGTTAAACCGTGGAGCCGTGGAACCGTGAAACCGTGGAACCGTTTCTCGCTTCAACGCTTCAACGCTTTAACCTTTTAACCTTTTAACCTTTTAACTTTTTAACCGATTAACCGCTCCCTTCCCATGACCACCTCCCGCATGACCCAAATGACGGCGCTCGGGGCCGATTGGTGGAACGATTCCGGCGTCCCCGCCGAGCTCGCCGAGGCCGTCGCTCTCGGCGCGGTCGGCGGCACTTCCAACCCGGTGATCGTCTCGCAGGCCGTGAAAGCCCAGCCCGCGCTTTGCCATCCGATCATGGACCGGCTCATCGCCGAAAACCCCATCGACTCCGAGGACGACATCGCGTGGAAACTCATCCACACCCTGGCGATCGAGGCCGCCTCGCGCCTGCGCCCCGTCTTCGAGGCCACGCGCGGCGCGAAAGGTTTCCTTTCCGTGCAGGTCAGCCCGAAATATTACACCAACCGGGAACTGATGGTCGCGCAGGCCATGCAACTCGCGTCGTTCGCGCCCAACATCGCAATCAAGGCGCCCGCGACCGAGGTCGGCATCGCCGCGATCGAGGAGATGACGGCGCGCGGCCTCCGCGTGAACGCCACGGTCTGCTTCACCGTGCCGCAGGCAATCGCCGTCGCGCACGCCCTCGAGCGCGGCCTCAAGCGCGCCCGGGCGGCGGGGCGCGACGCCGACGCCATCCGGCCCTACGTCACGCTCATGATCGGGCGGGTGGACGACCATCTGAAACGCGTGGCCGAACGGGAGAAGATCGCCCCCGCGCCCGGCGTGCTCGACTGGGCCGGCATCGCCGTCTTCAAGCACGCGCACCGCATTTTTCAGCAGCGCGGTTATCCCGGCACGCTCCTCGCCGCCGCTTACCGCCACGAAGCCCACTGGTCGCAGATCGTCGGCCGCGAGGTGCTGCAGACGATTCCCTACGTGTGGTGGACAAAGTTCGATGTGTCGGCCACCGTGCCCGCGTTCACGCTCGACCATCCGGTCGACGGCGCGATTCTCGCCGAGCTGCGGGAAAAATTTCCCGACTTCATCCGCGCGCACGATGAGGACACGATGCAGCCCTCGGAGTTTCTCGGCTACGGCGCGACGGTGCACACGCTCAACCAGTTCCTCGGCGGCTACGCCGACCTCGTTGCGCAGGTCCGGGCGCGGATGCTGCCCTGAGCGGTATCCGTGCAGGTGAACCGCGTGCACCCGTTGACCGGTGCAAAATAATTGGTGGGTGTAGAAGCGTCGCTCGCCGACGCCCGTTTCCACATTTTCGCGGATAGCCCGGGATTTTTCGTTGTCGTGCGTTGGTCGGCCGGCGACCTGGCGCAGGCGCGGCATGGCCACTCGAGGAACGGCGGCTTTACTCGGGGGCGATGGCGACCGCGCACGCCTTATACGCCGGTTGCCGCGAATGCGGATCGAACGCGGCGAACGTGAGCCGGTTGACGGCCGCGAAATGCATCGGCATGAACAGTTGTCCGGTCTGAACGGTCGCGGTCACGAGCGCGATCGCCTCGGCCGTCCCGCGGCGGGAACGAACCACCACGCGATCGCCGCTGGCGATGCTGGCCGCCGCGGCGTCGGCGGGATGGATTTCAACCGTGAGCACCGTTGGCGCGAGCTTGCGGAGCACGGCGCTCTTGTCGGTCCGCGAGCCGGTATGCCATTGCGCGGACGAACCACGGCCCGTGAGGAGCAGAAAGGGATACTTCGCGTCCGACGCCTCGGGCAGTGGCCGCGGCGGATCGAAGAGGAAGCGGGCGCGGCGGTCGGCGTGGTAGAATTTTCCGTCCGAGAACAGTCGTCGTTCGCGATCTGTTTTTTTGATTTCGGATTGCGGATCGCGGATTTCGGATTGGGCAATCCGCAATCCGGAATCCGAAATCCGCAATGAGTCCGCGTCGGCGGACGTGAACGGCCACTGGATCCCGCCCGCGTCGGCGATATGTGCGTAGTCCCGGATGCCGCTGAAATCGCACGGCTGGCCGCGCGAGAGCTCTTTCAGGATTTGAAACGTCGCCTCGGGCGAACGCCACGTCCGGAACATTTCGCCGCAACCCCACGCGTCGGCGATCAGTTTGAAAATGGCGAAGTCGCTCAACGCCTGGCCGGGCGCGCGCGCGACCTTTTTGACGAGCCCGAGCCGGCGCTCGCTGTTGATCAATACGCCCTCCTTTTCGCCCCAGCCGGCGGCGGGCAGCACGAGGTGCGCGGCGCGGGCGGTTTCGCTGGTCGCATACATGTCCTGCACGACGAGGAAATCGAGTTTGGCGAGGATGGCGCGCGCGTGGGTCTGGTTGATCCAGGAGTGGGCGGGGTCGGTGGCGATGACCCAGAGGCCCCGGATCTCGCCGCGGTCGATGGCATCGAGGATCTGGTCGTAGGCGTAGCCGGCGCGATCGGGGATGCGCGCAGGATCGAGACGGAGAATGCCGGCGACATGAGCGCGGTCGGAGGGCGAGCCGAAATCGTAGCCGCCGAGGAGCGAGGTCGCGTTGCCGAATAATCGCGAGCCCATGGCGTTGCACTGGCCGGTGATCGAGTTCGCGCCCGTGCCAGGGCGGCCGATGTTTCCCGTCATCAACGCGAGATTGATGATCGCCTGGGCGGTACGCGTGGCCTCGTGGCCTTGGTTGACGCCCATCGTCCACCAGAGGGAAACGCGTTCGCGTCTCCCGATGATGTTGGCCAGCCGATCGAGCGTGGTCTCAGGCACCCCGGTTTCGGCGGCGACGCGGGCCGGCGTGAAGTCGCGTACAAACGCGGCAAACCCCGCGAAGCCGGTTGTGTGCGCTGCAACGAATTCTCGTTTCACGGTTCCACGGCTGATCAGCAAGTGCGCGAGGCCGTAGAGGAGCGTGAGGTCGCTCTTCGGACGGAGCGGCACGTGAAGGGTGGCGGCTTGCGCGGTTTCGGTGGCGCGCGGGTCGATGACGACGATCTCGGGGTTGCGCCGGTTCATCATCACGCGCTGCCACATAATCGGGTGGGCGATGCACGGGTTGGCGCCGATGAACAGGAGGGCATCGCTTTCCTCGAAGTCGCGATAGGTGAAGGGCGGGGCGTCGAAGCCGAACGACTGCTTGTAGGCGACGTGCGAGGTGGCCATGCACTGCCGCGTGTTGGAGTCGACGTGGAGCATGCCCATGCCGAACTTCGCCAGCGCGCCGAGCAGTGCCATCTCCTCCATCACGATCTGGCCGGTGCTGAGGAAGGCGAGGGCGTGCGGGCCGTGCTCGCGCTGGATCCGTTGGAAGTTGCCGGTGAACGCGGCGAGCGCGCGCTCCCAGGTGACCGCGGCGAGTTCGCCCGTGTGCGGGTCGCGGAGCAGAGGCGTGATGGCGCGGTCAGGCGCGGCGAGCGGGGTGAGCACCTCCCAGCCCTTGGGGCAGGCCATGCCGAGGTTGACGGGGTAGTGCGGGTCGGCGGTGAGGTTGATCGCCTCGCCCTTTTCGTTGAGATGAATCTTCAGCGCGCAGCCCGTGCTGCAGAATCCGCAGACGGAACTCGTGGTCGCGACGGGATTGAGCCGCGCCGGGACGTGGCCGAGGCCGAAGTCCGCCGGATGAAGCACCATGTCCGATGTCATCGGGCCGGTGCGCGCGTGCAGCAGGTTTTCGAGCGAGGAACTCATGCGGGAGCCGGCTCCTTCGCCAAGGCTCCGGCGGGTAAGCCCTCCTTCGCTGAAGCTCCGGAGGGTAAACCGGGCATCTTGGGGGCATCGACGGCGCGGAAGAAAAGGTGGCGCTCGATCAGTTCGCCGGCGAAAATGGCGGCGAACGCGAAAGGATTTGGTCCGGCGAGCAGGCCGATCACCGCGACGAAACCGCAGACATCGCGCAGCGCGACGGCGCGGCGCAGCGGGCCGCGTTGCAGGCGCGCCGTGACACTGCCGTCGAAGGCGGTGCGCGATTCCCAGGCCAGCTTCGCAAGGAGAACGAAGGCGGCGATCGGCGCGGCCGTGATCGCGAGCGCGGAAACGATCGCCGTGCCGAAGAAGCGCGGCCCAGTCTGCGCGGCACGCCAGAAGTGGCGGCGCGTATCGATGTAGATCATCGCCGAGCAGGCGAGCCCCGCGACTCCGACCGCGGCGCTGAGGGGCGCGAGCGCAGGGAGAACCAGCGTCGCGGTGGCGATGCCGAACCAGGCGCCGAACACGAGCGCCTCACGGCTCAGCCAGCTCTTCCGCCAGCCGAGAAAAATCCGCCACGCGCGCAACGGCTGGCCAAGATGAAACACGCTCGCACCCAGCCCGAGCGCCCCCGCAACCCAGGAAGCCAGTGTCACGTAATAAGTGACACTTTCGTTCCCCATTCGAGGCGATGGAAGAGAAAGTGTCACGTAATACGTGACACTAGGCGGGAGGCGGCGGAGGAGGAGGAGGGCGGAGGCGGCGCAGGCGAGGCCGACGGCGACGGGCAGCAGCGTGAGCATGATCGCCAGCGGCCAGTGGGGCGGTTGCGGGCGCAGGGTGGCGGCGTCGGCCGCGACCTGATTGTCCGGCAGCGTGCGGTGCGTAACATAGCATGTGGTCGGTTGCGTGTAGCCGGGATCGGGCGCGCCGGGGAGAAAGGTGGTGGGAGGGGCATTGCGCCCCGACTCAACGGGTCTGTCGGGGCGTAAAGCCCCTCCCACCGTCACCGTCACGATCCGGATGGCGTGCGTCGGACACGCTTGCGCGCAGGCGGGCGCGTCGCCCCCGGCGAGGCGGCTGTGGCACAGGTCGCATTTGCGGACGATGCCGAGCCGGGCGTTGTATTTCGGCGCGTCGTAGGGGCACTTCAGGATGCAGTACTGGCAGCCGATGCACTGGTCATCGAGGTGGCGGACGATGCCGGTGACAGGGTCTTTTTCATAGGCGAGGACGGGGCAGCCGTTGAGGCAGGCGGGATCGGCGCAGTGGTGGCACGCCGTGGTGACGGTTTGCGTGAACGGATGACGCCGATCGTTGCTGACGAGGAGGCCGACGTCGCGCCAGGTTTCCGTATCGTCGAGGCCGTTGAGCGCGTGGCACGCGGCGACGCACGATTTGCAGCCGGTGCACGAATCGAGATCGACTTCGAAGGCGTATTGCTCACTCGGGCGCGGCGCCGTGAGGGGGATGAGTTGGGAGTCGATAGCTGAGCGCCGGGAGACCAAGCCGAGGTCGTGCGCACTTGAAAAGCGGGCGACGGGCGTATCGAGGCGTTGCTGCTCGGCAAGCAACTCGGCAAGCAGCGGAAAGTTTTCGCGAGTGGCGACCATCAGCGGAGACGATGAATTCGGGCCTCATGCCGCGGGCGCAATGGACGCCCCGCCAAAGCACGACCTTGGCGCCTGTGGTGGACGTTGCGCGATGCTTTCATGGCTCAATACACGTCGCGCGCGTAGCGCCTGGCGGTCTTGAGCGCCTGCACGTAGGCGGCGGCCTGCGCCGTGGTTTTGCCGCCGGCGCGCTCCACCACCGTGTGCAACGCGGCGTCGACGTCCCTGGCCATCCGGCTGGCGTCGCCGCAGACGTAGAAATGCGCGCCGGCTTCAAGCCAGGTGTAAAGCTCGGTGGCGTGCTCGAGCATGCGGTGCTGCACGTAGACTTTTTCCGGCTGATCGCGGGAGAAGGCCGTGTCGAGGCGCGTGAGCACGCCTGGGTGCATGAGCGCGGCAAGCTCGTCGCGATACAGAAAATCCGTGGCCGCCCGCTGGTCCCCGAAGAAGAGCCAGTTTTTCCCGCGAGCGCCGAGGGCACGGCGCTCGTGCAGGAACGCCCGGAACGGTGCAATGCCCGTGCCGGGTCCGACCATGATCATCGGCGTGTCGCCGTCCGCGGGCGGGCGGAAGGCCTGGTTCGCGTGAACAAACACGCCGATCTGGGATTCGCCGGACACGGCGCGATCGGCGAGGAAGGTCGAGCAGACGCCTTTGCGGGTGCGACCGTGCAGATCGTAGCGCAGGGCACCGACCGTGAGGTGGACCTGCCCGGGATGGGCGCGTGGCGACGAGGAGATTGAGTAGAGGCGCGGCTGGAGTTTCTTAAGCCCGCGGACGAATTCGACGGGTGCGGGCTTCACGTCGGCCTGGGCGAGGAGGAGGTCGATGACGTGGTGGGGTTGGGTTGAGTAGGGCGGGTCTGAGACCCGCCCCACCGCCGCGGGCGCGGTGATCGCGAGCAGTTCAGATGACGGCCTGCCGAGATCGTAGAGCTCGGTGAGCGCGCGGCGGAGGGAAGTCGCCGTGCCGTCGGGCGCGGGGACGGCTTCCTCGCCGTCGCATCCGAGCGCCGCGAGAATGTCGGCGACGAGCTCCGGGCAGTTGTGCGGAATGACACCGAGCGCGTCGCCGGCCTCGTAAGCGAGACCCGAACCGGCGAGATCGAACTCGACGTGGTGAACTTGTTTGGCCGAGCCCGCGGCGTTGAGATTGTGCGAGGCAAGGAGGAGCGCGGGGAAGGGGTTTTTCTTCGAATAGGCAGAGGCGGCGGTCTCAGTAGGAGCGGGTTTATCCCGCGACTCGGGCTCCGGGTCGTGGCGTGAAGCCGCTCCTGCAGTTTCGGAACCAAGTGCCTTGAGCGCGCCGTTCAGCCAGGCGGAGAATTTCTCCTCGTAATCGAGGTCACAGTCGACGCGGGGCGACGTGCGCGTCGCGCCGAGTTTTTCGAGGAACGTGTCGAAATCCTGGCCGCATTTGCAGAACTGCGTGTAATTCGTGTCGCCCAGCGCGCAGACGGAATACCGGACGGTTGAGAGTTGGGGGCTGGGAGTTGAGAGTTGGACAGCGGACGCGAAGGTGGCGTGGAGGGATCTGGCGTTGTCGGGAGGCTCGCCATCGCCGTAGGTGCTCGTGATGACGAGCAGATTTTTTTCGGTGGCGAGCCGCGCGGCGTCGGTTTGCGCCATATCGACGATGGTGGCGGCAAAGCCGCGTTGACCGGCTTCCTTCGCGGCGCGTTTCGCGAGGGCCTCCGCGGTGCCGGTCTGGGAACCGAAGAGGATGGTCAGCGGAGCGAGGGCGGTGGCGGCGGAAGCGCGCGCAAGCTTGCCCGCCTCCGGCGGCGCCGGAGGCGACCAGGGCTCGCTGCCCATGGGCTGGCGGGAGAACAGCCCGGCGAAAAAGCCGTTGAGCCATGCGCGTTGCTCGGCGCTGAACGGAGCGGTGTCGGGGATGAGCGGGATGGCGGACATCGAAAACTTTCTTTCCTCTTTATCTTTATCTTTCTCTTTCCCGTTTGGGTTTGAGGCGCTGGAGAAAGATAAAGAGAAAGAGGAAAGAGAAAGGTTCAGGTGGAGAGCATCTCCTGCAGCTCCTTCACCGAGTGGCGGCGGGTCCATTGCACGAAGGTTTCGCCGCGGTTCTTTTTCGCCTCGTAGGTCACCAGAACCCTCTCGACGAGCGTGTTGACCTCGCTGGCGCGCACGCCCTTGAAGAGCTCGCGCGCGATGCCCTGCTCGTGATCCATGCCGCCGCCGAGGACGACGTGGTAGCCTTCCGTGCCGTCAGCGAGCTTCGCGCCCACGAAGCCGACGTCGCCGCAGTAGTGCTGGGCGCACGAGTGCGGGCAGCCGGTGAAGTGCAGATTGACGGGCGCGCCGATCGTCACCCGGCGGCCTTCGAGGTGTTTCAACAGCGCGAGGGCGTGCGCTTTGGTATCGGCGGCGGCGTATTTGCAGCCGCGATTGCCGGTACACGCGATGATGCCGCCGGCGGCGAACGATGCCGCGGTGAAAAAGCCCAGCCGTTGCACGCTGCGCATGAGCGTGGGGAGGAAGGCGTCCGTCACGTGCGGGATGAGAAGATTCTGCCACACCGTGAGCCGCAGCTCGCCCGTGCCATAGTTCGCCGCCAGGTCGGCGAGCGCGTGCATCTGCCGGGCCGACATCCGGCCGACGGGAACGCCGACGCCGAGCGAATTCAGCCCGCGTTGCGCCTGCCGCCGTGCGCCCAGCCATGCATGCTTCTCCACGGGGCGGCGTGGCTCGCACGCCTCGAGCGGCAGGCGGGTGAGCGGAAACGCGAGTTTCTTTTCCGTTTCGGCCAGAAATTTTTCCACGCCCCATTTTTCGAGCAGGTATTTGAGCCGCGCCTTTTTTCGATCCGTGCGACAGCCGTTTTCATTGAAAACGCGAATCATCGCCACGGCCGCGGCCACGGCTTCGGCGGGCGTGATGAGCAGGCCGGTGTCGCGGGCGAAATCCTTGTGGCCGGTGATGCCGCCGAGCTGGACGCGGAAGCAGGCGCCGGATTCAAGCGCAGGGGAATTGCCACCTTCGGGTTTGGAGCCTGGAGCCTGGAATTTTGCGAGTGAGGCTTGGCTCACCCGCACCGCGATGAACCCGATGTCGTTCGTGTCGGCGGCGACGGAGAGGCTGCCGCCGTTGTCGAACGCGACGTTGAACTTGCGCGGGAGTCCGTAGAGATCGCGGTGGTTGAGGATGTAGTGATGCAGCGCCTTTGCGTACGGGCGCACGTCGAGGACTTCGTCGGGGGCGAATCCACTGTCCGGAGACGAGGTGATGTTGCGGATGTTGTCCGCGCCGGCGCCGCGCGAGGTGAGGCCGAGTTCCTGCACGCGCGTGAGCACGTTGATGATATCGCGTGGCTTAAACTCGCGAATCTGGAGATTGCCGCGCGTCGTGATATGCGCGTAGCCGCCGCCGAGGTCGCTCGCGAGATCGGCCAGGCCGTGGAGTTGCGCGGCCGTGAGTTCGCACGCGGGAATGCGCAGGCGGAGCATGAAACCATCCTGGGCCGGCGCGGCATGGAACAGGCCGAAGAATTTGAAACGATAGGTATGCTCCGGGTCGGGGATCTTGTTCTCGTCGGCGTGCTTCAGCAACCGGTCCCAGGCGTCGAGCGGATTTTCGTCGTGTTTCCAGCGCTCCTCCTTGCCAAGATCCGAAAGCGGCGTGTTGAAGAATGTTTCCGCCGCCGGCGCGGCGAGGTTGGGCGTCGCCGCACCGTCCGGTGTGGCCGTGATCTGGCCCGCGGCCGTGTGGCCGATGAACGGCTGCCAGCCGCTCGCACCCACGCCGGCCATGAAGCCGGCGAGATATTCCTTCTGCGCAGCGGTGAAGGGCTGCGGGACGGAAGAGGTGATGACAGGCTCGCTTGCCACGCCTCCGGCTTAGCAAGCGGGGTGCCACGGTGCCGCAGCCGGAGATTACGGGCGTGAATTGTTTAGGGTGGAACGATGAAAACCGCTCATTCTACCGAGCGAGCAGGCGGGCGATAAGCCAGAGACTCAGCGCGAGCAGGGCCGCGCAGGCGATCTTATAAAACAACAGCGGATTGCGCTCGAGCAGGGGCGCGTCCTTGCGGTGGTGGGGCGCGACCCGGGCGGGATTGGCGAGGTCGAAGGCCATTTCGGAGAAATTCTGATAGCGGCGCTCCGGGTCGGCATCGATGGCGCGCGCGATGACGGCCTCGAACCACGCGGGGACAGCGGCATTGAGCCGCGTGACGCGGCGCGGCACGGCGTCGAAACGCGGGGTCTGAAACCGCTCGATCTCGCCGTAGGGATAGGCGCCGGTCAGCGCTTCGTAAAGCGTGACGCCGATGGCGAAAATCTCCGTGCGCTCCGACAGGGCGTTGCCCCGGAAGCGCTCGGGCGCGAGGTAACTTGCCGTGCCCGCGCGCGAAGTGACCGAAAACAGCTCGGCTGCGCTGCCGAGGTCGAGCAGCCGAAACCCGGTGCCCGCCGCGCCGCGCAGGACGAGGACGTTGTCGGGCTTGAGGTCGCCGTGTCCAAGATCGTGACGGACGAGAAACTGGCCGACGCGCATGAAAAACCGGGCGAGCTCGCGCGCCTCCTCGACGCCGAGCCGGCCATAACGCAGCACGGCGCGGAGGGTCGGCGCCTCGAGGAACTCCATCGCGTAGCAGTGCAGCTCGGCGCCGCCGGGCGTCCAGGCGCGCACGAGATCGGGCGAGATGAGGCGCGTGGCGTTCCACGCTTCGCGCACAAACGCGTCGCGCAGCAGCTCGGAGTCGGCGGCCTCGAGCGGAGGAAACTTGAGGACGACACGCGAGGCGGCCGCGTCGTCGGCGAGCCACACGCGGTCGTTGCCAGTCGCGAGCGGGCGCACGAGGCGATGGCCGGCGACAAGCTGGCCGGCGCGGAGCGCGGGGAGAATCTCGAGTCGCGTGCTCGCGGGGTCGGTCGCGGAACCGCGCTTGACGACGTCGAGCACGATGGCGCTGGCGTCGTCGCGCAGCTCGGGCTTTTCCGCGGTGGCGGCGCGCGCGGCGGCGACGAGGCTGCGTGCGGTGGGACGTTGCGCGAGCAGCGCGGCGAGGCGCTCTTCGTTGAGCGCGGTGGTCACGCCGTCGGAGCAGAGCAACACGAGGTCGCCGTCGGCGAGTTCCGTTTCAAAAAAGTGCGGCTCGACGTCGGGCGCGAGGCCGAGGGCGCGCGTGAGCACGTGGTCAAAGCCCGGCTGCGCGAGCGTGTGGGCGGTGGAGAGACGCTGGAGGCGCGCGCCGCGCGCGAGAAACACGGACGAGTCGCCGACATTGCAGCCGTAGAGACGCCCGCCGTCGAGGAGCACGGCGGCGAGCGTGCAGGCGAGCTCGGGCGTGCCGTGGCGCTGGAGCGCCTCGGAGTGGAGGTGGCGGTTGACTTGCGCGGTGAATTCCGCGAGCGCGCGGCGCGGGCTCCACGCGCGAGGGCGGGCGAGGCAATAGTCGGCGAGCATTTCCACGGCGTGCCGGGCGGCGGCGCCACCCTCGCGGCTCGCCCCCACGCCGTCGGCGAGCGCGGCGACGACGGTGTCGCGTCGTTCGCCCACGGCCCACGCATCGTCGCACTCCGCGCCGTCGCTCCGGGGCAGGGCGTGGCCGGAGTAGTGGAGCTTCATGCGGGAGGAATTTGTCGGACTTATGGCGAACACGGGCGCAAAGATCGAGGATCACTTGGCGGGACCACCGGGCCGCGCCGATAAATTCCCAAAGTTGGGTTTTCGCACCGCGAAAACCTCAGATGCGCGCCGCGGCCACGGCGCCCCACGTGGTGCGCCAGCGTCTTTTCACCACGGCCAGGCCCGCCAGCGCGAATGCGGCGAGCGCCGCGAACGCGAGCAGCCCCGCCTGGTACCCGCCGGTCAGCCCCTTCGAGTAACCGAGCGAGCTGGCGAGCAGGAATCCGCCGAGGCCGCCGCCGGCGCCGACGAGACCCGTCATCACGCCGATGTCTTTCGCGAACCGCTGGGGCAGCAGCTGGAAAACGGAGCCGTTGGCCATGCCGAACGCGCCCGATGCGACGAAAAACGCGGCGGCACAAATCCAGAGCGAACTGGCGAAGGCCGCGCCCGCAAGCGCCAGGGCCGCGGTCAGGTAGAAAAACGAGAGCGCGCGAATCCCCCCGAGTCGATCGGCAATGGCGCCGCCGAGCGGCCGGCCCAGCGCGCCGACGAGCGTGCACAGCGCCGCCATCTCGCCCGCCTTCACCGGCGTGAGCCCGAAGTCGGAGGTGAAGTAGATCACCAGGGAGGCGGCGAGGCCCGAGAATCCGCCGAAGCTGGTGGTATAAAAAAAGCAAAACCAATGCGCATCGCGTTGGGCCAGCAGCGCGCCGTAATCCGCCAGCCGCTTTCGCGTCGCCGGCACCGGCGCGTCCTTCGAAAAAACCGCATACGCGACGAACACGAGCACGAGCGGGATCAGCGCCAACCCGAAAACGCTCGGCCAGCCATACGCCGCGGCGAGGCGCGGGGCGAGCAGGGCGTCGATGACGACGCCGACGTTGCCGGCGCCGGCAAGACCCAACACGAGGCCCTGCATGTGCGGCGGATACCACCGGCCGGCCTGCGGCAGCGCGACCGCGAAACTCGCGCCCGCGACGCCGAGCACGAGCCCGAGCGCGAGGGTGTGCGAAAACGAATCCAGTCCCGCGAGCCACGCGACCGCCATCCCGGCCATGACGACGAGCTGGGCCGCGAGGCCCGTGTTTTTGGCTCCGATCCGGTCGACCAGCAGGCCGAGCCCGATGCGCATCATAGCTCCGGCGAGATAGGGTACCGCCACCATGAGCCCTTTCTGTTGCGGGGACAGCCCAAGCGTCGCGCCAATCTGCGCGCCCAGTGCGCCGAGGATGGTCCACACCATGAAGCTGACGTCAAAATAGAGAAACGACGTCAGCAGGGTGGGCCAGTGGCCGGCGTGCTTGAGTTGAGAGAGTTTCACGTGCGAACGCCGCGCAGGGAGCAGCGTTCGCGCCAGCGACCGATGTTGGCGCAATTGCTGCTCTGCAAAGTTTTCATCGCCGAAATGAAGTCCGCTCATCCATGAAGCCTACGCTCGACAGCCGTCAGCTCCACGCCTTTGCCACGCTCGCGCGGCGCGGGAGCTTCACCTTGGCGGCGAAGGACTTGTTCCTCACGCAGTCCGCGGTCAGCCACGCGATCAAGGGGCTGGAGGATGATGTCGGCTGCCGGCTGCTCGACCGGGTGGGCCGGCGCGTGCTGCTGACGCAGGCCGGCGAACAGTTCCTGCGGCACACCGAAAAAATCCTGCGCGAAATGGGGGCCGCGCGCGCCGGACTCGAGGCCTTGACCAAGTGGGGCCAGGGTCGGCTGCGCGTCGGCGCGAGCACGACCGCGTGCCAGCACATTCTGCCCACGGTGTTGCGCGAATTCCGGCGGAGTTATCCCAAGTGCGGGATCCGAATCGAAC
>JACQWL010000052.1 GCA_016209255.1 Verrucomicrobiota bacterium
CCGGGAGAATCCCACGGGGACCACGGCGCCCGCATCATGACGTGCCCGGGCAAGACGCTTTTCGCATCCATGCCATCGAACCACTTTCCACGAATGAATAGACGGAAACCAATTGGTGTAGGGCTGGCGCTTGCCGCCACGCCGCATGTTTTAGTCGAAAGGCGGCACGCCGCGAGCCGGTTCGACAGGCTCACGGCCCTGAGCCTGCCGAGGGGCGGCGGCCCTACACTCTTTTGCATCGTTACGGCCAAGGCTCAGACATCGCCAGCCCCATTCCCGGCTTGAGCGGGCGGCCGTCGCCGAGCAGTGCCGTATTGGCCTCGTAGATCGAGCGCCAAGGGTCGGGCGCATCGACGTACCGACGGGCGATTCCTTTGCGCGAGGCTCGAATACGCCGGGGGTCATCGCTGCGTCGCCGGTGGCGGTGACCGCGGTCGGCCGCCGTCCGAAGGGGATGTATCCGGATCCGGCGAAGAAGGCGGGCTACGGGATGCGCAGCGTGCGGCCGACGACGAGATTATTGCTCTCGCCAAGGACGTCGCGGTTGGCGGCGAGGATGTCGCCCCACCGGCCGGGAGTTCCGTAGTATTGCGTGGAAATCTTCGACAGCGTGTCACCGCCGGTAACGACGTGAAAACGCCCCGGCTCGGGCGCGCTGCTGCGGGCCATTGCCGTGCGCTGGCTGCCGGGCACGGTCGTAATGAGAGTGGCACTGACGCCGCTGGGTGCGCGGGCCGTGGTGGGTGGGGTCGACGTGGGCGCGCCGGCGAGCCGGCTTTTCAAACGCGCGTTTTCTTCGCTCAAGGCGGAGGCCTGGTTCTGGGCGTCGCGCAGTTGGTCGCGGAGCGTCTGCACTTGCGCCGCCGCGGGCGCCGCGCCCCTGAGCTGCGTGAACTTGCCCTCGAGATCGGACTTGGCCGCGGCGAGCTGCACGCTCACGGCCTTGAGTTGTTCGTTTTCGTCGCGTAGCAGCGAGGCACTGCGGAGGGCGTTGGCAAGCTTGGCCTCGACATTGGCGAGCTCGGGGGACGGTCCGCGCGGCGCCGATTCGGTGCCGGCGAGCTGTTGCTTCAGTTCGGCACGCTCCGCCGCGAGGGCCTCGACCTTGGCGCGCAGCGTGTCGAGCTGCTGCTTGAGCGCGGCCGTTTCGGCGGCGTGCTCGGAGATGAGGCTGCGGGCCTCGGCGGCGGCGCCGGTGCGTTGCTGCGCCAGCGCGGAGGCGTTGGGCGCGACGGACTTGAGCTCGGTGCGGAGCGTCTCGGCATCCTGCTCGGCGCGGAAGCGCGCGTCCTTCTGGGCGAGCAATTCGGTGTTGAGCTGGGCCAGCGCCGCCTGCGCCTGCTCGCTCTGGGCGGTGACGGTCTTCACCTGCTCGCCGAGCGCGACATTCTCGGCCCGGGTCCGATCCACATCGCTGCGGAGCCGGGTGATTTCCTCCTGCAGTTGAGTGTACGTGAGCAGCGAAGCGGCGAGCTTCTCCTCGGTGGCGCCCAGGCGGTCCTTGAGCGCGCGGGCCTCAGCGGCGGAGGCGACGGCCTGGTTCCTTTCGTCCTGGAGCTTCACATAACTGGCGCGCAACGCGGCGAGTTCGCGACTGGTCTCGTTGAGTCGCTCGACGAGCCGGGTGGAGGTGTCGCCGTCGGCGGCGCGATTCTCGATCGCCATGCGGAGGGCGTCGCCCTGGGCGCGGGTGAGGGCAAGCTCCTGCTGCAGGATCTTTTTCTCCAACCGCAGATCGGAGTTGTCCTTCATCAGCTTGTCGTCGCCGATGACAGTCGTGACGGGCCTGGGCAGGCGGCCGATGTGCACGTAGCCACAACCACTGAGCGCCAGCAAAGTGGAGAGAACAAAGGCGTGCGGTATCCGGCGGGAGCGCATGGAGGGTCAATTAAGCGATGGGGCGTTTTCTGGGCAATGCTTGGAGCCTACGGATAATACGGATCACGGAATTCGCAATACTCGCCCCGCCGTGAGGCTGCGTTCGTCGCGCAGCCAGTCGCGATTGGCGGCCAGCAGGTCGGACCAGCGGTTCGGCGTGCCGTAATACAGGCGGGAAATGCCGGCGAGCGTCTCGCCGGCCGCGATGATGTGAGTGCGGGCGGGCGCGGCGGAGGACGCCGCGGGTGGGGCGGTGCGGACGGCAGCGGAGGCGCCCGGGGCGGTGGGCCGCGAAAGCTCGCGCGCGGCCGCGGCCGGGCGGGCCGGTTCCGCCTGGGCCAAGCGCGTGGTGGCGAGCAACTGGTTGACGCGCGCCAGCTCGGCCCGGGCCAGCTCGGCGTTTCTTTCGGCGGCGCTGGCGCGGGCCCGCAGGGCGTCGAGTTCGGCGGCCGTGGGCGGCGGCGCGGCGGGGCTGGCCTGCGCCGCGGCGACCTTCGCGGACAGATCGTTGACGCGCGCGGCGAGCTCGTCGCGTTCCTGGGTGAGCAAACCGTAAGACCGCAGGGCGACGGCGAGTTTCCCCTCGGCCTCGGCGGCGGCGGCGCGCGAGGACTCGTCTTTCGTGGCCGCGGTCTCCGCGGCGCGCGTGGCGAGGGCGGACTTGTCGGCTTCGAGCTGGCGGACCCGCGCCTCCAGCTCGCGGGTGGCCGCGGCCAGGCTGGCATCGAGCCGCGACTTCTCCGCGGCGGCCGCAGTGGCGAAGCGTTTCCTTTCCGCGGCGAACGCCGTGCGTTCCGCCTCGATGGACTGCACTTGCGTCCGCAGCGCGACGCTTTGTTCGCGGGCGGAGGCCGCGTCCTTTTCGGCCTGCGCGGTGCGGGCTTCCGACTGGGCCAGGGCCGCGGCCGACGCCGAAGCCTTGGCCGACCGGTCGGTGGCCACGGCGTTGGCAGTGCGGTTTTCCTTCTCCGCCTCTTCCCGCGCGGCGGTGGCGGCCCGGAGATCGCGACCGAGTGCCGCGAGTTGGGACTGCAATTTCGCGATCTGATCCGCGGCCTGGGCGGAGGATTGTGCGCGGGCGGAGAGATCCTTGGCCGCGGTCTCGGTTGTGGCCAGGCGGGACGACAGCTGCTCGATCTGGCCGCGTGCCGCGGCGAGTTCAGTGCGCGTGCCGGACAGCTCTTTCGCGAGCGCTTCCGCTTTCGCGACCGCTTCCGTCCTCGCCGCGGCGAGGGCGGAGAGCTCCGCGGCGGCGGCCTTCGCGGTTTCGATTTCCTTACGGGCGGTGGCGAGCTCGGCCGCGAGCGAGGCGGCGCGGGCCTGGGCCTCGCCGGTGTTGAACGCACCCGCCTTCGCTGAAGCTGCGGCGGACAAGGCGGCCGCATTGACTTGGTCGAGCTGCGCGCCAAGGGACTTATTTTTCGCGGTCAGATCGCGCAGAG
>JACQWL010000460.1 GCA_016209255.1 Verrucomicrobiota bacterium
GAAAGGTGGACGGCGACCTCCGGGCGCCGTTGAAGCCGCGTCCGAGGGAAAAACGCGCCCGGATGCGCCGGAGGACGCACAGGGGCTTGTCCGCCTCCGGCGGATCGCGTTCCACCTCGTGCCAACTGAATCGTTACGGCTAAGGGCCGGCGGATCGTGGCGCACGGGGAAACCCCGCGACGACAAACCCTGCGAGCGCGGTCGCCGCGATCGCGACCAGGGGCCAGCCGGAAGGCGGGCCGAAAATCACTTCGTTGGGGACCAGGAAAGTCGCCGCCAGCGTCGCGGCCTGGAGCACGGCAAACACGACGATCCAGCCGCGACCGGCGGCCTCGCTCCATGCGGAGAGCAGGACGAACAAGACGAGCATCACCGCGTACGAACCCTGGTGGATCACCGCGTGCCTCCCGTCAAACATCAGCAGGCACCAGATCGCGATGGTGGCGAGTGTCCAACCGAGCAGGGCAACGTGGCTGCGGCGCGTGCCGGCCAATCCGGCGCGGGAGCGGGGGCGGATGAGCGCGACGGCCAGCAAGCCCGCGCCGCCGACCCACCAGCCCAGTGCGCGGGCGGTGAAGTAGAACTCGTCCTGCCGGCGTATCCAGGCGTCTTTCACGGAGAAATCGCCGAGCAACGGCCAGGTGCCCGCGAGCTGGAGCTTGAAATTGGCGACCTTGCGCTCTGCGATTTGGTGCCAGCTCAGGGCGCGGTAGCCGTCGCGAATGGTCTCCCAAGTGCCGCGCGTGTCCCGTGCCTCCTGGCCGCCGAGATGCCATTTGACGAGGCGGTTGGCCGGAGGTTCGTAGCACTGCTGGTAGGCGAGCCACGGCAGCGCCAGCAGCAGGAACGCGCCCGCCGCGCAAAGCCAGGCGCGGAACTCGCCGCGCGCGGCGCGCCAAGCGGCCCACGGCGCGAGGGCCAGGAAGGAAAACGCCACGCCACCGTGCGAGAGCCACGCCAGCGCCGCCAACACCCCGCCGACCGCGAAACGCCCCCAAGGTCGGGCGGGTGCCGGCGGTTGCCCGGGGGAGTCGACCGGCGACGCCGCCACGTCAGGGCGGAGGAACCAGAGCGCGAAGGCGCCGCAAGCAAACGCGGCCGCGGACAGCTTCGGCCACGTGTAGACGGTGTTGTGGAGAAAAAATCCGCCCAGCGTCAGCACCGCGCCCCAGGCAAGCGCGCGGGATGGGTTGAGCCCGAGCGTGCGCAGCAGCCCGTAGGCGGCGGCGACCCAGAGCAATTGCAGCCACACGGCCGACGTTCCGCTGGCGGTGATTGCGCCGAAACCGAGGAACGACGTGACCGGCCAGGTGAGAAGCTGCCAGCCCGACTGCAGCGGCGGGCGATCGCTGGAGAGCCAGTCGTCGCTCAGGTTTTTCGGACTTTCCCCGTGATAGAGCCGCATCGCGAAGTCGTGCGGCAGCCGGTTGTCGCCGGGCAGTCCGGTGATGTAGCGATTGCCCGCCAGATCGTAGAAGTCCCGCGGCACGGAAAAGAGGTGCAACACGGCGAGGTGGAAAAGTCCGGCGCACACCAGCAGCCGGGCCAGGCCGCACACTTCCTCGGAGACGCGGGACGGCGCCGGCGTCGTGCGCACCCAGATCACGCCCGCCGCGCCCAGCACGGCCACCGAAAACAGCCGCCCGGCGAGCGGATGCAGGAAGAAAGCCCAGAAGGCCGCGTAGCCACAGAGAGCGACCACGCCGCCGGCGGCGAGCGGAATCCACGGTGGCGCGAGCAGCTCGCGGTGCGCGAGCCACCGGGCGGCCGCGGCGAAGCACAGACCGAGCAGCAGTCCGTTGCAGATCCACGCCGTCAGGGTGGCCACCACTCCGTGCTCGATCCTCCAGCCGCCGGCGGGAGGAAGCGGCTCGGACACGCCGAGCCAGCCGCCGAGCTCCCGCGACGCATCGACGGCCACGAGCGTCACGAGCCGGCCCTGCCAGCCGGCTGGGATCGCGAATTCCTCGACCCCCCAGCGTTCGTGGGCGTCGCCTGCGGGCAAGGGCAGTCGCAGGTTCAATCCGGCCATCTCGAGGAACAGCGCATTACCGCCCGGGTGGTTCGGATAGCCGCTGATCGCGAGTCGCAGCCGCGCCGAGGCGGGAAAAGGCCCGAGGCGCAGCGTGCCCACGTTGGCATCCGAGCCGGCCCACGAGGCCCAGGTGCGCGGTGCCGGAAGGAGCGAAAGCGCTTCACCCGGATATTCGCCGCCCGGAGTGAAGGATCCCGCCAGCGTGACCGCTCCGAACGGCGGTGCCGGTGCGAGGCGGCGCAGGCCAAAGGTCGTCCCCCCTACGAGTGCACCGGCGAGCAGCGCGAACCAGAGGCGGCGGGGATTCATCTCAGTAAGTGACCGCCTCAGACCCGGTGGGTTCTTGTTTGTGAAGGCGAACTGGAGCGTCCCGCCTCAAAATTCCAAACGCCAAGGTTCAAACGCCAAAAAAAACTCCAACGCTCAAACCCCAAAGGCCCCGTGCGCCATTCTGAGTATTCTGTTGGATTGGAGTTTTTTTGGTATTTGGCGTTTGGCGTTTGAGATTTATTACGATGCATCTCCCGAAAATATGGTCGGTTGACAATGAGTTTTGAAGTTCAAGCACTCGGGGGACGATCCGGTGCGCTCATACGGGGCGCGCCGGACGCAGCGCGATGAGGAGCGAGCCGATGGCCAGCACGGCGCCGATCGCGGAGAGCATGACGTAGCGGGTGAAGTGTCTCGGCCAATAGGAAAACGTGATGCGATAGTCGCCCGCGGCCTCGATGAGGACGCCCTTGAAAGCATGGTTCACGCGCACGATGGAAGCCCGGCGGCCATTGACGTCGACTCGAAAGCTATCGGGCCACCAAGCCTCAGCCAGCACCACCACGCCGGGACCGGTGGCGCGCACCGCAAACGCGGTCGTGTTTTCCGTGAGCCGGTAGTTGGTCGCCGGTGCGACGGTGCGTGACGCCGCTCCGCCGGCGAGGCGCGCCAGCGCGGGTTGCGCGGCCGGTTGCCCGGTCGCGACGGCGGCGAAGGGCCGGCCATTGCTCGCCAGGATTTTTTTCACCAGGTCGGCCGGATCCGCGTAAGTGTCGACGCGGTCGGTGAAGAACGCCCGCGGCCAGACGGTGTTGCTCTCGTAGACATCGAGATCGGCCACGTGCGCGAGCTTCAAGGCGCTGCTGACCACGCTGCGATGGGCGGCGGCGTCGAGGTAGTAACGGACGTTCAGCGCGTCGAGCAGCGATCGCGCCTGGCCGGCGTTTTCCGGCATCACATACAACTTCCAGCTCGCTGCCCAGGCGTAGTGCGAAACGTCGAACAACTCGCGCAACCATGGCGTTTGGAGGGCGTCCACCCCGTGAACCGTTTCGAGACCGTAGACCGCGTTCCAGCCCGGCGTGAGAACGCCTTGCAGGCCGAAGACGCGACTGGGTTCAGCCCGGTGCCCGGCGCGCACAAACTCGACCGCCGGCGACTTCGCGTCGAAGCCGGCGCGGACGGGCGGCTGCAAGACGTAGTTCTCGAAACCCATGGCGGCGGCGAGAAGCGCAGGGGGGGTGAAGAGCTTCATTCCGTTGGGCGGGCAGGTGGATCGATTCTCGATCAATTGTCGACGACGAGTCCATCCGATTGAAATCATCAACCACAGTCTCCATCATCGCCAGCAACCGACCAACTCAAGTCGGAAACCTGCATCAGAGTGTGCAACGCCCGCCTGAAACGGACGGACTGAACCCGTCCGAAAATGTCGGACCCGAAATCAATGGCGGGGAAAGGGTCTCGGTCACGGGGAGGTTTTGGTTCCACGGTTCCCCCTGGGGCGGCTGCACCTTTTTTCCGTGCCGAGGAACTTATTGGGTTGCTCTGAAATTCCGCGAAGGTCATGCGGACGACTTGACAGAATAATAGGCGTTGCCCCAACCCGGAACCTTGCAGTCGAATTCGACCAACATTGCAGCCGGCGAAAAAAGTTGGTGTACCGTGCGCTCCGCGCGCGGTTTCAAGCGCGTCCGCCGGCCGGCCGCGCGCGGAGCGCACGGCCCACCTCTGCGACGGCACGACGACGGCCAGGTAATCGCGATGAAACCTCGATGAACTTTTTCCCGACGCCAAGCACGCGCGTCGCGGCGGCGATCCGAACGGCGTGGAGCGCACCGCGCCTGCCGTGGGGGATGGTCGCGGTCGGCGTCGCCGCGCTGGTACTGCGCAAACCGTGGGCGCTGCACACGCCGCAATTGAGCGCCGAAGACGGCACCATCTTTCTCACGCAGGACGACCAGATGGGTGTGCGGGCGCTCGTGGAGCCGTACATGGGATACCTGCATCTGCTGCCCCGGCTGATCGCGTGGTTTGCCAGTCACACGGCCGACCCCGCGTGGTGGCCCGCAATCTACAACGGCGCCACGTTGCTCGTGACGGCGGCGCTCTTCGTCCGCCTGGCGTCACCCCGGCTCCAGCTCCCCGGCAAGCCCTGGCTGCTGCTCGCGTTCGCTTTCGTCCCCCACACCGGCGAGGTCTTTTTCAACATCACCAACCTGCAGTGGATCACGGCCTTCTTCCTCCTGCAGCAGGTGCTCATTGGGCGCCCGACCAGCCACCTCCAGCGCGGCGTGGATCTCGCCCTCATTGCGGTGGTCGGGCTCACCGGTCCGTTTGCCGCGGTGTTCCTGCCGCTGTTCGCCTGGCGCTGGTGGCGCGACCGGGATCCCGACACGCTCGCCGCTCTGCTGGTCGCAACCACCTGCGCCGGCATCCAGGCGTGGTTTCTCATCCAGACCGGCCCGCGATTCGAACATCAGGCGCAGCCGCTGCACGCGGAAATGTTCTTTGCCGTCCTCGGCAGCCGCTTCGTCCTGTGGCCGTTGCTCGGTCCGACGGTGACGGGCGCCCTGACCCTGCCCGTGTTGGGCGCAACGGGCGTCGCCGGGTTTGCGGCACTCGCGATCTGGGCGCTGCGTCCGCACGCGCGGCGCGGGTTACGCGCGCAGATCCTCGCCGCGTTCGCGCTCCTCACCACCGCCGGCGTCCTTCGACTGCGACCCGATACCTGGGACGCGGTCAATCTTCTCAGCGGCGACCGCTACTTTTACGTCCCGCGCGTGCTGCTGGCGTGGCTGTTGATTTGGGAGTGCGACGCCATTCCGCGCGCCGTCGCCTTTGCCGCCCGCGGGCTGGGCCTCACCGCGGTTCTGGCGCAGGTCCCGCACTACAAAATCCACGACCCGCCCGACTACCGTTGGGCGGAGCACTGCGATCCGATTCGCCGCGGCGAACCGGCCAATATTTACACCCTGCCTGAAGGTTGGTGGATTGAATATCCCGGCCGACCCGCCCGAAAATGAAACGGCGTCACCTGATCTTCACGCTGCTCGCCTGCGCGGCGCTCTACGCCGCCACTCTCGCCACGCGGCGAATCACGCCGGCGATCGCCGGACTCGGCTGTGCACACGCAGTATTCGCCGCTTGGATTCTCCAGTGGGCACAAGCCGCGGCCGGCCCCAATCCTACGTCGGTCCATCAGGCGCGTGAAGGGTCGGCGACTTGACCTGCCGCATGCAGCCGCTCATGTTGCCCATGTGAACGCTTCCGAGCCGCTCCTTTTTGACGTCGAGGCCGACCCCGCTTCGGGTTGGCTCGTCGCGGCATGGAACGCTCCGTTGGGGCAGGGCGGCATTACTACCCAGGCGCCGGATTTGGAACGGCTCATCGCCGCGATCAAGGAGGCGGTCGCGTGCCACTTCGATGAGGGCGACGCACGGCTTGCCTGCAGGATCCAACTTCGCTTCGCCGACAATCCGGTGCTCGCGGCGTCGTGAAATTGCCGCGGGATTTGTCCGGCGGGGAGGTGGTTCGCGGGTTGAAGCGTCTCGGCTTCGTCGTCGTGCGACAGGTGGGATCGCACATCCGGCTCGTGCGCGGCGAAGCGCGTGTCACTGTGCCCGCCCACGGCGCCATTGCACCGGGCACGTTGAAATCCATCCTGCGTCAAGCGGGTGTCTCGCTCGAAGAGCTTCTGGCTGCCCTCTAGTTTCATGCCCGCCAACAAAATCCTCCTCGTCACCGGTTCCTCCGGGCTGATCGGCTCCGAAGTCTGCGCGTATTTCGCGCGGGAACTCGGCTACACGGTCCATGGCGTGGACAACAACCAGCGCGCCGTTTTTTTCGGTCCTGCCGGCGACACCCGTTGGAACCAGCAGCGGCTCGCGCGCGAGCTGGCCGGTTTCGTGCACCACGAACTCGACATCCGCGATCGCGCCGGAGTGCTCGCGCTCGTGCGCGAGGTGAAACCGGGTGTCATCGTCCACACTGCGGC
>JACQWL010000461.1 GCA_016209255.1 Verrucomicrobiota bacterium
CCGATCCCCAACCCGGCGCATGGACCTATGTGCTGTTCTCGTTCGTCGCGTCAGTGCCACTGACGGCCCAGCAGGCAACCACAAACCCGGCCGCAAACGAACCGGTGAGCATGTCACCGTTCCACGTTTCGTCGACCAGCGACCACGGCTACGGCGTGTCGAACACCGTGGGCGCAACCCGCATCAACGTCGCGCTGAAGGACGTTCCGCAGTCGATCACGGTCCTCAACCGCGAGTTCTTGAAAGACCTGGGTGGGGACGAACTGATGGACGCCGCGAAGTACGTCTCGGGCGTGACGGCCGCCGGAGCGCCCAACAGCGGCCAGATGACCTTGCGCGGCTGGAACACCAGCGGGGCGACCTATCGTGATGGTCTGTTTGATCCCATTTATCAACATGGCGGTTCGGCGATCGACATGTCGTCCTACGACCGGGTTGAGTTCATCAAGGGACCCTCGGGCACGCTTTACGGCAGCCACACCACGGGAGGCATCATCGACCTGGTTTCCAAGACACCGCAATCGGCGCGCAGGACGACCATCCGGGCGACTGCCGGCGATTTTAGTTATCTTCGCTCGGACCTCGATACGACGGGACCGGTCGACCCGGAAAAGAAGCTGCTCTACCGTCTCGTCGTCGGCTACCAGGATGCGGAAAACATGCAGGGGCTGGTGAACAACCGGTTCCAGCTGACGCCCAGCGTGTCCTACAGCCCGACCAAGGACACTTCGTTCCTTTTCCGGTACGCCTACCAGCACCCGGAGAACAGCGTCAACAGCTTCCATTGGTTTGCCGACAAGGACTATCGCATTTCCACGTTCCTGCCCAAGGACAAGCCGCTCACCGAACTCGATGATTTGCGGGAAAACGAAATGCACACCTTCGATTTCGATGCCACGCACGGATTCAACGCCGGCGCTTCGCGGTGGGACATGCGGATCAAGGCGCGCTATAATGATGTCTGGGCGTTCTGGCGGGTGTATTCGTGGGGTGAAGCGCTTTACCGGTTCATCGACGCCAGCGGGAATGTGATCGGCACGACCCAAAACACCTCCTTCTCGGATCCGCGCTGGGTGGACATGCTGATTGGGCGGGCCTTTCAGGAGCGAAAAATCCGGGTGAAGGAGTCCAACATCAATTACGACGTCACCGGAAGATTCGATCTGGGTCCGACCGCCCACAAGGCGCTGACCTATCTCAATCTGATTGAACACGAGGAGTATGGCAGCAGCATTCTCTGGGATTACCCGGCCATCCGGCTATACAATCGCGTCTATAATCCCAGTCCAAAATCGGTCGCCACGAACCAGCGCGTCGGTTACAAGAATTCCGCGGACTCCACGGCGTTCGCCTTTGGCGCGCAGGACAACATCGGCATCCTGCGCGACCGGATCATCGCCGTGGTGGGGACCCGTTACGACCGGAGCAGGAATGCGGCGCTGAACGCGCTCACGAATGTGCCGACAAACAGCGTGACTAGCGCCTGGTCGCAGCGCTTTGGGCTGGTGGGAAAACCGGTGGAAAATGTTTCGCTTTTCTACAACTACGCGGAGACCTTCACCGCCATCCCGGGCCTCAACACGCAGGACGGCAAGAACACGCCGTGGAAGAACCAAATCGGCAGTACCAACGAGGGCGGCGTCAAGCTGGAGCTGTTCAACAGCAAACTCATTACTACGTTTTCGTACTTCCAACAGGAACTGAACAATGCCCGCATCACGACGGAAGTTCGGCCCGACCGGGTCACCGGGGGGCTGATCGGAGTCTTGGAACAAAGCGGCAAAGCCAAGACCAAGGGCTTCGAACTCGATTTTGTGGCGACGCCGGCGGAAAACATCGCCTTGCTCGGCGGCTACGGTGACGTCACCTCGACGACCGAGCGCGGACCGACCCAGCGCGCCGTGCCGATCGGCCCGAACTATCGCCTCTGGGCCAAATACACCTTCACCAAAGGGACGATCAAGGGCACCTATGCAGGCCTTGGTTTCGAGCACACGGCGAAGCGCGACATGGCGGGCGACGGCTTGGGCACGTTGCCGGCGTATAACTCGTGGGACGGTCTGGTCGGCTGCCGCCGGGGCAACTGGGACGCCCAAGTCAACGTCTACAACCTCACCGATGCAAACTATGCCACCATTGCCGTGGCGAAGTTCCTGATGTACGGCGGCGATTTCCGAAAAATCCGCGTGACGCTCACGCGCACCTTCTAACCACGTGCGTTGACTTCGTTCAAGCAGGGCCGCCTTCAGGCCGATTTTGGCCAGACTTCCATCGCCCGACGTTTCGTCTAGACCGTGTCCATGCAGTTGATCCCCACCCTCCGACGATTGGCCGCCCTGCTGGTCTTGTTTGCCGGCGGGCTCGATTCTTGCGCTTTCGCGCGGCCGGCGCCGCCCGCTGAAGTCCTGCTCCGGGCGGGTGAAGGCAGCTACCACACGTATCGCATCCCGGCGTCGGTTGTCGTCCGCAACGGCGTCATCGTGCTCCTGCTCGAGGGACGCAAGGACGCCCAGGACGATTTTGCCGCCATCGACCTGCTTTGCTTGCGCAGCCTCGACGGTGGCCGCACCTGGAGCCGTCCGCAGGTGGTTTACACGGAAGGCGCAATGTCCGCGCGGATTTCGATCGGCAATCCCTGCCCCGTGTACGATGCCGAAACCGGCCGGCTCTGGTGTGGCTTTACCAAGGACAACCAGCAGGTGTACGTGACTTATAGTGACGATGCCGGCGCCACTTGGGCGCGTCCGCGCGAGATTACGCGCGACGTGCGCCCGTTTCAGTGGACGCGCTACTGGACCGGTCCCGGACACGGCCTGCAATTGCGACAAGGGTCAAAAAAGGGGCGCCTTATCCTTCCGTCTTATCACATGCTGCTCGAGGCGCGCGACGGCGGCCACTCGACCGTCTTCGCCATGCGCTCACACATGGTTTACAGCGATGACCACGGCCAGACATGGAAGATTGGCGCCAGCACCCAGCTCAGTCCGGAGCTCGACACGCCCGAATCGCGATTCTCCGGCAAGTGGATCCCCGGCGAATCCACCTGGCATGGCTGCGAGGGCATGGCCGAGGAGCTAACCGACGGCCGCGTGTACCTGACGATCCGCAACCAGGTGGGGACCGGCGGAGCCAAAGCCGAGGCGTTCAGCAGCGATGGCGGCGAGACATGGACTCCCGTGAAGTTGCAGCCGCAGCTCCCAGACCCGCGCTGCCAGGCCGGACTCGTGCGATGGACGGAGCCGGGCCGGCCGGGGAAGGCCCTTTTCGTCTACACCGGGATCACAACCGACACCCGTGCGGCGATCCAGCGCTTCCAACCGATCGAGGGACTGGCGGGGCGTCAACGCCTCGCAGCCTATGTGAGCAGCGACGACTGTCGGACGTGGAGAGAGGCCGGCGTCGTGTTCGCGGGCGCGTCAGCGTATTCGGATCTCGTTGTGCTGCCAGACGGCAATATCCTTTGTTTTTTCGAGGGCGGTGAAAAGGCGCCATACGAGTCGATTCGCATGGCCCGGCTGGGCAGCGATTGGCTGGGCGGGAAACGTCCCTCGGACTGAACCCGGCCAGTCGTCGGCCGGGGGTGGTTCCGCCGGCCGGCTTCACGGCAACACGACCGGAGGTTGCTCCTGTCCGGCGGCGCGTGCAGGGTGCGGGAAAAAACAGACTCATGAATACTCATTATCCGCGGCCCCCTCGCCGCATCCGGTTTTGGCTTGGGCTCGCCGTCTCCTTGATTTCCTGCGGTTCAATCCCCGCGCTGCCGGCAGCGACAGCGGCTCAATCCCCGAAAGGAAATATCCGGCGCGAGCTGTTTCTGAAGTCGCCCAGGCCCGGCACCGCCGTCCTCGCGAACAGCTACTACACGCGGCCAACCGGTCTGGAACTCATTTCGATGCATGAGCTGATGTCGCGTTCCGACACGACGGATGTCGCGTTCTTCCGGTTTTCGACGGACAACGGGCGCACCTGGACCGCCGGTGAGGAGGTTCGCACTGAGGAGCTGCGTCCGCAGGGAAAATTGCGACGGATGTTGCGGGGCGCCTGTGTCGATCCGCACACAGGCCGGTTCCTGCGTTTTCGGATCGAAGGTGTGCTGCCGACGGACGACCCGCTCGAAGGCATGAAACAGTGGGTGGTGTTCTACAGCGCCTCCGTCGATGGCGGCCTGACGTGGTATCTCGACGAGCAGATCATCCACCAAGGCGCGGAGTTTTCGCCGACACATCCGCTGCCCGCCGTGTGGACCGGAAGGACTTGCTTCATGATCGGCGACACGGCCTCGGTGCCGCTAATCCTCGACGATGGCACGATCCTGCTCCCGGTCATCATCACGCCGGCGGGACCCGACGGACATTATTTCAATCCTGGCGGCGGTTATACCTATACGGACGCGGCCGTGTTGCATGGCCGCTGGGCGGCGGACGGCCGTCACCTGGAATGGGAGCTGTCCGAGGTCGTGAAAGCGGATCCGCAGCGCTCGACCCGCGGAATGGATGAGCCGACGCTCGCAACGCTGGCCGATGGCCGCCTGCTGATGGTGCTGCGCGGGTCGAATGACAAGAAGCCCGAGCTGCCGGGCCGGCGCTGGGTGGCATATTCCAGCGATCGCGGGCGCTCGTGGACGAACCCGGCGCCCTGGACCTATGCCGGGGGCGGGAGCTTTTTCTCACCGGCCTCGTGCTCGCAACTCCTCACGCACTCGTCGGGCCGGATCTTTTGACTGGGCAACATCACCAAGGACAACCCGGTGGGAAACCGCCCGCGCTACCCTTTTGTCGTGGGAGAGGTCGACCGTTCGTCCGGCCTGCTTCGGCCGGAGACAGTCCGGATTGTCGACGACCGGGCACGCGGCGACAGTGCCGATCTCTCGA
>JACQWL010000470.1 GCA_016209255.1 Verrucomicrobiota bacterium
CGGTTTGCGAGGCCCGCCGCTTCAAATCCGAAGTGCTCGTCATCCAGTGGAACGGCCGCTCCGTCGCCGATCTCCTTGCCACCAGCGTCAGCGATGCGCTCGTGTTGTTCTCGGAACACGCCGCGATTCGCACGCGCCTCGCCAGCCTCGAATCCGTCGGTCTCGGCTACCTCACACTCGGCCAGCCGCTCAACACTCTGAGCGGCGGCGAATCGCAGCGCCTCAAACTCGTGCGCTACCTCGGCGCGTTCACGGCTTCCGACGCTCCGCCCTCAGCTCTCAACCCTCAGCTCTCAGCCCTCAGCTCTCCACTCGCGCCGGTCCCGGGCGCGCTCCTCCTGCTGGATGAGCCGACCACCGGGCTCCACCGCCACGACGTCAAGCGCCTCCTCGCGGTGCTCCAGGCGCTGGTCGATCGCGGCCACAGCGTCCTGGTGATCGAACACAACCTCGACGTCCTCAAGTCCGCCGACTGGCTCATCGAGATCGGCCCCGACGCCGGCGCCGACGGCGGCCGCCTCGTCGCCGAGGGCCCGCCCGAATTCGTCGCCACCGCCGGCACCGCCACCTCGCCCTTTCTCCGCGCCGCCCTCGACTCGGGTAACCTATTGGGTTACCCGACGCAGGAGCTCGCGGCGGCGGAGGCGGCCGCGCCGTATCATGACGCCCGGGCCCCGGTCGCGCGCGAGCTGACCCTGATCGGCGCGCGCGAGAACAATCTCAAGAACCTCTCGCTCACGATTCCCCACCGGCAGCTCAATGTCGTCACCGGCGTCTCGGGCTCGGGCAAGTCCACCCTCGCCTTCGACATCATCTTCGCCGAGGGCCAGCGCCGCTTCATGGAATCGATGTCGCCCTATGCGCGCCAGTTCGTCGAGCAGCTCCCGCGGCCGGCGGTCGATCGGCTCACCGGCATCCCGCCGACCGTCGCGATCGAGCAGCGCGTCACCCGCGGGTCGCGCAAGTCCACCGTCGCCACGATCACCGAGGTCGCGCAATACCTCCGCCTGCTCTACGCGCGGCTCGGCGTGCAGCACCATCCCGACTCCGACCGGCCCGTCACGCCGCTCTCGGCGGGCGCGCTGAAAAAACTTCTCGCCCGCGTCCTCGCCACACCGGCCGCACGCAAGGCGAAACATCTCCACCTGTGCGCCCCGCTCATCCGCGGCCGGAAGGGCCACCACCAGCCGATCGCCACCTGGATCGCGCGGCAGGGCTACGAGCTGCTGCGCGCCGACGGCCGGCTGACGCGGGTGGACGCGTTTCAGAAACTCGATCGCTACCGGGAGCACGACATCGAGGTGGTCGTCGCCGACCTGGCGTCGGCGACGAGTGTAAGGGGTAAGGTGAAAGGTGTAAGCCGGACACGCGCTCAGACCTTAAACCTTACACCTCGCACCTTAAACTCGCCCAGCGCCGCGCTCGACACCGCGTTGCGCCTGGGTAAAGGGTCCAGCTTTCTCCTCAGCGAGCGAGGCGAAATCCTCTCCTGGTTTTCGACGACGCGCACCGACATCGAAACGGGCGAATCTTTCCCGGAACTCGATCCGAAGAATTTTTCGTTCAACTCGCCGCGCGGCTGGTGCCCCACGTGCCGCGGCCACGGCCGGGTTTTTCCCTGGATGCTCGAGCCCGATGACGAGGACGAAAACGACCCCGCAATCCGGCTGCGCGAATTTGGCATCGAATCGGCGGACGACATGGCCGACACCGGGCAGTCCTGCCCCGAATGTCACGGCGCCCGGCTCAATCGCGTGGGTCGCGCGGTGAAGCTGCATTTTGTCGGTGGGCCGCGCATTCCGCACGCGGCCGGCCTTGCGCGGAGCGCCCGGCCTACCCTGGATGCTCTTTCCCTGCCCGAACTCCTCCGCAACACCCCCGCGCAGCTGCTGGCGTATCTCCGCCGTCTCGAACTCGACGCCCGGGGCAGGCTCATCGTGCAGGACATTGGGCCGCAGATCGAGGAGCGGCTGAAGTTTCTCGACCATGTTGGACTGGGTTATCTTTCGCTCGATCGTCCGACGGAGACGTTGTCCGGCGGCGAGGCGCAACGCATCCGGCTCGCCGCCCAGCTCGGGTCGAATCTTTCCGGCGTGCTCTATGTGCTCGACGAGCCGAGCATCGGCCTGCACGCGCGCGACAACGATCGACTCATCGAGACGCTCCAGGCGCTGCGCGCCAAGGGCAACACGCTCCTCGTGGTCGAACACGACGAGGGGCTGATGGAGTGTGCCGACCGCATCATCGATCTCGGTCCGGCCGCCGGCATCCATGGCGGCGAGGTCCTCGCCAATGGCACCCCGGCCGAAATCAAGCGCAGCGCCAAGTCGCTGACCGGGCTGTTCCTCGCCCGGGGCATCGCGCACCCGATTCGCGGATCCTACCGGGAGCTCCCAAATTTCAACCGCCCACCGGCGAAGAATCCGGCATGGCTCGAGCTCAGCGCCGCCTGCTTTCGCAATCTGAAAGGTTTCGATCTGCGCCTCCCGCTCGGCCGTCTGATCATGGTCGCCGGCCCGAGCGGTGCCGGTAAGTCCACCCTCTTCCGCGATCTGCTGTACCCCGCCGTCGCCTGCGCGATCAAGACGGGAGCGACGACACTCATGGGCCGCGCCTTCGTCCGTGCCACCGGTTTCGCGGTCGGCGACGGTTCTTCACTTTCCAGTGCCCGACCATCGCCATATCCATTCGTTGCGCTCCGCTCGGCGAACGTCTTCCGCTCGGTCATCGAGGTCGATCAATCACCCATTGGCAAGACGCCGCGGTCCACGCCCGCGACCTATCTCGGCATCTTCGATCAAATCCGCCAGTTTTTCGCCTCACTCCCGGAATCGAAAATCCGCGGCTACACCGCCTCGCGTTTTTCCTTCAACACCGCCGGCGGCCGCTGCCCGGCGTGCGACGGCGCCGGCCGAATCAAGCTCGAGATGGCGTTCATGCCCGACACGTACCTGCCGTGCGACGATTGCCGCGGGTCGCGTTACAGCCCGGAACTCGCCGACATCACGTGGAAGGGAAAAACCATCGGCCAGGTCCTGCAGCTCACCTTCGAGGAGGCCGCGGAGTTTTTTGATTTCCACTCCCAACTCTCGCAAATCTGCCAGCTGATGATCGATTGCGGCCTCGGTTACCTCACCCTCGGCCAGAGCTCGCC
>JACQWL010000471.1 GCA_016209255.1 Verrucomicrobiota bacterium
GGCTGGCGTTACATCCAATGGAGCGACGGCCGCGCGGAACTCTACGATGAAGTCAATGACCCGGAGGAAACCCGCAACCTTGCCGGCGACTCCCGCCACGCCGCGCTGGTAAAGGAGCATCAAGACTTGCTCGAGCGGGTCGGCCCTTTCACGTCGACTGACGCCCGACCACCCGAGCGCCGCAAACGCAAGGAATGATCGATTATACGAGAGGCACCCTCCTCGGGCCACGCCCGGACGCGTTTGTTCCGAGGGTAGGAGCCTGCTTGCAGGCGATTTGTTGGGGCGTCGCTCGCCGACGCCCGCGGGCGCCGTCAAGCGGCGCCCCTACGCCAAGGCAATCGCCTGCCAGCAGGCTCCTACACCAAACCAAGCCGAAACGATCCCTGGCCGCCTTTGGCGCCGCCGTAGGCGGGCAAGCTTTGACTTCATCAGCTCCAAAAAGAATGAAAACCAAACTCCTCGCCGTCATGTTCGCCCTCGTCGGCTGGGCCGGCCTGCTGCATTTGCACGCCGCCGAGCGCAAACCGAACTTCCTTTTTGTGTACACCGACGACCAGCGCTGGGACGCCCTGGGGGTCGTGCAGCGGGAAATGGGCGGGCAGGGGCGCTTTCCGTGGATGCTGACGCCACACATGGACCGCCTCGCGGACGAGGGCGTGCGTTTCCGCAACGCGTTCGTCACGCTCTCGCTCTGCGCGCCGAGCCGGGCGGCATTTCTGACCGGCCGCTACAATCACCTCAATGGCGTGGCCGGCAACCGCACGCCGTTTCCGGAAAACAGCGTCACCCACGCCACCCTGCTGCGCGCCGCCGGCTACAAGACCGCCTACATCGGCAAGTGGCACATGGGCCAGCAGCGCGGGCAGCGGCCGGGGTTCGACTATTCGGCGAGCTTCATCGGCCAGGGCAGATACTGGGACTGCCCGTTCGAAATCAACGGCGAGGCGAAACCCACGCAGGGCTGGGTCGATGACGTCTCCACCGATTTCGCCATCGAGTTCATGAAGCAGCAGCGCGAAAAACCTTTCTCGCTCGTCGTGGGCTTCAAGGCGACCCACGGCCCGTTCGATCCGCCCGAGCGCGCGAAAAACCGTTTTGCCGACGCGACGGCCCGCCCCGTTCCGAACCTCAACCTGCGCGCGCCCTACCGTGAAACCGCTGAAGCGCAGAATGCAAAAGACGCGGCGGCCACGAAGGCGAATCCGGGACCGGCGGGCTTGAACCTCGGTTACTTCCGGTGCGTCTCGGCCGCCGACGATAACCTGGGCCGGCTGCTCAAGGCCCTGGACGACCTCGGGCTGGCCAACGACACCGTGGTCGTTTTCACCAGCGACAACGGCTACTACCACGGGGAGCACGGCCTCGGCGACAAACGCTCGGCCTACGACGAGTCGCTTCGCATCCCGCTGCTCGTGCGTTATCCGCGGCTCGTTCCGAAGGGCCGGACGCTCGACGAGATGGCGTTGAACATCGATCTCGCGCCGACCTTCCTCGACCTCGCGGGCGTGGCCGTGCCACGCGCGATGCAGGGGCGGAGCTGGCGGCCACTGCTCGTGGGCGTGCGGACGGACTGGCGCAAGGCGTTCCTCGCGGAGTATTTTGCCGAGAACGCGTTCCCGACCACGCCAACGCTGGTCGCCTTGCGCACGACGAACGCGAAGCTCATCAAATATCCCGGGCACGACGAGTGGACCGAGGTGTTCGACCTGGCCGCCGACCCGTACGAAACGAAGAATCTCGCCCGTGATCCGGCGCACCGGGATCGGGTGGCGCGGCTGGAGGCCGAGTTCCAACGCGAGGCGAAAGCGGTGGACTACCGTGTGCCGGATTACGCGGACAAACCCGAGCCGGGCGGTCCGCCGCCGGCCAAGAAGAAAGCGGGCAAGGCCAAAAAGAAAACGGCCGAGGGCAATTGAATCGCCCGTTTTTCTTGAATTGTGGGCGCCCGCCCACAATTCACCGGTTGACTCAAACGCGACGCGAAACCGCGGCTGGTGCCAGGCGATCAGCCGCCGCCGGACTCCCGGCGCGCCGCCTGATGCAGTTGCCAGGAATTCCAGAGGTTGTGCCAGACCACATAGAACGTCGGGCCCAGCGCCACGAGCGGGCTGGCGTAGGTGAGCGCCAGGTAGATGGTGAAGGTCGTGTTCTTCTGGCCGAGCGCCTGGCTGGCTTCGCGCTGAAATTCGCGCCCGCCGATCCACCAGCCGGCCGCGAAACTCGCGATGCACACCAACAACGAGGCGATGGCCACCTGGCCGAGGAGGATGTGCGGTGTGTCCACCTGCCGGCGCACGAAGTCCGAGGCGTTCGACGTGATGAGGAACATCGCCGTCACCCACATGCCGAACGCCACGTTGCGCAGCCGGCCGGGCCATTCTGCCGCCGGAGCGTGCGCCGCGCAGACGATCCGCGCGGCGGCCATCGGCACGAAGACGACGAGTCCCACGCTGCCGAGGACCTGCGCAAAAACCGCCGGGGTGGCGCGCCCCAGCACGAACGGCAGCATTAAGGGCAGGAGGGCGGCGATGACGACGTTGGTGAGCAGGAATGCCGCCACGACGTAGTCCACGCGTCCGCGCATGAAGCTGATGATCACGGGCGCTGCGATCGCGGTGGGCGTTATCGCCGCGAAAAATGCCGCCAGCGCGATCTCCCGTCCGCCGATGACCCAGCCCAGCGCCCACGCGGCAAAGGCGAGGCTGATGTTGGCGAGTAACAGAGTGACGTGGCTGCGATGCAGGGCGGCGCGCGAAAACCGGGTCTGCAGGAAAACGAAGAACAGCATCACCATGATGATCCAGCGGATGACCCACGCCAGGACGTGCCCCTGGGGCACGGCGGCGCCGAGGGCGATGGCGAGGAGGATGGCGGCGGTGCGGGCAAAACCGGAGTTCACGATTGAAAAGGTGACACGCAAACCCGCCCCGGCCGGCAACGCAATGACGCAGCGCGGGCGGAACAGTCGGAGGGCTCATCTCGGGGTTTGGGAGTTTTTCTGCCTTCATCTTTCTGCCAACCTCTTTCCTTGTTTCCAGGCAACATCGGAAGGAATTTCGCATCGGCCCGGCGGATCGCACGCCACCGGATCCGGCGCGTTGGACGCTGCGCGGACCCGCGGCCGGGACGCGCGAGCCGCTGACCGTCGCATTCGACGAGCCGATGGACCACGCGTTGGCGTTGCGGCTGATCGCCGTGGCGGACTCAGCGGGCGAACCGATCGAAGGAGCGCCGGCGCTGACCGAGGGCGAGCGGCGGTGGACCTACGTGCCGGCGCAGCCGTGGCGGCGTGGTGCACACCAGCTCCTGGTGGCGACGACGATCGAGGACCTCGCGGGCAACAACATCGGCAAGGTGTTCGACGTGGATTTGTTCGAGGGCGTGCCGCGACGGTTTTCGACCGCGAGCGTGAAGCGGGCGTTCGAGGTGAAGTAGGAGAGGGGCTAGCCGAAAGAATCAGGCTTTAACTTTTTCAGTCGATCCAACACAATCGGGCGCGCCGGGGAAGTTGTGCCATGAGCCGACGTATTGACGAACCAGGCACACGAACGGCGAGGTAAACCGCATGATTGCAGTGGCAAGGATACCGGTCAAACCAGCCAAGGAAGATCGAGGTCTACCCGAAAATGGGGTGACGCGGGAGCAGATGAAGGGGCGAAAACCCCGCTACTCGGCGCTCCAGCATCTGCCGACTCCGCAACGCGCAACGGCCTGACCCATCTGGCTGCCTGTCGACCTGCAGCGTTGATGCGGACAGCATCACAGCAGCGTCTTGAATTCTTCAATCGTCAGTCCGGCGTCGCGCACGATTGCCGCCATTGTGTAGGCGTCGACGGGATTGTGGCGCGGAATCACTGCTTTGAGCGGGCCCTTCGACATGAAGATATGTTTGCTTTCCCGGTCGACTTCGAAGCCCGCTTTCTTCAGCGCCTTCACCGCCCGCTGGTGATTTATGCCCGGCAGCTTGGGCATATCTTAACCCGTCATCAATTCCACCTCGCGAATTTCACACTTGGTCTTGGGCTCGCCATAAAGTTCCAGATACCCCGCGATCGCGTCCCGGATATTTTCCAGTGCCTCGTTCACCGTCGTCCCCTGCGAATGGCAGCCGGGCAACTCGGGACAACTTACCGACACGCCTTCGTCGTGCCGCAACAGAGTGACATGAAACTTTCTCTTCATGCGCGAACGCTACGCGGCCCCGTCGTTACGTCAATTCGCGATCCAGGGCATCCACGCCGTTTTGCCCGTGTCCGTCGCGCCCGCCTTCACGGATCGCATCGCCCAGCTCCCGCCGCATTCGCCTACCCTCTTGTCCACCATTCCTGGAACAGCCGGGCAACTGAAATATCGGGACGGAAGGAAATCATCGCCAAGTCTCACCGGATGCGCCCGTTGGTCCCCGGCCGCCGCGATAACC
>JACQWL010000473.1 GCA_016209255.1 Verrucomicrobiota bacterium
CTCAAGCACCCGGTGACGCGGGAGCCCGTCACGCTGCGCGCGCCGCTGCCTCATGAGTTCGAGGTGGCGCTGAAATATCTGCGGAAGTTTGCGGCGGCGGGTGGCCCGAGTTAGGGGCTTTTGGCCGGCGATTCAAAATTGCCGGCGATTGCCGTGGCGACCGCTTTCACCGCGGTGGATCTCCGGGCAGAAAACAATCCTCGCGCGGAGCCGTGATTTGAGTTTGAAGGAAAACGATGTCGTCCCTTGGCGCTGCACTCGAAACCGATCGATCGCCCTCCAAATCGTTGCCCATGATCCCCAAAGAAACCCATACTCGCCGCGAAATCCTGAAGACCGCCGCCCTCGGCGCCCTTACCCTCCCGCTCCTCGGTGCGACGGCCGCCCGTGGCGGCGAATCGCCGGGCCGCGCCGGCGCCGGCCGCGACCCCGGCCTGCGGCTCGGCGTCACCTCCTACTCGACGCGCACGATGACGCTCGACGAGACAATCGCCACCTTGAAGGTGCTCCGCATCACGAATGCCGCGCTGTTTCGCAACCACTGCAACTGGGAAACGGCCACGGTGGACGAGTGCCGCGCGGTCGGCGAAAAGCTCAAGGCCGCCGGCCTGGCGCTTACGGGTTCCGGCGTCATCAATCTCGCGAACAACGAAGCCACCGCCCGGAAGGCTTTCGAGAATGTCCGCGCCGCCGGCATGGCGACGATGGTGTGCAAGCCCGAGGTCGCCGCCCTCCCGCTCGTCGAAAAGCTGGCGAAGGTATACGATCAGAAACTGGCGATCCACAACCACGGGCCGGAGGACAAGGTTTATCCGACCCCCGCTGTAATCTGGGACGCCATCAAGTCGCTCGATTCGCGGATCGGCCTCTGCGTCGACGTGGGACACTCCGCGCGCGGCGGCCAGGAACCCGTGGAGGCCATCCGCAAATACGCCGCGCGGGTCTACGACATTCACATGAAGGACAGCACCGCCGTTCCCGGCGCGATGAAAGACGTGCCGGTCGAGGTCGGTGCCGGCCGGCTCGACATCCGCGGCGTGCTGCGCGCACTCCTCGACATCAAGTACAAGGGCGTCGTCACCTTCGAATACGAAAAGGTCGCCGCCAATCCCGTGACAGGCCTCGCCGAGTCCGTCGGCTACGTCCGCGGGATGCTGGCCGCGCTCGCGTAGCCGGGAGCATCCCGTTGAACCACGGATGATGGGCACGAACGAACACGGATATGCCCGGCAGTTTCGATCCGAGTGAATTCGGTCGTGGTGCTCCTCAAACGGTGCCAAGCCGCTGCTGCACACACACTGGATCGCCCAAAATGTCTTTTCCGGCGTGAGTCTTCTTCAACCAATCTTCTCCGCTGATTACGCGGATAAAGCGGATGAAGACAAACCCGGTAGGTTTTATCCGCGTTGATCCGCATAATCCGCGGGAAAATGCCTCTTCTTTGTGCCTCTGTGTCTTTGTGGTGAACCAAGAATCCCGCACTTATCGCACCGCATTTCTTCGGTGGGAGACTTACGCACCGTCAACCCCACCCACGATCATCATGAATGTTGGAATCCTTAGATTCACCTGCGCCGCGCTGCTCGCGTTCGGCCTCGCACTTCCCGTTGCCGCGCAGAACGCCAAGAAGAAGGGCAGCCCCGCCGGCAAGGCCGCGCTCAAGGACGGGCTGCCACCCGATGCGCGCAAGCTCGAACTCGGCGATCGCGCCCCCGATTTCAAACTCCTCGGCATCGACGGCAAGAGGTACACGCTCGCCGATTTCAAGGCGGCGCCCGTGCTGATGGTGGTGTTCCTTTCCAACCATTGCCCGTACTCGCACGCCGCCGAGACGCGCCTGCTGCCGCTGGCCCGGGAGTTCAAGGACAAGGGCATGGCAGTCGTGGCGATCAATCCCAACAGCCCGGAGGGCCTTTCCGTCACCGAACTCGGCTACAGCAAATACAACGACAGCTACGAGGAAATGAAGCTCTATGCCAAGGAGGTGGGCTTCCCGTTTCCCTACCTCTACGACGGCGACACCCAGGTGACCGCCAAGGCTTACGGCTGCCTCGCGACGCCGCACGTGTTCCTCTTCGACCGGGAGCGCAAGCTGCGCTACGTCGGCCGGGTCGACGATTCGCGCTTCGAGGACGTGAAGAGCGTGACGTCGCACGATGCGCGCAATGCCGTTGTCGAGATGCTGGCGGGCAAGCCGGTGACGGTCGCGAACACCGTCGTCATGGGCTGCTCGACGAAGTGGAACTCGAAGCGGGACGAGGTGGCGAAGGCGGACGAACGATGGAAGGCCGTGCCGGTTGAACTCGCGACCATCGACGCCGCCGGTGTCGCCACGCTGGCGAAAAACTCCTCCAACCGCCTCCGCCTGTTCAACGTCTGGGCCACGTGGTGTGCGCCGTGCGTCGCGGAGTTTCCCGGACTGGTCTCGCTGGCGCGCCGCTTTGGCAACCGCGATTTCGAGTTCATCACGATCAGCATGGACGATCCGAAGATGCAGGCGCAGGCCAAAAAATTCCTGGAAAACCAGCATGCTTCGCCCCCGAACCGGCTGCAGCGCCTGCTCAAGGCCGAAGGCCGCGAGGCGGTCAATTTCATCTACACCGGCGCGAGCGCGGACGCATTGGTGCAGGCGCTGGATCCCCAATGGCCCGGGCCGCTGCCGCACACGGTGCTGGTCGCGCCCGGCGGAAAAATTCTCTACCGGCACAATGGTCCCGTGGATGAGAGCGAGCTGAGGTTCAAGATCGTCGAGTTGCTCGGCCCCTACTACACGCCGAAGCAAACGAATTAGTTTCGCTTCTCCGCGCGGCGACGAATCGCTCTGAGCCGTAACGCTGCAGTCGGGATGTAGGGGCGTCGCTTGTCGACGCCCGCCATTCGACGTGGAAACGGGCTGTCCATCGGCGATGAGCGGGTACACCGAGGCCGGTGGTTCGGCGCCCTCGGCGATCCAGCGGTGCATCGCGACGAGCAGCGCCCGCATCGCCCAGCGGTAATCGTTGGAGTTGGCCAGTCGCAAGGTGGTGGCGTGGTTCCACCAGCCCGACCGGGATCTGGCGCAACGACTCAAGCCTACCCCGAACTCCAAAATCTGACCCCCTCGGTTGGGCCGTCCGGTCCAGGGCGGGGCGGTTGCTCAACCGCCCAAACACGGTCGGCCGATTGGCCTTCGGCGGTTGGGAAATCGCGCCAGAGGCGGACAAGCCGCCGCTCCGATAATTCCGCACAACTTTAATTGCTTACGGGCGGGACGGCGATAGCAACATCCCCCCAACTTCATGCCCTCGATCGAACACAGCGTTTTTAACTTGGAAAAACGGGTCCCGTTGACGATTGCGCGCGGCACGCATTCGCACAGCCGGATCCTCTGGCTGCGCTGGAAGGAGGAATCGATCGAGGGCTGGGGCGACGCCGACCGACGGGGTCAGGTTGCTAATCTTTCACTTTTTGCATCGCTCAGGAGGCCGAAGCAATCACGCGGCTGTTCACGGATACTGAGGTTTGCGAGGATTTGTCCGAAGGAACCATTCAGCCCGGCTTGACGCTGGGGCTCGTTTGAGCCTCATGGCTGCCGCGACTTGCGCAGGTGAAGATCAATTTCTCCAGGCGGTTTCGGGCGTGCCTGCGCGACGCGAGCGACGTGGAGCTGCAGGCGGTGGAGCGCGCCTGTCGGCTGGCGGAGGAAGCGTTCGGCCGGCCGCACCGGCACGCCGGCGTGGAATTGCGCCGGCTCGGCCGCAACCAATTCGAGCGTCGCGCCGGGTTGAGGCGACGACTGGTGTTCTTGCGCGAGGGGGAAGAGTTGCTTTTCGACTTCGCCGGAAGTCACGACGAGGTCAGTAACGGTCTTTCAGCCGACCGGCTTCAGGCAGGCGCAGCATGCGAGATTTACCGTTGGCCAGCGTGTCGCCGCACTCAGGCGCACGGACGGCAAGGCCAATCGCCCGCTCAACCCGCTCATCGAAAAACGCAAAACCGGAGTGCGGCTCTCCGTCGCTCCACGTCAAGCCCATCGGCAAGCCGAACTGGTCGGCGCGTGTCGGCGACCCCGTCGGCTCGGGCTACAACACCGCCACGGCCTCGATCTCTATTTGCAGACCGGGCGCCGCCAGTTCCGTGACGCCGACGCCCGTCGAGGCAGGATATGGCTTGGAAAGATACTCCTTCCGAATTTTGCGATAGATGGGCAGGTCACGGGAAAGATGTACGAAATAGAAGCGAAGCATGACGATGTTCTTCATCGACGCGCCCGCCGACTCCAGAATCCTGCCGATGTTTTCGAAGGTCTGGCGCATCTGCGTTTCCATGTCGGCATTGAAGTCACGCGGACCCTGGCCGGAAACGAAGATCAACCTCTTGCCGTCCGCGAGGATGCCCGGCGTGTAGCCGACATCGGCAACGGGGACACCGTCGGGAGAAAGGCCGGTAAGTTCTGCGGTCGACCGGCTTTCTGCGCCGCCGGCCGAGGTCGCGGGCAGGGCCGCCAGCGAGCCGCAGGCTCCGCCGAGCAGCGTGACGCCGAGAAATTTTCGCCGGGCTGCGCCCTGGGGATTATTGCGTTTTGAATTCATGGGGGTGAGAAAATCGTCGGTGACGGGAACGAATCGGGTCAACCACACATTTACTGAAAGGAAGCCGTATTATCATTGGGTCGCATCGGGGTGGGTTTAGCTGCTGAAGTGAGGGGTGGATTATCCTTAATCGGCCAAGTGCCACGTTCGTCTTGTACACTTCCCCGCGATAATCCCCGCGGTTGCAGGTACAGGATTGCGCTGATGCCCACGGCGGCCAGTTTCGGGCCGTGCCCCGAAAAACAAAGTCCCCGCGCCGCGCGGTGGAGCGCGAGTTCCCGCAGGCGCGGGCGTTCAAGCGGCCGGGGTTCGACCCAGGTTGACCCCGGCGCGGGCGTCAGCGGATTAATGGCATTTGTCTCCAGTGGCAGATGCACCGGCGCAACGTCCGCGAGAACTCCGCCATATTCCGCACCTACGAAGAGCTCTTCCCGCGCGGGAAAGATGGCGTGCTTTTCTTCAAACGCCACTACGAGGGCGGCTACATCTACAGCCAGCAGATCGTTGTCGAAGCGACACCCGACGATAAAGCCCTGCTCGGCTGGCGCATCAACTACGGTTATCAGGACGAGACGCCCAACGTGGCGCCTAAACTGGCCGAAACCCGGACGCTGCCCGATCAGAAGGGAATCGCCTTCGACATCGACGTCGTGAAAGCCACCCGGCCTGGCATCAAGGCCAAGCTTCGGATCGAAGCACGGCCTTGGACGTAGCCCGGATTGTGCGCGTACGCGCACAATCCTCAACGGCGGGCAATCTTGGCGGGCGGTGCCATGACCGCCCGGATGAAGGCGCGGACGAGCGGGGGCGTTGCGCCGCGGAGGGCGGCGCGCTCGGGCTGAAAGAGCGTGCCGGCGAAGAACGGATGGATCGCCACCGGCAACTCGGCCGCCCGGACCTCGCCGGCGTCGTCGAAGGCCGTGAACCGCAGGCCGGCGCGCTCGAGCGCGGTGCGATGCGCAGGATTCAGGCCGTAGCTGCAGTGGTAGCCTTCGGACGCCGTGTCGCGCTCGTAGGCGGCGCGGACGAGGCTGCCGGGCACGAAGCGAACCGGGCCCGTCTGCTCGACGAGCGCGCACGCGAGCGGCGCGACGACAAGTGTGCCGCCGGCGGGATTGGTCTCCGCGTGGTCGGCGGCGGCGAGGCCGGCGACGTTGCGCGCGAACTCGATCAAGGCGTATTGAAATCCGCCGCACGTGCCGAGGAACGGCCGCTTCGTTTCCCGCGCCCAGCGGATCGCGGCGAGCGCGCCGTCCAAGTTCTCGTAGGGACTCGCGGGCACGATCCAGACGGCGGCGAAAGCCCCGAGATCGCGACCCGCCTCGTGGATGTCGCGGGTGTGGACCCACCGCCACGCGATCGCGGCGCCCGTTTCGACCCGCGCGAGTTCGAGGGCGCGCGGGATGGCGCGGTGGGCGGACACGACGGGCGAGAAGTCGCCCACGAGGGCAATCAGCGGATTCATCGGGGCGGGAGGAATTCGGTGTCACACTGAGGGCAAGGCAGAACTGGTGCACGACATTCCGCGGGAGCTTGTCCTACAGAACCGAAATGTGCGATGGCAGAAAACTGGGATGCGTCTGTCCGTCGGCCGGCGCCAACCAAGGCGTGGCGGCGATAGTCTTGCGTGCGGACTTGGTAACATCACTCTCACCCCATGAGCCTTCCCCTGCGTTTCTTGCGAGCGCTGCTCAGTGCCGTGCTCTTTCTTATGATCGGCGTGCTGGTCATGCTCTTGCTCGTATCCGGCCTGAGCACCGTCTCTTTGAGCGACGATGCCACGTGGAAAGCCGTGGGCTGGCTCGCGCTGGCGGCGACCGTCGGCTGCCTCGTGGCGCTTTACTTCATCAACCGCTGGCTCCGGGAAAAACCATGGAGCGTGCTGGCGGTGGGCTACGTCATCGTCGCGCCGATCTTCTTGTACGCCGTGTACGACGAGACGGAATTCAAACGGCGTCTGACGCTGGAGGAACTTTCGCCGCCCTCGGCCGGGGCCGAGGAGAGCTGGCGGGTCACGCTGTGGTATACGCCGCAGGCGGGCAAGCCGGCGGAGCGGACGATGCCCAACCACGGCTACATTCCAGGGCCGTCGAACGACCCGGAAAAATGGGCGGCGCACCTCGGCACGAATCGGGCCCAGGCGCAACTGGCGTGGGAAACCCTGGCGAAAGAGCGGGAGTGGTTCGCGGCCATGAATGACTTCCCCGCCATTGGCGATCTGATGCCGGCGCGCTTTGACGGGCCGCTCATCCGCTTCCAGCCGTTTCGCGCGGTGGTGCAGGTGAGCTGCGCCCGGGCGGGGCTGCTCGCCCTCGAGGGCAAGGGCGACGAGGCGATCGACGTGTTGCTGCCCGTCCTCGAGGTCACCCGGAAGCTCTCGCCCTCGGCGCGGTCATTGGTCCGTTTCATGGTCGCGCGCGCGTCGCTGGGAACCATTGTGGACGCGGTGCATTTCGTGCTGGCGCGGGCCCGGGTGTCACCCGAGAAACGTACGGCGCTGGCGGCGGTGCTCGAAGCTGGCACCGGCGGGAAGACCGGCGTGCGCCGGCTGCTGTGGATCGAGTACGCGTTTCACTATGAGGCGTTCCTGGCCAAGGGCGGGATGACGGGCTTTGAGCCGGAAGGCGGGGTGCGCCGGAGTGTACTTCTGGCGCTGACCAGACCGTTTTTTCTCCGCCATGCGACGGCCAACGACTACGCCGCGATCCTCGATGAACTCACCCGGCTGGCGGAGGCACGGGAATTCGGCCGGCTCGACGCGCGGCAGCGGGAATTTGTGAACGATCAGGTGCGAGGCCGGTTCAGAAATATCGTCGGCGGCCTGCTGCTCCACATGAGCATGCCCAGCTATCGCAAGGTCGTGGAGAGCTATTGGAAAAATGAGGACAAGCGGCTCGCCCTGATCGCCGAGCTGCGGCAACCCGGGTGAGCGGACTTTTCTTCCGGACTGCGCCGGGAAAAAGTAGCTGCACAGCCGCGAACCCCAATCTCGGAGAATCTCTCACGCGGAGCACGCGGAGACGCGGAGGTTTGCCCGCCTTTGGAGGGAACCAGCGTTGCTCTCCGCGGCTCCGCGCGCGCCGCGTGAAAATCTGTCCCAAGCACTGAGACAAACATGTTGGTCTCTGCGCTCGAATAGTCAGGCACGAAACCGGCACCCCGAGTCGTTGCATTGACTCGGGCGCGGCAACCCGGCAGCCACGGGTGCGCCCTGTCCGCCGCAGGGTTCCGAAGTTCTCCCACTTATGATTACCGCCGCGCCCGTCCTGGCCGTTCGCCGGCCGTGGTTTTGGATTCTGTTCGCCGTCATCTCGGCCGCTTGCGGGGCGCTCGCGTGGCGGATGTTCCCGGTCGCGTTTCCCGTGCTGTCGCTCGACATCCGGATGGATCGGGCGGGCGCGATCCGGGCGGCGCGGCAGCTCGCGGCGGAAAACAAATGGGGACCGGGAAACGCGGCGCGCGATGCGGCCTCCTTCGGGGTCAACTCGCAGGCGCAGGCGTTTGTCGAACTCGAGGGCGGGGGGAAGAAGGTGTTCGCCTCGCTGCTGCGCGAGGGGCTCTACGCGCCCTATAGCTGGCAGGTGCGGCTTTTCCGGGAAGGCGAGACCAACCAGACGACCGTCCGCTTCCGCCCGGATGGCGGGCCGTACGGTTTCGTGGAGACGTTGCGGGAGCGTGCGCCCGGCGCGAGCCTGGCGGGCGAGCCGGCCCGCGAGATCGCGGAGCGCGCGGCGCGTGGCGGCCCGTGGCGCCTGGCGTTGGAGCGGTTCAACCTCGTCGAGTCGTCGCACGTCGCGCGGCCCGGCGGTCGCGTGGATCACACGTTTGTTTATGAACGCCCGGACCGGCAGCTCGGCGGCGAGGGCCGGCTGCGGTTGCGGCTCGTCGTGGGCGGCGACCGGCTGATCGAGCTGACCCACTTCATCAAGATCCCCGAGGGCTTCACGCGGCGTTACGAGCAGATGCGCTCGACCAACAACGCGATTGCAGGCGGCGCGTCGGGTGCGATGTTGCTGCTGTACGGCATCGGCGGCTGCGGAGTGGGAATGTTCGTGCTGTTGCGGAGCCGCGCGGTGTTGTGGCGGCCGGCGCTCGCGTGCGCGGGCCTGTTCGCGGTACTGCAACTGCTGGCGGGCTACAACGCGTGGCCGCTCGCCTGGCTGAACTACGACACCGCGCTGAGCGGCAGCGGCTTCATCCTGGAGCAGCAGGTGAGGTTGATCACGGGGTCGCTCGCGATGGGGGTGGTGTTCTTCCTCTCGTTTGTGGCGGCGGAAGGACTGACGCGGCGCGCGTTTCCCGGCCATCCGCAATTCTGGCGGCTGTGGTCGGCGACGGCCGGCGCCGCGACGCCCGTGCTGGGCCGCACCCTCGCGGGCTATCTGTTCGCGCCGTTGAGCCTGCTCTACGTGCTCGTGTTCTATTTCTTTGCGGCGCGCTGGCTCGGCTGGTGGACGCCGATGGAGGCGCTGGTGGAGCCGAATCTGCTGGCGCACTTCTGGCCCTGGCTCACGCCGTTGACGCGCGCGATGCAGGCGGGTTTTTGGGAGGAGATGCTGTTTCGCGCCGTTCCGATCGCGGGCGCGGCCCTGCTCGGCGAACGCTTCGGTGGCCGGCGCTGGTGGATCGGCGCGGCGCTGGTCGTGCAGGCGGTGATTTTTGCGGGCGCGCATGCGAATTACCCCGGGCAGCCCGGCTACTCCCGCCTGGTGGAACTGATCATCCCATCGCTGATATTTGGCGGGCTCTACCTGCGCCTGGGTCTGCTGCCGGCAATCGTCCTGCACTTCACCTACGACATCGTGCTGATGGCGCTGCCGCTGTTCGCTTCGACGGCGCCGGGCATCTGGCTGGATCGCGGCGCCGTCGTCCTGCTCTCGCTGCTGCCGTTGTGGTTCGTGCAATGGCGGCGGTGGCGCGCGGGTGCGAGCGCGGAGCTGCCGGCGGGTTTTTGGAATCGCGATTGGGCGCCCGCGCCCGCGCCGCCGACCGAGCCGTCGCGTCCGCCCTGGGCCGCGGCGGCGGGCGAAGTCGAACCGTGGTTGTGGCGTGGCACGCTGGCCGTCGCCGTGCTCGGCGCCGCCGGGTGGATCGCGAATGCGCGCGTGACGCGGCTCGGCCCGCCGCTGACAATTGGCCGCGGCGAGGCGGAGAGGATCGCACGGGTGGCGCTATCGACGCGGGGCGTGACGTTGCCGGCAGGCGCGCGGGCGCTGGTCACGGTGACGGTGCGGCCGGCGGATTCGGATCGCTTCGTCTGGGAAAAGGTCGGGAGCAAGGTCTACGAAGCGCTGCTCGGCGCCTATGTGCCCGTTCCGCGTTGGGTGGTGCGGTTCGCGACTTTCGAAGGCGATGTCGCCGAGCGCGCGGAGGAGTGGATTTGCTACGTGTACGGCGATGGGTCGGTGCAGCGGGTGCGACACCACCTGCCGGAGGCGCGGGCAGCCGCAACGTTGAGCAAGGACGAGGCGCGCGCGAGCGCACACGCTGTGCTGCGCGATCGCTACGGCCGCGATCCGGCGACACTCACGGAAGTGTCGGCCACCTCGGCAAAGCGGCCGAAACGGATGGATTGGACGTTCGTGTTCAAGGATCCGGAAGTCAGCGCGATCGCACCGGGCGAGGGCCGGATCAGCGTGTCGCTCGCCGGCGACGAGGTGACGGACAGCTCCCGATTCGTGTTCCTGCCGGAGGACTGGGAGCGGGCGCAGCGCAAGCTGGCGGGCAGCTTCAGAACGGGCGGCGTGATCCGGACGACGTTCATCGCGGTGCTGCTGCTCGCGGGCACGGCGGTGGCCGTGGTGGCGTTGAGCCGGGGGCGGTTCGCCTTGCGGATGGGACTGGCGATCGCGGGCATGTTATTCACGGCGACGATCCTGATAACCTTGAACCGCTGGCCTGCGGTGGTGGCGGGCTTTTCGACGACGCGCTCGTATGATCTGCAGCGGGTCACGGCCGCCGTGGCGCCGCTGGTGGGAGGACTGGTGATGGCGGCGGTGTTCGCGCTCGTGGCGGGTGCCGCCGCGCGCTGGCTGCGTCCGCCGATCGCCGGGCTCCGGCGCGCCGCGGGCTTCGGGTGCACCCTGGGTTGGATCGCGATCGGGGCGCTGACGATCGCCGGTGCGGTACGAGGACGCGCGTCGCCGCCGTGGCCGTCGTTTGCCGGGGCGGAGACGTTCGTGCCGTGGGTGAGTGCATCGTTGGGGGCGATGACGCGCTACCTTGCGGAGACGGCGGTGTTGCTCCTGTTCTTTGGGGCGATCGATCGCTGGAGTGCCGGCTGGACGCGACGCCGCGTCGTCGTCGGTGCGCTTGCGGTGGTGGCGGGCGCCGTGCTGACGTTGAGCAATAGCGCGCCGGACCTGGCATCATGGCTTGGTTCGGGGGTGCTGCTCGGCGTGGCGGTGCTGGTGTTTTACGCCTTCGCGCTGCGGCACGATTTGTCGGTGTTGCCGCTCGTCACGGGTGTCATGTCGATGACCGGCGTGATGGAGGCGGCTCTTCAGCGGCAGTATCCCACGGCGCTCCCCGGCGCGATCCTGGCAGTGGTGGCGGTTGGGGCGCTGGCCTGGTGGTGGTTCAAGGCGTTGCGCGCGGTCGCGACACCGGCCGCCACGGCGGATACGGCATCGGATGTCGCAGCGGGTGCGGCACCGGGAGCCGGCACGGCCACGCCGGGGGAGGTCGCGCTGCCGAGTGTCGTCGAGCCACCGCGGGCGGAGGGTGCGCCCGGTTCCTGAGGCCGGGGCGCGCAGCGATCCCTCGTGCCGGTCACCCGGCGACGGGCTTGCTCTTCTGCACCGTGATGATGACCACGGCGGCGATGATGACGGCGGAGGCGATGAGCGTGCGCGAGGTGACGGGCTCGTGGAGCAACAGCCAGCCGAGGAAGATGGCGACGATGGGGTTGACGTAGGCGTAGGTGGCGACGCGGGCCGGGGTACTGTGTTTGAGAAACGCGAACAGCAACGCACCCGCGATGATGAATCGCGCCCCGGCGAGCAGGAACGGGGGCATCGCCTCCACGGCCACGCGGATGCCGAGATAGGTGCTGCCCCAGATCAGGTAGATCGCGCCGAACGCGACGAAGAGGGAGGTGCGGGATGGCATTGGAAAAGGCGGAAGGCGGAAGGCGGAAAGCCGAAAGACGGAAATGAGAGGAATTGAAAGCGACGGAAAGTGCGCCGGCTGGTTCGGACTTGGGATTTCGTTTTTTCATCATTTCCAGCGATACTCCATTTGCCGGGCGGTTTTGGCGGCGGCGGCGGGGCCGAGGAGGCGCTCGACCACGTGCAGCGAACAGTCGATGCCCGCCGAAATTCCGGCGGAGGTGAGGATCCGGCCGTTGTCCACGTAGCGCTCCGTCGCGACCACCTCGGTGCCGGGGGCAAGCTGGCGGAGAAGCTCGAGGCGCTCGTAGTGCGTCGTCGCGCGCAGCCCGTCGAGGAGGCCGGCTTTCGCGAGCACGAGTGCGCCGGTGCACACGGACATGACGAGTTCGGCGGAGGCGGCGGTGGTGCGAATCCACGACAGGGTGGCTTCGTTTTTCAGCAGCGCCCGCGTGCCGAAACCGCCGGGCACGATCAGCAGGTGCGGGGCCGGGCACGACGCGAAGTCGTGGTCGGGATTCACGCTCAGCCCGTTGCGCGCGCGGATGGGGCGCTTCGGCGCGGCCATTCCGGCTGGCCCAGGGCAGGCGACGGTGAAGACGTTGAACGTTTCGTAGCCCAGGAGTTCGTCGGTTTTGGCGAACACCTCGAAAGGACCGGCAAAGTCGAGCACTTCGATCTCGTCGAAGAGCAGGATGGCGACGTTTTGTTTCATGGCGGGCGATTGGCATCACTCTGTTAAGAATCCCTTAATCTTCGTGCGAGCATTCAGAGTGAAGTAACCTATTGGGTTACTTTGTGGTCTGGCGGTTTTGGCGCAGGCAGGTAACAGAGCGGTGTCAAAGCTGCCTCTTCGCCAGGTCGCCGAGGGTGCGGATCGCGGCCTCGATCGCCTGGGTCCACGGCACCCCGCAATTCATGCGGAGGCAGTTCCGGTACCGGTCCTTCACGGAAAACATCGCGCCGGGCGCCGTGTTGATGCGCTGCTTCAGCGCCTCGCGGTGGAGGCGCAGCATGTCGACGCCGGGCGGCATTTCCACCCAGAGCTCGACGAGCTGTTCGATGGACCGGGCGAGCTCGACGTAAAGCGGCGCGGGCGCGGGGGGAGTAAGCGTCTGAATCATGGGGATCGTGGGAACGAGATGGGATGCTAGCGCAAAGCCGCCGCGGGCTGCAGGCATAGCATCCGGAATTTGCCACCAGCACAGTTGGAGAAAGTGTGCGAGTGTGACCATGACAATTTGCGCCGGCGCGTCAGTTGACTTCCGCGCGTGATTGGCTGGGCTCGCGGCGATGAACGAAAACGCGAACGAGTTTGGCCGGCTGGTCGGTGCGGTACTCCGGCGCTTCTTCGTTCAGAACGCGCAGCCGCCGCCGCTCGACGCGGAGCTGACGGCGTTCGGCGCGAACTTATGGTCGCTCGTCGCGACACGCGGGCTGCCGCGGCCGCTTGCGGCCGGCGAGCGCGGCGAACCGGGCGGGATGTCCGAGGCCGAATGCGCGCCGCTCGTGGCGCACGTGCTGGGCGGGTCCGCCGATGCGCTGAGGGTGGAAGCGGCGCGGCAACTGGTGAAGGCGTGTTTCTACCCGGAGTTCACCACGTGTCGCGACTCGTTCCGGCAGGTGTCGCCGGACGGGGCGTGCCGCCGGCAGCAACTGGCGCGCGGGCGCGGTCGCGTGAGCGGGACGCATTGTGTGGACTGCCCGCACTGGATCGCGCTGGCGCCGGCCGCGCATGCGGAATATGTCGCGGCCGAATGGCGCGCGGGCGCCGCCGACTTTGCGGCGCATCGCGACGTATTCCTGCCGGAGGATTTTCGCGCGCTGCGCCGCTGGCTGCACGCGCGGGCCCGGCAGGCGCCGGCGATCACACTCCAAAATCCGGGTTCCAGCGCTTGAAGAACTGAGTTTGGCGATTAAGCGTCGTCGCCGTAGTGACACGTTGCGCGCAGCCGTACCGCAACGGCTGACGATTCCGGGCGGAAGCACTTCGTGCTGCCTTCGCGTAGGGCCACCGCTTGCGGTGGGCGAGGATCGCCTGTGCATGCGGACCCCGGGGGTGACTCGCGGTCCGGCGCGAGCGCCGACCCTACGGACGTGAATCCGAAGGGTAGGGCCTGCGCTTGCGCAGGGCCGGGATTAGATGCCTGACCAACGGGTCCTTGCCCTGCGTTGCTTCGACCTACTTCCACTCTTCGTCGAAAAATCCCGCGTCGACGATCTTGCCGGGCCAGCGCGGGCCGGGGGCTTCGCGCAGGTCGACGATCGCGTAATCGGGCAGCTTCGCGATCTGCAGCGTGTTGGTGCCGTAGGCGTGGTCGCGGAAATCGATGCCGCTGTTCAGCACGACGTAGCGCTGCGGGTTCAGCGGATTCGGAAAAATCAGGACTGGCGCGTGGTGCGCGGCGTTGTAGGTGCGGCCGCGGAAGACGAGCTCCTTTTCGTTCCACGTGAGCGGCAGTTGCGCGAGCAGCC
>JACQWL010000474.1 GCA_016209255.1 Verrucomicrobiota bacterium
CGGGTACCATGCCGTGAATCTCGCGTGCCACACGCTGGCGGCCCTCGTGCTGTTCGGGTTCGTTCGGCGGACGCTGTTGCTGCCCTCGGCGGCCCGGCGTTTTGGGACTGTGTCGACGATCCTGGCGGGCGCGATTGCGGTAGTTTGGGCGACGCACCCGCTGGCCACGAGCGCGGTGACCTACGTCATTCAGCGCGCGGAGGTGATGATGGCGCTCTTCTATTTGTCGACGTTATATTGCTTCGCCCGGGGGGCGGCGCGGCAAGACGAGGGTCGGCCTTCCTCGTCCATGAACGGAGTGACCGCCGCAAATGGCGGCGGCTGGCACGCGCTTTCGATTGCGGCCTGCTGGCTCGGCATGGCGACCAAGGAAGTGATGGCAACGGCACCGTTCATGTTGCTGCTGTATGATCGCTGCTTTATCGCGGGGAGTTTCCATGAGGCCTGGCGGCGGCGGCGGAACGTGTATCTTGCCCTCGCGGCGAGCTGGCTGCTCCTCGCCGGCCTGATGGCAGGTGCCGGCAGTCGAGGCGGGACGGTCGGTTTCGGGGCCGCGGTGTCGTGGTGGGAGTACGCTGGCGTGCAGGTGCGTGCGATCCCCCACTACCTCGGCCTCGCGCTGTGGCCGACTCCGCTTGTGTTCGATTACGGCGAAAAACTCGCGGTCCCTGCGATCCACGTGGTCCGCGGCGCGCTGGTGCTCGGCGCGATCCTCGCGGCCACTTTGGTCGGCGTGCGGCGCTCGCCGGCCGGCGCCTTTCCGGGCGTGGCATTTTTTGCCATTCTCGCCCCCACGTCGAGCGTCGTCCCGGTTGTCTCGCAGGTGATGGCGGAACACCGGATGTATCTTCCGCTGGCGGCGGTGGTGGTCGTCGCGGTGCTTGGGCTTCACGTGCTCCTGGGACGGCGCCCGCTGATTTTGTGGACGGCGGTGGCAGTCGTTTTCGGCGGCCTGACGGTCCGGCGCAACGCAGATTACCGAAGTGGACTGGCCATCTGGAGCGACACAGTGGAGGAGATGCCGGACAATGCGCGCGCCCGGTATAACCTGGGCATCATGCTCGAGCAGGCCGGGCGACTGGCGGAGGCTGTCGCGCAGTTTCGCGCCGTGCTGCGGCTGCAACCGCGGGACGTCGAAACCCACAATAAAGTCGGGAATCTTCTTCTGCGCGCAGGAACGAGGGCGGAGGCGCTCGAGCATTTTCGTACTGCCGTGGCCCTGCGGCCCGACTACGCCGATGCCCGGAACAATCTCGGAGTGGCGTTGATTCAGGCGGGCCGGGCGGCGGAGGCGATCGAGCATTTCTCCGCGGTGGTGCGTTTGCGTCCCGATTTGTTCGAGGCTCATTTCAATCTGGCAAACGCGCTCCTGCAGGCCAATCGCCCCGATGAGGCCGTCGTGCAGTACGAGCGGGCGGTGCGGATCCGGCCGGATGATCCCCAAGCCAGGCAGATGTTGGATCGCGCGCGATCCCCGCGTGCGGCGAAGGAAAGGGAGTGATGGGGAGCGAAACGCCGTTTCTGGTCGAGCAATTGCGTGCAAGATGCACCGGTCCGGGCGCATCTCCGAAACGTCGGTGTCCTGGGAGCACGGCCGCCCTCGGCCGCATTCCGACATCAGGCGGCCGAGGGCGGCCGCGCTCCCAATCGAACCGCTCCGGAGCCACCAACAATCGACAGATGCGCCCTCTCCGTCCTGCCATGCGAGAAATCTGGTGCCGTTGACAGAGTCCAATTGACGACCAACTGGATCTATAAAAGCGTACGAATCTAAAGCCGTCTTCCGATGAAAATTACCGGTGTAAAGGTTTTCTTGGTGAATCCTGGCGAGCGCGTCTCGTACGGCACCGGTTGGAGCAAGAATCTGGTGCTCGTGAAGGTTTACACCGACGCCGGGATCGAAGGAGTCGGCGAGGCCTTTGCCACCGGCAAAGCCCGGACCACCGAGGCGGCAGTCTACGAGTACGAGCGATGGCTCATGGGGAAGGATCCGACGGAGATTGTGCGCCACTGGTATGCGTATTATCGCGGCGCGCGGTATCCGTTGGGCACGGCGACGATGGCGGCGTTGAGCGCCGTGGAACAGGCGTTGTGGGACATCGCCGGAAAGGCGTGCGGGCTGCCGGTGTACAAGATGCTTGGCGGGCCATTTCGCCGGAAGATCCGTTTGTACGCCAGCGGCTACCTTGCGCAACGCAGCCATTTTTTTGTCGACGGCGGCGGCACCCTGGTTGACGGCGCCAAGGCGGTCGTGGCGGCAGGGTTTACGGCGCTCAAATTCACGCCGCAGCCGGACGACTACCAGCGCAAGAGCTGGACCCAGATCCTGAACGACTCGATCGAGCGCGTCCGCAGCGTGCGGGAGGCGGTCGGGGCCGATATCGACATCTGCCTCGACTATCACGGCCGCAGCTTCAGTCCGGCCGAGGCGGGGCAACTCGCGCAGGCGATCGAGCCATACCGGCCGTATTTTCTGGAGGAGCCGGCACTGACGGAATCGCCGGAGTCGCTCGTCGAAGTGAAGATGAAAACGAACATTCCCATCGCCGGCGGCGAGCGCTGCATCAGCCGCGACCGGCTGAAGGAAATCCTGGAAAAGCGTGCGGTGCACGTGTTGCAGCCCGAGCCAACGTGCAACGGCGGAATCCTCGAAACTCTCCGCTGGGCGGCGATGGCGGAGCTTTATCACATCACCCTCGCACCGCACCAGGCGTGTGGACCGGTTTCGTTCATGGCCTGTGTCCACATCGATGCTTGCGCGCCGAATTTCCTGATCCAGGAGTGCAACGTCGATTTTGACTCCCAGTTCATCAAGGATCTTTTTCCCGAGCGGCCGGCGATCGAGCAGGGATACGTGCTCCTGCCGGAGAAGCCTGGCCTGGGCGTGACGTTCAACGAAGAGGCCGCGGCCAAGTATCCCTATCGTCCTTTCGACCGCCCCGTGATTGTGCGGCCCGATGGCGGCATCGGCCTGGAATGATTCCATGAACCCGCATCCCTCAAGCCATGAAAGCGGCTCCGTCGGGCCAAGGAAGACGCGCCGTGAGTTTGTGAAACGCTCGCTGCTGGCCTGTGCGTCGGCGACCGTGGCAAAGGATTTGGCGGCTGCGTCCGCGGGCGCCGCGTCCGCGGGCGCCACGTCCGCAGCGAGCGGACCCGCCGGCCAGGGCGCCGGCGCCAGGGTGCCGCCGGATCCCGTCACGCCTTATGGATTGGGGCCGCCGATCTATCTGGCCGACTTGGACCGGTGCCAGCCGGCGTCGGTACTCGCGACCAAGTGGCGGCCGAACCGTTGGAAAGTCCTCCCCTTCGAGGCGGCCCAGGTCAAAGGCGTCATGTTGACCGCCGGACAGAACACGGCGGTGCCCGACGTCGAATACTCGCTCCCGCAGAAGGGTTGGCACGCGATCCACTTCGGACTGATGTCGAAATACTGGGAGTCGCGCCTTCAGGTGCGGCTCAAGCGCGACCGCGTTTTTTCCCTGCTGACACATCACAACATGGCCGACGCGAAGGTGAATCGGCGCGACATCGAGTACTCCGCCCATGGCCACACCACCACGCATTTCGACGAGATGTTCTGGAAGTACGTGCGGCTCGAGGGCAATGACGCGCTCGTCTTCCGGCAGTTGCAGGTGCAGGTGGCGCCCGGCGACCCCCGGGCGGTGGGCAACCGTTTCATGCCGTGCTGGCTGGGTTACGTCAAATTGGTGCCCCTGACGGACGAGGAAGTCCGGGCGCTGACCGCCGACCGCGAGCGGCGGGACACCCGCCGGCTTTTCGCCACCAACGACGCGTTTGGTTCGCTCTCGTGGCTGCATTTCACCGCCGCGGACGACATCCGCCGCGAGATCGAGCCGTACCGCGACACGGATTTTTCGCGGATGTACTGGGAGGCGGGAATGGGCGATGTGACGTATTTTCCGAGCAAGGTGGGCTCGCTGCTGACATTCGAATGGATGGAGGACCATTATCGGACGCAGGACCGGATTGTCGGGCAGACGTATGCCGACTTCCGGGCGAAGGGCGTCGATCCTTTCCGCGTGGCGCTCGACTATTGCCACGAGGTCGGGCTCGAATTCCACGCGGCGTATCGGGTCGCCGGATTCTATTTCCCGGCACCGGAGGACGAGTGGAACAGCGGCGGGCTCTATCACCGGCATCCCGAATGGCGCGGCCGCGACCGGCAGGGTCGCCCGACGCCACGGCTTTCGTATGCGTTTCCGGGCGTGCGGGAGTTCGTGTTGGGCCTCTTGCGTGAGCTCGCCGGTTATCCACTCGACGGGGTGTGCCTGTTGTACAACCGCCGGCTCCCGGTCCTTGAATACGAGGCGCCGTTGATCGACAGCTTCAAGGCCCGGCATGGGGTCGACCCGCGGACGCTGGCCGAGAGCGATCCGCGCTGGCTGGCGCACAAGGCGGGCGTGCTCACGGATTTCATGCGGGCATTGCAGGCGCTTTTGCGGGAGGAATCGCGGCGGCAGAACCGGGCGAGGCCGTTGCCCGTGACGGTTGTCGTCGTGAGTTCGGAGCAGGAGAATTACTCGTACGGGCTTGACCTGAAAACCTGGGTGGCCGAGGGGCTGATCGACACCCTGGTGCCTTATTCTTCGGAGGCGGGCATCAACAGCAACCTGACGTCATGGGAGGACCCGCGTGCCGCCGAATACTTCATTCGCCTGACGCGCGGCACGAGCTGCAAGCTGGCGCTCAACCTGATGCCGCGGCAAATCACGCCGGAGGACTACAAGCGAAGGGCGCATGCGCTTTACGAGGCGGGCGTCGACCACCTCTATTTCTGGGACACACACCACCGCAATTTCTTCGATCGCTCGTGGTCCACCTTGAGCAGGCTCGGGCACAAGGATGAACTTGTCGACTGGGCCGCACGGGGTCGGCCGCCCGTGGCGCGCCCGGAGGTGAAATTATCGAAGATTGCGGACTGGGATCTTTCGTATGGGACGCCAGGGTAGGAGACCGCCTGCAGGCGATGTGGGAGAGCGACCGCCCTTGGCTGCGATTGCCCCGAGCGACCGAGGGCGGTCGCGTTCCCAATGATCCCTCGCCTGCAAGCAGGCCCCTGCAGGCAGGCGATTTGGCCTCTTCTTGAAAGCGAAATTGAAAAAGTTTCCCCACTCAATAACTAGGGTGTTGACGAAACACATCGATAACTGGAAACAGTAAGTAATCGGTTTTCGATTCAGTGACCCCAGCTTATGTGCGCCATGATTACTTTGACGGTGGCAGGAATCCGTTTGCGATTGGTGAGCTGCGGTTTCCTCGTCCTGCTTTTGACGCGGGTGGCTGGCGCGGCAACCGTGCCGACGGTCGAGCCGGGAAAGACGACTGCGCCGGATGGTGGGAAGGGACTGGCCCGAAACGAGAGTTTCAGCCTCATCGTCGCACCGTGGACGGTGGAAAACCCGCGTCACGATCACTCGCAGATATTTCCGCTGCGCGACGGGCGGCTGATGCTCATTTGGTGCGAATACTATGTGAACCGGCCGTCGGGATTGAATCGGACGGCCTACGACGGACCGGGTAGTCGCGACGATGCTCCCTGCCGGATCACCGCGCGAATCTCGGCCGATGGGGGCCGAAGCTGGAGCGGCCGGATGACCCTGCAGGACAATCTCGATGCCAACAACGTCAAGCAACCAAACATCTTCCGCTGCGCCAATGGCGACATGTTGCTTTTTTTCACGAGTTGGAAAATCGCCGCGCAGGAACGCAGCGTCCATTACAAGCGTTCGACCGACGACGGCGAAACCTGGTCGGAGATCAGGCAACTCACCGCGCCGGGTGGCTCCTACATCCTCGATTCGGGGCGGATTTTCAAGCACACGAGCGGCCGGATCATCCTTCCGATCTACTGGTCGCGGGAAATCTGGACGGACAACGAAAAGTACGAGGCCTTCGCCTATTATTCCGACGACGACGGGAAGACGTGGAAGGTCAGTTCCAACCGGATCGCGATGCCGAAACGCGGCGCGATGGAACCGACGATGGTCGAGCGCAAAGACGGTTCGGTTTTCACGATTCTGCGCTCGACCGTCGGGTATCTTTACCAGGCGGAGTCGCGGGATCGCGGCCAGACGTGGAGCGAGGCGACGCCGACGAAGCTGACGTCGCCGCAGGCCGAGCCGTGTCTCCGGCGCATTCCCTCCACGGGAGATCTTCTCCTGATCTGGTGCAACACGCTGCCCTACGCGATGACTTACCCGGGAGCCACCACCTTCGGCCGGCCGCGCAATCCGCTGGCCAGCGCCATCTCGCGCGACGACGGGCGAACGTGGGAAAACATCAAGACGATCGAGCATCGCGAAGGCTACGACACGGCGTATCCCAACATCTATTTCCGCGACGCCGAGGCGATCGTGACGTTCTACCAGGCCTCCGGGTCCGCATCGCGCGATACCGAACTGCTGTTGCGGGTTTATCCGGTCAAGTGGTTCTACGAGCCCGACCGCCGGTAGCCCGGATGTCTCACCATGCAACGGAGCCGCAACCAAAGGAGCAGGTTTTGACACAGAGCGCACAGAGGCCGGACAGGAAGAAACAGCATCGACGCCCGTGCACAAACACCTGTCTTGCTCTGTGACCTCCCTCTCCCCTCCGTGACCTCTGTGACTCACATGAGCAGGCCTTTGGTTGCGGCCCTCGTGCCGCGGTACGAAAGATCCCGGCTACCCTCTTTTCCAACGCGCCAATCCCCCCTCATGTCCCGCCTGGCCTTTCTTTCCTTTCTTTTCGTCGCTTCGCTCCTCCTCGGTGCGCCTGCTCCGATCCTGCACGATCCCGGCCAGGGTCCGGGCCGGAACGAGCTTTTCTCGCTGGCGGTTGCTCCGTGGACACAGGAACACCAGCGGCACGACCACGCGCAGATCTTTCCCCTCAGCCACGGCCGGCTGCTGCTGGCTTGGTGCGAGTATTACGTCCGCGGGCCGGCGCGGATCTTCCGCACCCCCTATTCGCCCGAGGGAAACACGGATCAAGTGCCCTGCCAGATCACGGGAAAAGTCTCCAAGGACGGCGGGCGAACCTGGAGCGGACGCATCACGCTGCAGGAGAACATCGGCGCCGACAACGTGAAGCAACCCAACCTTGTCCGCTGCGCGAATGGCGACATCATGATGTTTTTCACGCGGTGGGATTTCAAGGCCCAGCAGCGCAGCATCCACTACAAGCGCTCCTCGGACGAATGCGAAACCTGGTCCGAGGTGAAGCAGCTTACCCCGCCCGGCGGCGCCTACGTCCTGGATAACGGCCGGATTTTCATTCACAGTTCCGGGCGAATCATCCTGCCCACGTTTTGGACGCCCGAGATCTGGACCAAGATCGAAAACTACGAGGCGTTTTGCTTTTACTCCGATGACTCGGGGCTCACCTGGCAGCGCAGCCGCAACCGGATGTCGATGCCGCAACGGGGCGCGATGGAGCCGACGGTCGTCGAGCGCAAGGACGGATCCTTGCTGGTGTATTTGCGCTCGGGGGTGGGCTACCTTTTCGAAGCCGAGTCGCGCGACCGGGGCGAGACCTGGACGGAGCCCCGTCCGACCAAGATCACGTCGCCGCAGGCCGAGCCCTGCCTCCGTCGCATCCCGAAGACCGGCGATTTGCTGCTGATGTGGTGCAATGCCGTGCCCTATGCCATGACGCCTGGCGGCGCGGAAACCTACCATCGGCCGCGCAATCCCCTGAGCTGCGCGATTTCGCGCGACGACGGCAAGACATGGGAAAACGTGAAGAACATCGAGAACCGCAAGGGCCACGACAGCGCGTATCCCAACGTTCACTTCAATGGCGACGAGGCGCTCATCACTTATTATCATACGTCGGATTCCACGACCGGCGATTGCGAGCTCATGCTGAAAATCTATCCCGTCGATTGGTTCTATGCCCCCGCCGTCACGCGCTGAATGCGGGCGCTCAAGGCGGGCGGTACCCCACGTGAATCCGCCGACCAACCGGCTCGGGCCCGCAACGCGCCTGGGTGCCTTGCCCCTTCCCGGGGGACTAGCTTGGCCGTGTCCATCCAGTCGAATCCACATTCACGAATGAACGGATCGTCACCAATTGGTGTAGGGCTGGCGCTTGTCGCCAAGCCGCATGTTTCAGTCGAAAAGCGGCCCGTCGGCGAGCGACGGCCCTACACTCCAATGCAGCGTTACAGCTTCTTGATGGGTGTAATTGTTCTGGCAAGTATCGACGTGGCCGCCGGGGCGGAAAAACAGGTGGTGACGGTGTTTCTGCTGGCGGGTCAGTCGAATCTCGCCGGACGGGCGCCGGGCGAGGAGCTGCCGGTGGCGTACCGGACGCCGCCGTCCGCGGTGCGCGTCGACTATGTCTGCAGCTTTGGCGCGGCGGAAACGGGCGTCGGGGCGCCGGAGCCGCATGTTTCCGCCGGGTGGGTACCGCTGCAGCCGGCGCCGAAGCATGCCAGCACGCCGGGCGAGCATTTCGGCCCCGAGATCGGATTCGGTCACGCCATTGCCTCGGCCCGGCCCGGTGAACGTGTCGTGTTGATCAAACACGGACGCGGCGCGACCAGCCTTGCCGCGGATTGGAAGCCTGACGCGACGGCGGGCCCGCGGCTTTTTGCGGAGTTCATGACCCAGGTTCGCCGGGCGCTCGATCGGCTCGCCGCAGAGGGAGCTGAAGTCCGGCTGGGCGCATTCATCTGGTGCCAGGGCGAGGCGGATAGCACGCGCGCCGACTGGGCGATTGGCTATGAACGAAACTTGGAAATGTTAATCGCACGGGTACGCCGCGACCTCGCAGCTCCCCTGCTGCCGGCCATCATCGTGTTGACCGGCGACGGGGCGAAGAATCCGCGCATGACCGACGCGGCGCGCGTACGGCAGGCACAACGCAGCGTGGTAAACGCCGGTGAGCTTCGCGCGCTGGTCACGGCGGACGAGCTGTCGCTGTTCGACAGCGTCCACTACGATGCCGCGAGCCAGTTGCGGTTGGGTGAAAAGATTGCCCGGACCTATGTGCGTCTCGAGAAACTCCGCTGATGAGTACGATCGATTACGCGATTCTGGTCCTTTACCTCGTGGGGATCACTGCGATCGGTCTGCTCGCGTCGCGCTCGGCCAAGACGACCATGGTCGAGTACTTCCTGGGCAATCGCGCGATCCCGTGGCTCATTTCCGCCGCCTCGCTGATTGCCACCGGCATCAGCTGCCGGAGCTTGATTGGCATGCCAGGCCTCACGTTCAAGGGAGACATGACGTATCTGCAGATGTATCTGCCCCTGCCGTTCACGGTCGTGATCGCCGCGTGGATATTTTTGCCGTTTTATGTGCGCTTCAGGATGATCTCGGTCTACGAGTATCTCGGGCTCCGGTTCAGCGACGGGGTCCGATCGTTCGCCAGCGTCCTGTTTCAACTGCAGACGGCGTTGATCACGGGCACGGTCATCGCCGCCCCGAGCCTGGTGCTTTCCGAAGTCACCGGGATGTCGTATGAGTGGTCGGTGATCGTATTGTTGATCCTGACACTGCTGTACACGGTGATGGGGGGCACGAAGGCGATCATCTGGACCGACATGGCGCAGCTCGCCATTTTCGTTGGCGCGCCGTTTGTCATCGGCGTCTACATTTGCACCCAAGCCGATGGGGGCGTGGCAAACCTCATCCGCGTGGCCGGCGAACATGGCAAGCTCCGGGTGTTCGATTTCACGTTCGACCTCGGGACCGAGGTGACATTCTGGTCGGCCCTTTTCAGCATGACGTGCTGGCACCTGGCGAACTTCAGCATCAACCAGGAAAACAGCCAGCGGTACCTTACCGCCCCTTCCGAAAGAGACTGCGCGCGCACCATGGTGTGGGGGAGCGTTGGCATTCTGGCGATCTGGATCATGCTCCTGAGCATCGGGGTGCTCTTGTTTGCCTACAACGTGCTGCACCCCGGAAACGTGCCGCCGAACACCGCGGCCGATCGCGTGTTTCCGGCGTTCGTGCTTTCGGCGCTGCCGAACGGCTTCAAGGGACTCTTCGTTTCCGCGGCGCTGGCGGCCGGCATGGCGACGCTGGCGTCGATGGTGAACGCCATGGGCACCGCCTCGCTGCTCGACGTCTGGAAGGTGCAGCGAGACGATGGCGCAGCGGAGACCACGTGGATTCAACGGGCCCGGCTGCTCACGGTTTTCTGGGGCGTCGTCTCGTTCGGGGCGGCGTTCGTCGTGCTCAAAGTCGGCACCGTGATCACCGCGGGCATCAAACTCGGGGCGGTGATCATCGGCGCGATTTTCGGCATGTTTCTGCTCGGGATCTTTTTTCCCCGCGCCACCGCGACCGGCGCGGTGGTCGGTGCGCTGGCCGGTGTCGTGGCACTGATTGTCGTGTCGCTGACGACAAAAATCTCGTGGGCCTGGTATTGTCTCATCGGCACATTCGTGACGGTTTTCGTGGGTTATGCCGTCAGCTGCCTGACTCCGCGGTCCGCGACGGCACGACCGCTGACGTGGTGGGAACTTCCGCCGCGAAATGACGCCAGAAAAATGACCCGCCATGGATGAACTGGACAAGGGGCTGGCCATTTCGATTTCCGGCGCGGCGCGCGACGCAGCGCTCGGCCGCTTCAAGCAACAGATTGCGCGGTGGGGATTGGCGCTTCCGCCGGTGGAACCACTGGTTTTGGACTTTGGACTGAAGGACTTCGAGCACACCGGCTTGATCGAATATTGGATCGCGAACGAGGCGGCGGCCGGCTACTGCGGAAAATATCTTTTCGTCTTCGAGGGTCAGACCTGTCCGATGCACCGGCACCAGCTCAAGCACGAGACCTTTTTCCTCCTGGAAGGCCGCCTTGAAGTGGAATACCGGGATCGCCTCCAGGTGTTGGAACGCGGCGGGGTGCTGCCCATTGAGCCCGGTTTCTACCATCGTTTTACGGGCCTGGAGCCGGCGTTGCTCCTCGAATTGTCGATGCCGTGCGCGATCGACGACAATTATTTTGCCAACCCTGCGATACCGATCGGCGGCAATTACCGCCCGGCGCGGGCGTGACGGTCGGCCCGTGGCGCGCGGGAAAGATTCCGACTCCACGAACGAGAAAAAGCTCTTGCGTCCACCGGCGGCATGGCGCTTTGTGACCCTTCTTCTGTTCGGGCTGTAGCGTAGCCTGGTAGCGCGCTTGCATGGGGTGCAAGAGGTCGTGAGCTTGTGCGCCTCTGGCGCATTCGAACGCGCCAGAGGCGCACAAGCCCGCCGGAGGCGGACAAGCTTGCCTGCCTCTGGCAGGTCTCACCAGCCCGACCATTTTTCTCCATGAGCGCGATTACGGTTTATGTGCTCGAAGGCAGCAAACGGCGATACGTCGGCATCACGACAGACTTGGAGCGTCGTTTGACCGAGCATCGTTCGGTATCACACTCCGGAAAACTGATCGGTGAATTCCAACTGCTGCACACGGAGACATTTCCAGACTATGCGGCGGCGAGAAACCGTGAGCGGTTTCTGAAATCGGGAAAAGGACGCGCGTGGTTGGCGGCGAAATTCCCGAGAGGCAACTGAGCTCGGGCGAGGGCGTTTCTCCAATGGCCGAAAAAGCACTTGCTTCCACTGGCCGCATGGCGCTTTGTGACCGTTCTTCGGTTCGGGCTGTAGCGTAGCCTGGTAGCGCGCTTGCATGGGGTGCAAGAGGTCGTGAGATTGTGCGCCTCCGGCGCATTCGAATGCGCCAGAGGCGCAAAAGCCCGCCGGAGGCGGACAAGCTTGCCTGCCTCTGGCAGGTCTCACCAGCCCGACCATTTTTTGTGCGTGATTTCGATGAGCGATGGCATCGATTTTCAGATAACGGATGGCGGGCGCGATGCTTGATCAATATTATCCACGGTCATGGATGATGATCGAGATATATGA
>JACQWL010000488.1 GCA_016209255.1 Verrucomicrobiota bacterium
GTGTAGGGCCGTCGCTCGCCGACGTGCCGCTTTTCGACTGATACATGCGGCGTGGCGACAAGCGCCAGCCCTACACCAATTGGTGTCCGTCCGTTCATTCGTGGAGTGTCGTTCGATTGCATGGATACGGCTGAGCGAAGCGAAGAATCCAATTGGACCCACGCCGCGCGCCGGACCTGCGAATACGCGGCTGGATTCTTCGCTGCGCTCAGAATGACAAACTGGGAGAACGAGGGGCATTTTCTCTTCTTAAGACTCGAGCCGCACCTTTGGGTTCATCCACGCCTGCGCGATGTCGGCGGCGAGGTTCAGTGCCATGATCAGCACCGCGTAAAGGATCACCGTGCCGAGCACGAGGGTGTAGTCGCGGTTGAACGCGGAGTTCACGAACTCGCGGCCGATGCCGGGGATTTGGAAAATCGTCTCGATGACAAAGGAGCCCGTGAGAATGCCGGCCACCGCGGGTCCGAGGAACGAGACGACCGGCAGCAGGCCGCCGCGCAACGCATGGCGGGTGACCACACGGAACTCCGACGCGCCCTTCGCCCGGGCAGTGCGGATGAAATCCTGGTGGAGGATTTCGAGCAGGCCGCCGCGCGTCAGCCGCGAGATGGGCGCGGCGTAGGCGAGGCCGAGGACGAGCGCGGGCAGGACGCGGTCGCGGGCCGTGTACCAGCCCGAGGCGTTGAACCAGCCGAGATGGATGGCGAGACCGAGGACGAGGAGCGGGCCGACGACGAACGTTGGCACCGAGATGCCAAACATGCCAAACGTCGACGCCACGTAATCGATCCAGGTGTTCCGCCGCACGGCCGCGAGCGTGCCGAGCCCGATGCCGACCGCGAGCGCGAGGCCGAGCGAGATCACGCCAAGCTCGAGCGAGACCGGCAGCTTGTCGGCGATGATTTCGTTGACGGTGCGGTTCGGGTATTTGAACGACGGCCCGAGGTCGCCGCGCGCCAGGCGGCCGAGATAGTCGAGGTACTGCCGCCAGAGCGGCTGGTTGAGTCCGTAATGGGCCTCGAGGTTTTTTAGGATCTCGGGCGTGACGGCCTTCTCCGCCGTGAAGGGTCCGCCGGGCACGAACCGAACCATGAAAAACGTCGCCGAGATCACGATGAACAGTGCCAGCAGCGATTGCAGGAAGCGCGACGTGATGAAGCGGAGCATGGTCTAACGAGGCGCAGCCTCAAACCGTTCCACCCGTTGATGCAATTGGGAATCCAGGGTTGACGAACAGCGTGGCGGCGAACGCCTCGTTAGCAAGGTCCGCTGCGCGGACTGCGCTAGCCGTACCCGTAACGGTGCGGTGGAACGTAATTTCATTCGAGAAAACATACTGAAAGGGAATTGGTGGATGGAGAATGGCGGGTTTTCGTTCGAGGCGACGACAGGGAACGAGCGACGGGCGTCAGAGACCAGCAGGAAAATTGGGGCGCCGTTTGACCGGGTCCGCCGGAAAGACACGCCCGGATGCGCCGGAGGCCGCGCAGGGGCTTGTCCGCCTTTGGCGGATCGCGCTCCACCTTGAGCCAATTGCATCGGTACTGCTACGGAGCAGGGGCCGGCAGGAATATTGCTGAGCCTCACGCCTTGGGCGTGGCCCAGTGGGTGCGGTACTCGCGGCGGAGCATCTTGGTGGCGCCGGGATCGCCGGCAAAAAGTTCCTGCGTTGGATCGAACACGAGCGCGCGCTCGGTGCGGGCGGCGATGTTGCCGAGATGACAGAGCGAAGTGGAGAGGTGATTGATCTCGATGCCGGCGTGAGCCTGGCCGCCCTGGCGGATGCAGGAGAGGAAGTTCTCATGATGCGCGGCGAGATCGACCCCGGTGGCCGGCAGGTCCGCGATGAGCTTGTTCTTAGGGCCAAACACCTGCCAGCCCCTGGCCTTGCCCCCGACGATCATGCCCTCGGTGCCATACCAGGCGCAGCCGTTCTCATGGCCTTCCTGCACGTAGGGCGACCAGTCGCGCTGCTCGTAGATGAGCTGCTTCTTCCTGCCGCCGGGCACGTCGTAGGTGAAGCTGCAATACATGGTGTCGGGCCATTCTTGATCGTCGTCGAAGAAAAGCTTGCCGCCCTGGGCGATGATGCGGTTCGGGTGCTGCTCGACGCCCAGGCCCCAGCGCGCGATGTCGATGTCGTGGACTCCATCGTTGCCGAAATCGCCCGCGCCAAAATGGAAGAACCAGCGCCAGTGGGCGGGATGATAGGTGGTCTTAAACGGCACGACCGGCACCGGGCCGAGCCAGAGGTCGAAATCGAGGTTCGGCGGTGGCGCCGAGTCCGGCCGGTGGCCTTGATTCCGCCGCAGCTGGCTGTTCCAAGCCTTTCCCACGAGGACGTCGCCGATGATGCCCGACCGCAGCTTTTCGACGATCGCAACCACATGGCTCGTGCTGCGGCTTTGCGTGCCGACCTGCATCACGACCTTGTTGCGCCGCGCCGCCTCGATCATGAGCCGGCCCTCGCGGAGGTTGTGGGAGCACGGTTTTTCCACATAAACATGCTTGCCGGTGTCGGCGGCCAGGATCGCGCCGGGGGCGTGCCAGTGGTCGGGCGTGGCCATGAGCACCGCCTGCACCTGCCGGTCTTCGAGCACGCGCCGTAGGTCGCTGGCGATCCGGGGGGTCTGCCCGGTGAGTTCCTGGAGCGTCTTTGCCGCCGTCGCAGCGCGCGTCGAGTCGGCATCGCAAACCCAGGAAAAGTTTATGTCCGGGCGTCGGGCCATCGTCCGCACATGATTCATGCCCATGCCCCCGGGGCCGATGAAGGCGAGGTTGATCTTCTCGGAACCGGCCGGCGCTTTGCGCTTGGGGTCGTCCGCCGCGCGCAGGAAGCCAGGACCGGCGAGCGCGGCCGCCGAGGTGAGTGTGGTCTGGAGAAAGCGACGGCGGGGGAGATGGGTCGGGTTGGTCATGGCAGGTATTTCTTGGGGATTTTCAACGCCATCGAACCGGCGATGGTGACGACGTCATACTTGCCCGGATAAAGCGTGGTGATCGCCTCCGGGGTGAGCGCGAACAGCCCGAGCCGGTAGGCGGTAAAGCCCCACGTGCGGTTCATTCTCACCTTGCTGAAGCGAACGACGAGGGCGTCACCCGGCTCGGCGCCTTCCACGAAGAA
>JACQWL010000500.1 GCA_016209255.1 Verrucomicrobiota bacterium
AGACGACACTTGTATCGTCTGTGGCAAAGATACGACGGGCGGACGTGGCTTCATGACGCTGCACGTCGAAGGCCAGCCCGTGCCGCTCTGTTGCCCAATGTGCTACAAGGTGTATCAGGAGAATCCCGCTCGTTACACGAGCAGTCGGCACGCGCGCGAAATCAGCCGCGAGCTTGGCTTCCCAGACTCGTGGTGAGCTGCGACGAACCCGAAGCCGTTTCCGCGAAGTCCCTCACCCAACCGCAACCCATTCCAATCATGAAAAAACACGGAATACTCCTCTCGTTCGGTGCGCTGACCTGCGCGCTATTCCTCTCCGGTTGCATGGCGGCCATGATGCCGGCCATGCTCCTGGGCCACGCGGCGCACCACAAGAGCGGCGCTTCGCACGACCAATGCCCCAAATCATGCGATTGCGAGAAACCGGCGGCGAAGACCGACGCGCAAGGCACCCCGGCGGCGCAAACTGACGAGAAGCCGGCGTCACCTCCGAGCAGCCAACACAAGCACTGATCGACCGCGGCGAAGGGAGTGACCGCCGCCAACCGCTGCATGTCGCGGAGTTGCGTACGAGAATCAGGGAAGATCGGGTGAGGGATTTCGGTGGCTGAGGTGTATAAGAGTAGTGAGCGCATGACCGCTCTGAAACCATGCCAGATTCTCTCCGCACATTGCTGCATCAATGGGAGGTCAAGCCGGCTCCCGAACCGAACTTCCGAGCCGAAGTGTGGCGGCGGATCGCCGAGCGGAAACGTCGTCTCTCATTTCGGATTTGGAGCCGCACTGAGGAAACGGTCGGACAGCCTGCGTGGGCGGCGATCGTCGTCGCCGTCATGTTGTTCGCCGGCACCGCGACCGGCAACGCCTGGCGCGAGCGCGAGCTGCGACACGAGCGAACCGCCGGTCTCACGGCTTACGTGCTCGCGGTCAACCCCGTCGCACACGCGGCGACGATTCGACCATGAAACTGAAAGCCACGCTCGTGTTGCTCATCGCCCTGGCTGGCGGAGCGGGCGCGTTCACCTGGCGGGCCGTCCGTAATGGCGCTGAGCCCGCGGTGAGCGAACCCGAGCTGCGCTGGCTGCAGCGCGAATTCGCCTTGAGCGCCGATGCGGTGCTCCGCATCGCTGAGTTGCACCGCCGTTATACCGCCGAGTGCGAGCCGATGTGTGCGGCGCTTCAGGCGAGCGAGGCCGAGATGAGGCGCTTGATGGCCGGCGGAAGACGCATGACGCCCGAATTGGAGGCCGCCCTGAGCCGGTCGAACAAGATCGTCGCCGAGTGCCAGCATCGGATGGTCGAGCATTTCTACGCGGTCGCACGAGAGATGCCGCCCCCTGCAGGGGAACGCTACCTGGCGCTCATGACGCCCATCGCCACCCATCCGGAACAAGGCTGGATGAAGGTCAGACCATAATCGCAGGCATTGCCCTCACTAATTGAGGGGCGTGCGCGAACCGTCCGAAGCCTTTTTTTTCGACTCATAAAGCGCATCGTCGGCTCGGCGAAAGAGATTTTCTTCATCGTCATTTCCCGGATCATATTGAGCGACGCCGATGCTGATCGACAGGGAGTGGGAATATGAGGATCCCTCCAAGACAACAGGGTTTTCCGATAGCCTCTGCTGCAGTGCATGACCCCATGACTTGACCTGAGGGGCGTCGAATCCTGGACAAAGGACGAGAAATTCATCCCCGCCATACCGGACGGCGATGTCCACTTCTCTTTTTGTGTCCTCGAGGATCTGGGCAAGGTGGACGAGAGCGTGGTCGCCCGCCTGATGTCCCCAGCGGTCATTGATCTGCTTGAAACGGTCGATATCCATAATGCAGATGGAGAGGGGATATCCGTGGGTTTTGGCCCGCAAGAGTTCAAAGGCAAAGTGGGTCTCGAGAAAGTTTCGGTTGAAAAGGGAGGTCAGAGGATCCGTTTCGGCGCGCTTCTTTTCCTTATCCCTTTCCGACTTGAGGCGGTTCGAGATCGAGATGAGAAGACCGCTTCCGACGCCGACAACGATGAAGGCAATAAGATCGCTCAACTGGTTGAGGTTCTCCGAAATCTGTCCCTTCCAGTCGATGTTGATGTGAATGAGATAGATTGTTGCTGAGACGACACTGGCCACGAAACCGCCTGGGAGTCCGAACCAGGCGCTGGCCAAGGCGATGGGGAGAAGAAACAGCTTTCCAAAAACGATATGAACCAAGTGAAGGCCATGACTGCCGGTCGGGGTCAAGAAATGAACAGTGGAGATCCCGAGCAGGAGAAGGAGAATGATGAGGGGTTTTCTACGCATCAGGCGGGCGTACCGATTTTCTCGCGGGGGTTCCGGACATTGGGACACTCGTCGCGCCACTGACCCTGCGGCTGGGCCCACTCGACCGCGTTCGCGATCACCCGGCGAACGTTCGGATCGAAATAGGTCGGGTACGTCTCATGGCCGGGGCGGAAGTAGAAAATTTTTCCGTTGCCCCGCCGCCAGCAGCACCCGCTCCGGAACACTTCGCCGCCCTCGAACCACGAGATGAACACCTGCTCCTCGGGCGGAGGCACGGCAAACGGTTCGCCATACATCTCCTCGTGCGGCAGCTCGAAGCAGCGATCGATCCCCCGCGCGATCGGGTGGCCGGGATTACAGACCCACAGGCGCTCGCGTTCGCCGGCCTCGCGCCAGGTCAGCGAACACGTCGTGCCGAGCAGCCGCTGGAAGATTTTCGCGTAATGCCCCGAATGCAGCACGATCAGGCCCATGCCTTCGAGCACACGCCGCTGCACCCGTTCGACCACCGCATCCGCCACCGCGGCGTGGGCGCGGTGCCCCCACCAGATCAGCACCTCCGTCCCGGCCAGCCGCGCCGCGCCCAGGCCATGCTCGGGCTCCTCCAGCGTCGCGGTTTCAACGGCCGCCGCCGGCAGCAGATCGCGCAGCCCCGCGGCGATTGCAGCGTGGATCCCCTCGGGATAGACCGCCGCCACCGCCGGATTTTGGCGCTCGTGCACAAATTCGTTCCAGACGACAATGCGTAAAGGGGCCATATTTTGGGGTATTGGAATTGTTGGCCGATAAATGTTTTCTGTCCAAGCCAATCCCGTGGCCGACGCTCCCGAGTATCCGCTCCCCCCCAACCGCCTGAGGGAGACCGCGGTCGGCGAGCGCCCCCAGGAACGGTTCGAGAAGCATGGCGCCGGCCCGCTCAGCGACACCGAATTGCTCGCGCTGCTGCTGCGGAGCGGCACCCGCGGGTTGGACGTGGTTACGCTGGCGTCGCGGCTCATCGCCGAGGCCGGCTCGCTCTCCGGGCTCATTGCGTGGCGCGAGCAGGACTTTCGAAAACACAAGGGCATCGGGCACATCAAGGCGCTGCAGCTTAATGTCGTGATGGAAGTCGCGCGCCGCGTGGCGATCCAGCAGAAGGAGAAGGAGGAATTGCCCCTGCTCAATCGCGCCGTTCTCGTCTCGGATTACGTGCAACCGTTCGTCGCCGGGCTGGAGGTGGAGAAATTCTGGGTGCTCTGCCTCAACCGCAAGAACCGGCTGGTGAAGCGGGTTGAAATCACCTCCGGCACCGCCACCGCGGCGCTCGCCCACCCGCGGGAGGTCTTCCGCGCCGTCCTGCGCGAATCCGCGACCGCCGTCGTCTGCGTGCACAATCATCCCAGCGGCGATCCCGCGCCGAGCGCGCCCGACATTCACGTCACCCGGCAGCTGCGCGAAGCCGCCCGGGCGGTCGACATCGAGCTGGTCGATCATGTGATCGTCGGCCGGATCGGCGCCGACCCGCTCGGGCGCGGCTATTTCAGTTTTCGGGAGGCGGGGATGCTGTAGGTGGTTTTGGCTCCGCAGGTTTTTGCTCCGCAAAAACCTTAATTTTCCGCCGGAGGCGGAAAATGGTAGGTGATGGATTCGAACCATCGAAGGCGTAAGCCGGCGGATTTACAGTCCGCCCTCGTTGGCCACTTGAGTAACCTACCGCACAAGGAGGGCGGAACGTCGCCACTCGTCCGACCGACGGCAAGGTTTTTTTCACGGGCCCTCAAGCCGCGCGCGTGGCCTTTCGTTTTTCAGCCGCAAATCCGACCGGCTGCCCGTATCACTCTGTCAAGCCCGTCACCGGAAATTCGTCGTCTTTCAGAGGGGAATGTCATTTAATGGATGACAATCAGAATCAGCGTCTTTTTGCGAGGAACGTCACAGGGTAACGCTCGCGGCATGAAACGCTACACCACCGCCGTGGCCGCGTTGACCAGGTCAACGAAACTGCGCGCTTCGAGGCTGGCGCCGCCAATGAGGCCGCCGTCGATGTCTTTCTGGGCGAGCAGTTCCGGGGCATTGGCCGGTTTCATCGATCC
>JACQWL010000469.1 GCA_016209255.1 Verrucomicrobiota bacterium
CGCCGTCGTTGACCGTTACGAGGATGTTCGAGGGCTTCAGGTCGCGGTGGATGATCCCCTTCTGGTGCGCGTGCTGCACCGCGTGGCAGACCTTGATGAACAACTCGAGCCGCTCGGTGGGGTTCAGGTGGTTTTCGTCGCAGTACTTTGTGATCGGGATCCCGCGGACGAGCTCCATCACGAAGAACGGCCGGCCGGTTTCGGTCGCGCCCGCATCGTGCACTTTCGCGATATTTGGATGATCCATTATCGCCAGTGCCTGCCGCTCGGCCTCGAAGCGGGCGACCACCGCCTTCGTGTCCATGCCGAGCTTTATGACTTTCAGCGCGATGCGACGGCGGACCGGCTCCTCCTGCTCGGCCATCCAGACCATGCCGCACCCGCCTTCGCCGATTTTCTGAAGGAGTTTGTAGCGGCCGATCCAGTCGCCGGGTTTTTCCTCTGCCTTCGCCAAGCCTTCCACCTTCGCCAAGCCTACGGCGGACAGGACGGCGGACAGGTCCGCATTCGCCAAGCCTACGGCGGACAGGTCGGACAGCGCGGCCGGACGCTTCAAGGCGGGCGCGGCCATCAGGCTTTCGGTTCCTTCGTGGGCGGCGAGGAGGGCGTCGAGGCGCCCGCGCAAGGCCGCGTCGGCGCCGCACGCGCCATCCAGAAACGCCGCGCGTTCGTGCGTCGGGCGAGCAAGAACGTCGGAGAAGAGCGCCTCGTCGGTTCGGGGTGACGGATTCATGGTGGGGAGTGTGAGGCGCTCAGAGGATGATTTGCGGCATTGCAACATACCGGGCGCATGCGATTCTGCCTCGTGCCACCCTCTGCCATGAAAACCACGCATCGAACCATCGACGCCCGCCTGCTGCGGTTGACGCAGGCGGTGGTGGGCCACATCGATCGAGACGCTTCATTGCGGCAGCGCATGGTGGAAAACGTTTCACGCTGGACCGACGAGGCGCGGCGGAAGCGGTGGGAAAAGTTGCTGCGGCTCCCCTGGCCCGATCTCCGTGCTCTGCTGCTGGCGGAGAACGAGCACAGCGCGGCGCTGCGGCAGGATGCGCCGCTGGGGGGCATGCTGCCACCGGCGGAGCGGGCGCGCATCATGCGCGAGTTGGCCGATGACTCGCGCGCAGCTTGAACACATCGTGCGCGCGGCCGGAGCGATTGCCGACGTCCGCGAGATACTGGTGCTCGGCAGCCAATCCGTGCTCGGCACGTGGCCCAGTCCGCCGCATCCGATGAATGTTTCGCGAGAGGCGGACGTCTTTCCGCTCCGGGCGCCGGAGAAGACCGATTTGATTTCAGGCGCCATCGGCGAAGTCTCCCAGTTCGATGCCACGTTCGGCTATTATGCGCATGGTTTGCCGCCCTCGGCGTGTCCGCTGCCCATCGGTTGGGAGCAGCGGCTCGTGGCCTTCGAGAATGAGAATACGCGCGGGGTGACCGCACTTTGCCTGCACCCACTCGACCTTGCCGTGTCGAAGCTCGCCGCAGGCCGACCGAAGGACATCGCATTTGTGGCGGCGATGCTGTGGGCGAAACTGGCCGCCCTGCCCGAGTTGGAGGAGCGGTTGCGGCTCCTGCCGCTGGTCGAGCAGCAGTCCGTTGCGAAACGCACACTCGCGCTTGTCGAGCGCGAGGCGAACTCACGCCGCGGCGAAAGTTCCGCATCATGATCGCCGTCCGGACGACGTCCAATTTCGCCCCATAAGCGTTGGGCTGATTCATGGCGATTTCCCCTTCAATACGAGTGCAAGTCGTTCCGCTTCCGCCGGTGTGATCGTGAAACCAGGCGCGATGGAGCGCGTCGCACGGTCGGCGAAGAACCATTTGCCCCACTCGGCAAACGGCGCGTCGGCGGGGAGTGCCGCAATCTCGCGCCGGACCTCCTCGATCTTTTCCCCTTCGTCTGACGCATCGGCCAATACGCCGTCCGGCGTCAGCCGTTTACCTGCGCAGACGGTGGCAAGATTCAGCAACCATGCCGGCACAGGTGCGCCGGCATGATCGGGCGGCACGGCCCAGACGAAAATGGACTGTGGCGAGGCCGTGCACATGTATCGCCCATCGCCGGGGCAATACTGCCCCGGGCGTGAGTGCCCGAGACTCACGCCGCGGACGTGGTGCGGCAGAAGTTCGGTTACCGGCAGCCCGGAGCGTGGGTCCGAGACTCTGCCCACTCCATCGCCCGAGACCGTGGCAATCCGGGAGCCGTTGCCATTGAACAGCACGTTCAAAAGTGGCGCCGCATGCACGATTGGTTCTCCGATAGCGGCGCCGTCGCGGCCATCCCACATTCGCGCGGTGCCATCGTATGACGTGGTGGCCAGGATGCGGCCATCCGACGAGAAAGCGGCGACATTAGCCCGGGTGCGATGATGCAAAACGGGACTCGCCGGGCGCCCAGTCAACGCATCCCACAGTCGCACCTCACCATTGTCGATGCTGGTGGCGAGTCGCATGCCATCGGGGCCAAACGTGGCGCTGGTCACCATGAGATTGGGATGCGGCTTCAGATCGAGCAGGAGCTGTCCCGTCGCGACATCCCACACTCGGGCCGTGCCGTTCTTGGCCCCGGCAGCTAATCGTGTTCCGTCCGGACTGAAGCTTGGGCTGTAGGGGTAAATGGGCGCATCCAGATGCATGGCCGAGGCGACAGGCCGCCCCGTGCGAACATGCCACACCCGAATATCGTTCAAGCCCGTGGTGTTGATCGACAGACAATCCCCGGCCTCGCTGAACTGATAGTAGGGTCGACCGCCGGGCGCATCTTCCAAATCAACCGCGCGCACCCGCCCTTCGGTCAATTGCCAGAGTTGCTTGCGCCCTGTCCGCGTCTGCACCGCAAGGAAGCGACCGTCGAATCGCAACAGCCCGCGGCTGATCGATTCAGGAAACGCGAAACCGCCGGCGACTTTGCGGCCGGACGCTATATCGATGATTTCCATTCCCGCCGTCGTGAATTGCCGCAGTCGGAAAGGCGGCGTGTCGACGAGCGTCACGTCTGCAACGGAATTGCCTCGTGGGAGCACGAGAGGTTGCGCGCCTCCCCGCTGCACGCGGAGAGAGAAGACTACGCCGCTGCTCAGGCCGACGAACACGCGGGTGCCGTCGCACGACAAAGCCGAGCGCGGCGCCTGCTCGCTTTGGAGCGCCGGTTCAGCGAGCAGCCGACCTGTATTCAAGTCCCACACACGCGTAAAACCATCGGCACAGGTCGTGAACAGCACGTTGCTGTCGTCGCTGACTTGTAATCGGGAGCCCGACTGGTCCAAGGAACTGCCGTGCACCAATGGCGGAAATGCCGGCGCGCCCGTTGCAACGTCCCACACCTTTACCGTGCGGTCGATGCTCATCGAGATCACCCGACGACTGTCCGGCGTAAAGATCGCTGCGTCGCAGCGGCCGTTGTGGGGCAGAAATGGGCCGACCGGCTTGCCCGTCTCGGCGTCCCGCACTTGCACTCCGGCACTGGTGGAACTCACGATGAACCGGCCGTCCGGGCTGAATCTCACGGCACGCGTTTCGTTGTCGCCGCTTGGAAGGCGCTCCGTGAGCGGGGCGCCATCCGGCACAGACCAGATGCGGCTGTAGTTGTCGTAAGCACTGGTCGCGATCCGCCGGCTGTCGGGACTGAAATCGAATGCCGATACCTGGCCGGGTTCACGGTTCTCCACGTTGCGGATCACGCGCGGATGCGGCAGCGTTGCTCGAAGCTCTCCATTGGTGGCGTCCCAGATCCACACTTCGCCCTCGCCAGCGGCCGCCAGCCACCGACCGTCGGCGCTGAGTCGTGGAATGGGATCATTCGCGAGCCGATCCTTCGGGTGAATCGCGGCCGTGCGCGGCCGGCCCGTATCTGCGTCGCACACCAGGAGTGAATGGTCGCCAAGATAGACAGCGAAAACCTCGCGATTTCTCTCGGCGAGCGCGAGGTGGAGAGCGCGGTGTGGAAATGAAAATTCGCGCATGACGCTCACGCCATGCCCATCGAGCACGCGAACGATGCCATCCTCGCCCAATATCCACACCGCGCTGCCCTCGCGTGTGCAGGAAATCACCCTGACCGCCGAGGAAAGCTTCAGCGGCGCACGGTCGGGCAGAAGGAAATTTCTCATGACCAGCGCAGAAACGAGGCGCGGAGTAATGACGGAGTTGTGCGGGTCCGAGCGCGCGGCACGGACCAAATAAGCGAGCCCTTCCGCGGCATTGCCCTCATCGAGGAGACGTGAGCCGCGGGAAAAGTCCGCGCGGCTCGAACGCTTCAAGCTGAGTTGGTAATCATCGAGCGTGCGCTGCCTCAGTTCATGCGCTGACTTTTCCGCAGCAACCGCCCGCTCGCGCGCTTGCTCGGAATCGGCGCGGGCACGATCGGATTCGACGCGCAGAGCAATTTGCTTTCTTTCGGCGCGACCTGCGCGAACCGCCTGCCACCCGCTAACGATCGCACCGAGCACTACAACGCCAAAGATGGCGGTTGTCGCGGCGAAGCCCACCCGGTGCCGCCGGATCAGCTTCTGCAACAGATATCCCGTGCTCGGCGGGCGAGCCGTGACGGGCTCGTTGCGCAGGTAGCGCTGGATGTCCATCGCCAGCCCGTTCGCCGTGTCGTAGCGGCGCGTCCGGTCTTTTTCGATGCAGCGCATGACAATCCAGTCGAGGTCGCCGCGGAGGATCAACGAGAGCTCGGACGACGCGGTGGCGCGCAGCTTCGCGATCGTGGTGCGTTCGTCGTCGTCGAGCGTGCTCAATCGCGCCGACGGGCGCGGCGGCTCGATTTCGCGGATCTGCTGGCGGATGCTTTCGACGCCGGCCTCGGCGAATTTTTTCGGATCGAAGGGCGGCCGGCCGGTGAGCAATTCGTACAACAGCACGCCGAGTGAGTAGATGTCCGAGCGCGTGTCGATATCGAGCGAACTCATTTCCGCCTGCTCGGGGCTCATGTACACCGGCGTACCGATGAACTGCTCGAAGGCGGTGAAGATCGTCGCATCGGTGAGCTTCCCCTGCGTCGCCTTCGCGATCCCGAAGTCGATGATCTTTGGCGTCGGCGCGCCGTCGTTGACCGTGACGAGGATGTTCGACGGCTTGAGGTCGCGATGAATGATGCCCTTCTGGTGCGCGTGCTGAATGGCCTGGCACACCTGCATAAACAGTCTGAGTCGCTCCTCAGTCGCGAGCTTCGCTTCAACGCAGAACCTGGTGATCGGGACGCCGCGCACCAGTTCCATCACGAAGTATGGCCGTCCGGTTCGCGCGGCGCCACCGTCCAGCACCTTGGCGATATTCGGATGGTCCATCAAAGCCAGCGCCTGCCGCTCCGCCTGGAACCGCGCCACGACCGAGCGCGTGTCCATGCCCAGTTTGATGATCTTGAGCGCCACGCGCCGGCGCACCGGCTCCTCCTGCTCGGCCATATAGAC
>JACQWL010000483.1 GCA_016209255.1 Verrucomicrobiota bacterium
GCGTCGTTCCGTCGCGCTCGCCGAGCAACATGGCCAGGCGCTGGCCAATGCCGCCCTCGGTGCGACGACTGCGATCCGGGACATGATCGGGCCGGGCGTGCACTCCGCGCTCGCGATGGTGGACCTCGCCTACGCGTCGCCGCCGTCGCGCGCCGATCTGGAAAAACGCCTCGCCTCGAAGGCGTATTTCGAGGCGGATCATGCCCGCCTGCTCCTCGCGCAACTCAAGCGCGACGGCCATCTCGCCCGGAGCTATCCATGTCCGGTGCAAGTGGTCCGGCTTGGGCGCGAGCTGATCCTTGTGGCGCTCGGTGGCGAAGTGGTCGTCGATTACAGCCTGCGCCTCAAACGCGAGCTGGCGGGGCCGGCCCGCGTGTGGGTGGCGGGCTACTGCAACGACGTGTTCACCTACGTGCCGAGCGAACGCGTGCTCGCGGAAGGGGGCTACGAAGGCGATCGCTGCATGCGTTACACGGAAACCATGGGACTGCACCCGGGGCCTTGGGCCCGTGGATTGGAGGAGCGCATGGTTGGCCAGGTCCACAAACTCCTCGCCCAAACGGCGGCGCCTTGACCCGTGGTCATTTCGCGGCTGGCTCGAGCGAACGTTTCTCGGATCGTTGCCGGCGCCAAACCCGCCAAAGTTCAAGGTAACCTATTGGGTTACTCCTCTGCTGAAGATCCCCGCAGATTATGCAGACGACTTATGCGACAAACATGTTGGTATTGACCCGTGAACCGTCAGACTGACCGGCGCGGACTCTTCTGGGCCTGTCATTTCTTTTCCCCATGATCCCTTCCCAATCCTTCGTTCTTCGCGGGTTCGCTCTCGCAATCCTGCTGTTCACGCCGCTCGCCGCGCTGCACGCCGCCGCGACGCCCCTGCCCGAATCGGCGCCGGCCAAACCCAACATCCTGCTCATCTATATCGACAATGTCGGCTACGGCGACCTGGGCTGCTACGGCAATTCCGAGGTGAAGACGCCGCGGGTCGACCAACTCGCGCGCGAGGGCGTGCGCTGCACGGACTTTTACGTGGTCACCACCAGTTGCACGCCGTCGCGCGGCGCGATTCTCACCGGGCGCCACCCGATGCGCAACGGACTGACCCACCAGCTTGCCTCCACCGAAAACTGGACGGGGATCGGTCTGCCCCACCGCGAGCGGATCATTCCGCAGTATTTGAAAGACGCGGGCTACGCGACGGCTTGTTTTGGCAAATGGAACATCGGCTTTGCCCCCGGCAGCCGGCCGACCGAGCGCGGATTTGACGAGTTTTTCGGCTTTCGCTCTGGCAATATCGGCTACTACGAACACCTCTACAACCACGAGTACGACATCTTCCGCGGCACCGAGCGGCACAAGGTGGACGGCTACAGTACCGACCTTTTTGCGGACGCCGCGAACAACTTCATCCGCCGTCACGCCAGCCGGCCGTGGTTTGTCTACTTGCCATTCAACGCCGCGCACTTCGTCAGCACTGGCAACGTACCCCAGGGCCAGAGGCCGGAGTGGCAGGTGCCGGGAAAATATCTCGAACGTTACGGGTGGCCCGCAAACGAAGCGTCGGAAAAACGCCGCTACCGCGCCGTGCTCACGGCGCTCGATGATGCCATCGGCCGCGTGCTCGACACGGTGGACGACCTGAAGCTGCGCGAGCGCACCCTCGTCATCCTGATCTCGGACAATGGCGCTTTCATGCTGCCGGGTCGCGGCCTCGAAGTGGCGACGAACGCTCCGCTGCGCGACGGCGGCACGACCTGCTACGAGGGTGGCGTGCGGGTGCCCGCCATCTTCCGCTGGCCCGGCCGGCTTCCGCCCGGCACCGAGTGCCGGGAAATGCTCAGCCAGCTCGACGTCCTGCCCCTGTGCCTCGCCGCCGCGGGAGCGGCACCCCTTCAGGGTCGTGTGCTCGACGGCCTCAACCCATTGCCCACGCTCGCCGGGGTCGCGAAATCCCCGCATCAACGAATCGCCTTCGCCTACGACAAAGGCACAGCGCTGCGCGAAGGCTCGCTCAAGATTGTCCGCCATGGCGGACAATCTCCGTGGGAATTCTACGACCTCGCCCAGGATCCTGGTGAGGCGAGAAATCTCGCCGCCGCACGCCCCGCCGATGTGGCGCGTCTCGAGGCCATGTTTCAAACCTGGCTCGCCGACGTGAAACGCGATGCCAGCGAGCCGGCGGCACGGCCGGGAAGGGCGAAGAAATGATGTGGGAGAGTCCTTCGAGATCGGCCGGCGGGCTGGATGTGCCGGGCCGTGGTGAAGACTTGCCGAGAAAAACGGACGTGTCGCCGTGACCGTGAATTGGCGACGGACAGGAAACTGGATTTTCACGGGGTTGGGGCCGGGAGATGTTCTCTGTGCTGCAAGTTCTTGCAGGTATTTCTCCGCGACACGCGTGGAGACGAGCGCGTCGCCGCCGAACGCGAGGAAAACCGCGAGTCCCGGGAAGTCGTTGACGACGAAGTAGGGCAGGCCGGCTAATTGCCGGGGGCGGTGGCTGGAACCGGGGACGCGTTCGGAGCGGGCGCGGGTGAGGCGGTTGGGCCGCGGCCACGGCCGGCCGGACGCGGCGGCGCCGGCTCGAGCGGAAGTTTGAAGTCCTCGGGCGGCATCGCGGGGGTGCGGACATTGACGGCAAACGTGCGGGTCGCGAATTTTCCGGCCGCCGTCTGGAGCCGCTCGACCACGAGCCGGCGGTTCTCGGCTTTCACGGTCGTTGTCGCCGCGGCCTGCGCGTCGCCGAGCGTGACGGTGACGCGATAATTTCCCTCGGGCACGGCGACGGAGAACTTGAACAGCTTGTCGCCCGTCACGAAGTCGCCGGTGAGCGCGTCGCCGCCGCGATCGACGTCCTGGAGCATGGCGCCCGGCTCGAAGCCGTAGCCGCGTTCGCGGGAGTAATGCGTGTCGGCGCGGACGGCGACATAGCCGGGCGCGGCGGCGCCGGGGCCGAAGTCGAATCTGAAGGAAGGTTTGGTTTCCTGGGCCAACATGTGCGACGCCATGACCATCAGCGTAAACAGGCCGTAGGTTGCGCGCTTGCCGCGCAACGGTTCGGGGGCCGCGGGCGAACGCGTGCGTTGTTGCGCGGCAAGCGCGCAACCTACAAGAAAAGGAAACAGAGGGGTGATCGTCATTTGGGCAGACCGACGTTCGTGAGCCACTCCCGCTCGGCGTCGGTCAGGTCGGGCACGCGCGGGTGGCCCATTCCCTTGAAAATACTCAGCGACTTCGGCGCGGTGATCACGTTGTAGGCGGAGAACGTGGACGTGGACGGGCAGGTTTCGTCGTTGTAGCCCCAGCCGTAGCGGCCGGGGACCTTGAGCCGGCGCGCGAAGTTTACGGCGTCGCAGGAGCCGATGGTGGCCAGTTTGGTTTCGCGCGCCGGTTCGCTGGCGTCGGCGAGGAAACGCATCCCCGGCCAGCCCCCGGCGCGGCCATGCACGTAGCCGCTGACGTCGCAGTAGGCGGGAAACGCGGCGACGAGCGCCGTCACCTGCGGGTCGAGCGCGGCGGTGACGGTCTTTTTCTCGGCCGGCATCATCTCCGGGCCGATCGAGCAGGTCACCTTCGCGCCGGCGAGCGCCGCGTTGCCGGCCACGACTTTGACGGTGAATTTCACCGGCTCACCGGGCGCATAGAGCCAGTCGGCACGGTCGCACGCGACCTGAACCGGCACGGCGGCGGGCGGCGCGCCCGGGCCGCGTTGCGCGAGCAGCGGACGGACCAGGCTGGCGAGGAGGACCAGGAGCAACAGGAAGCGTTTCATGGGAATGGGGTCGGGTTTGTAGCCACGAGCATGAGAGAGTGGACCGGCATCCACTCGCTCACGCTCGTGGCCACGAAGAGGCGGGGTTACGTGCCCGGATTTTCGTAGGGCACCTTGGAAAACATCTTTCGCGGCTCGCTGCGCGGGTCGTCGATCACGCGCGGCTTGAGGTCGAAGGCCATCGTCGCGCGGCGCGCGAGATCGTAGGCCGGCCAGGGCGGGATCTTCGGGTTGTTCGGATTCCCGGTCTTGGCGAACGCGATGTAGGTTTCGCTGATCATCTCGGCCATCGCGAACGCCTCGGGGCCGGTCCCCGTGAGGCGGCTCGAGAGCGCGACGTTGTCCATCAGCAGCGGGAGATCGAGCGCGTGATGCGCCTTCATCTTGGGATCGACGGGCGAACCCCAGTGCAACTCGTAGGAATAGGTGGGCGCGGCGCCCTTCGGCAGCGCGGCACGGCGCTCGATCTCGACCAAGGCGGGCCGCCAGTCGCGCGAGTCGGTGGTGGCGGCGAAGAAGACGTCGCTCGCGGAATACTCGGGATACGCGCGCCGATACATCGCGATGACTTCGCCGAGGTCGAGCGTGCCCATCTTCTCGGAATACCTCGCGAGGTTCGGCTGCAGCGTTTCCCACGTGAGTTCGAACATGGCGGGCTGCGCGCGGCCGACAAGGAGGCGCGACTCGTCCTTGTTGGTGCCGACCATGAAAGGGATGTGCGCGGAAAAGGCGGGTGCGTCCGGATGGAACGGGTGCCGCGGCACCGAGCGGCCGTCGAGCACCGGGCCGTAATAGCCGCGCGTGACGGCGATCAGCTTTTCCATCGGGAGCGTGCGAATCTCGGCGATGCGTTCGCGGGAAAGCCCCAGGTCTTTCAAAACCTGTTCGGCGCGCGCGGTGGCGGTTTCGGGTTTAGACACCGTGACCGTTTCGCCGCTCGAGGAAGCCGCGCGCTGGAACAATCCCATCGCCATGGGCTGGGCCATGAGGCAGGCGTTTTTCGCGCCGCCGCCGGATTCGCCGAAGATCAGCACGCGATTGGGATCGCCGCCGAATTCGGCGATGTTGTCGCGGACCCATTTCAGCGCGAGGATCAGGTCGAGCTGCCCGGTGTTGCCGGAGTCGGCGAATTCCGGGCCGCCGAGTTCGGCGAGGTAGAGATAGCCGAAGGAATTGAGGCGGTGGTTGAGCGTGACCACCACGACGCCGCCGCGCTGGCACAGCCGCACGCCGTCGTAGAGGGCATCGTTGGCCGAGAGCGCATTGTAGCCGCCGCCGTGGATGTAGACCATCACGGCGCGCTTCGCGTTGTCGCGCAGGCCGGGCGTCCAGACGTTGAGGTAGAGGCAGTCCTCGCTGACGGGATCGACGACGGTGGCGCTCGAGGCCGAGGACTGGCCGCGCCCGGGTTGCGGCGCGCGCGGGCCGAATTTCACGGTGTCGCGCACGCCGGTCCACGCCGGTGGCGGGAGCGGCGCCTTGAAGCGGAACTTGGCGGTGTCGTCGCCGTAGCGGATGCCCCTGAACGCGCGAATATCCTGGTCGAGGTAGCCGCGGACCTTGCCGTGGGTCGTGGTGGCGAGGGCGCCATCGCTCGGCGTCGGCGCGGCGGGAACCGCGGCGGCGCTGGCACGGTTGAGGATCATCGGCCCCGCGGCCACGGCGCCGGCGCCGACCGCGAGGCGCTGGAGGAGAACGCGGCGGGTAATGGGCGGGAAAGAGTCGCGAGGGTTCATCGGGGAAGGCTGACGCCGGCGAAAAGTGTGTTTTGGATTCTGGTCGGAACTGTGGCTGCGAGCGTGAGCGAGTGGTGGTTCGTCCACTCGCTCACGCTCGCAGCCGCGGTACGTCCAGGGATCAGGCGCCGGGCTTGAGATAGGCGGCGACGGGATTTTGCGGGAGAGATTTTAGACCGGAAACGACGCACGCGGCGTTCAACTCGGCGCCGGCGGCGCTGGTGTGCACGCGCTCGTCGGCGAAGAATGCGTTTACTTTTTCAGGGCCGAGCTCGTCGTAGCGGCGGGCGATGATCTCGTGGAGGTCGACGAAGGCGACGCCCTCGGCCTTCGCGACGGCGCGCGCCCAGTCGGCGTGGCTGTCGCTCGTGCGCGCGATTTTTCCATCCTTCCAGGTCTTGCGCGGAATCAACGAGCACACGACCGGCGTGGCGCCCTTGGCCCTGGCGTCGTTGAGGTAGCGGCGAAGATACCAGCCCCAGGTGTGCATTGGGCTTTTTTGCTTCGTCGTCGGGTTCTCGCGTTCCTCGACCTCCTCGCCGATGCCCTTCAACGGGGCGCGGGCGCCATTGTCGTTGTGGCCAAACTGGATCATCACCACGTCGCCCGGTTTCAGCTTGGCGACGACGAGGTCCCAGTAGCCGGTGTCGAGGAAGCTGCGGACGCCGGTGCCGCCGACGGCGCGGTTGACGACGTTGACCTTGGCGAGATCGAGATGCGCGGGAAGATATTCGCCCCAGCCCCACTGGCCGAGCCCGCCATCGCCGCGGCCGGTGCGGACGGTCGAATCGCCGACGAGAAAAACCGACGGCAGCTTCGGGTTGGCGGCGGACGGGAGCCGCAGCCACGCGAAGCGCTCGGGCGTGACGGCCTTGCCCTTTTCGGAAAGGAATTCGGCCAGCGGGGCGAGGCGCAGGCCCTTGAGCCCGGCGACGACCATCGCGGCATGAAGATCGGCGCCCTCGGCGTTGAAGTGGGTGTGATCCTGCGGATAGAGCGCCTTCACCTTTTCCTCGCCGAGTTTGTCGAACTCGTCGGCCATCCGGTTCGTGAGGTCGATGAAGGGCACGGCGGCATCCTTCGCGACGTCGAACGACCATTGCCCGTAGCGGCCCGAGCCGCGCTCGATCTTGCCGTCTTCCCAGCGGTTGCGGAGCGTGAGCGAAAGCACGATCGGGGTCGCGCCCTTCGCCTTCGCGTCGGCGACCATCTTGCGCATATACCAGCCGAAGGTCCGGACGACCTCGTGTTTCCTGGTGAGGACGTTGTCGATCTCCTTGGTTTCCTCGCCGAGGCCCGGGATGCTGCCGCGGGCGCGGAGGGGCGGGGGCGGCTCGTCGTTGAGCGCACCGCCGTCGTTGTGGCCAAACTGCATCAGGACGATGTCGTCCTTCTTCAGGTCGGCGAGGAGGCGGTCCCATGAGCCCTCGGTGATAAATGTGCGGCTGCTGCGTCCGCCCCGGGCGCGGTTGACGATGTTGACCTTGGCCGGGTCGAAGTAATCCGCGAACGGCACGGCCCAGCCCTGCTGGCGCGCGCCGGCGCCGCGCGCGGCGGTGGAGTCGCCGGCGATGAAGATCGTGGGGAGCGCGGCGTTGATGGCGGCCACCGCGGGCGCCGGATTGTTCGCGAGGTCGGGCAGCGTCTTGGGCGCGGCGGATTTTTCCTGCGCGACGGCGGCAAGCGCGAACGCAAGGAACGTAGCAGCCGACGTGAGGAGGCTGGTTCGAGGGGAGGGGAGGAAAAACAGCCTCGTTACCTCGGCTGCTACGGGTAGCGGCGTCATGGTGTTGGCCGATTTCAGTTGGCAGCGGCCAGCGCCGGTGTCGCGACCGGCAGCGAGGCCTGCGCGGACTCGTCGAGTTCCAGCCGGAGATAGTCATACATGATGCCCGCGGTGACGGGGCCGCCCTTGACGATCAGCGCGATCGTGTTCGTGCCGGGTTTGAGCAGCTTGGCGTCGAAAACCACTTCGCGTTCGTTCCAAAGGCCCTGGATGCCGTTGCCCATGCCGAAGGTGGAATCGGGCCGGAGCTGGGTGAGGCCGCCGACGGGCTGGCTGTTCACGGCCACGTCGAGCGCGCGCGCGCCGACCCCGGAGAGCGCGATGCGAAGCGTCGCCTTGCCGCCACGCGGGGAGCTCGCCACATCGAAGGTGATCGTGCGCACGGCATCGGTCCCGGTCGCCGCCGGTCCGCCCAGGCCACCGCGGCCGCGGGCCGGAGCCGCGGGCGCGCCGGACGCACCGCCCGTGGCGGGCGGCGTGGCCGCCACGGCCGCCGGGGCGGGTCCCCGGGCGGGTTCGCCGCGGGCGCGGGCGGCGGCGGCTTCATCGGTGGCCTTGATCGACTCGGCATCGGCGTGGGGCACGTGCTGATAATACCAGTCCTTCCGGAAATCGCTCTGGCCAATGACGTAGTTGATCCCGTTGGGGAAGAGCTTCGCGAACATCACGGGCATGCCATCGTGGAAGAAATCGTCGCCCTTGAAGAACTCGCGGGCGTTGCGATTCGGGATGCCGATTTCCCAGAGCTGCTTGCCGCGGCGCACGGGCATCCACTCGAGTTTGCTCAGGTTGAGGGGCTTGCCCGCCTCCACCACGACGTCGGCCTTCGTGTATTCGCCAAGCACGCCGTCCGCGATGGCGTGCAACGTGTAGGTGCCGGGGCGGACGTGCGGGATGGCGAACTTGCCGTTGTCGTCGCCTTTGACCCAGAACTGGTAGAACTTCGCGTCCTCCTGCCAGTCGATCTTCCGCGGTCCGCCGCCCGCGCCGGGCGCGGTGGCGGCCAGGATGTCATAGGCCGCATGAGTGAGGCCGACGCGCACCGCCGACATCTTCGCCTGCGGGTTGCCGGCGTCCTTCAACACCAGCTGGCCGGAAACGGTCGAGCGCTGCTCGCGCGACGGAAAATCGACGCCCTTGACCCAGGCGTAGGGCCACTTGCCGCTTTCCTTCTTCTGCTGCGCAATCGCGTCGCGGCGCAGGGCCTGCGGGTCGTTGCCGCTGTTCACGTAGACGAGGATCGGGCCGATGACTTTCGTCCAGTGCTCGCCCTCGGCGACGGTGACGTTCGCGCCGCCGTAGTGGCTGCTGCGCCAGTAATTCAGGACGCACGGCGCGGCGACGGCGTTGGTGTCGCGATGGCAGAGAAACTCCACCTTCGTCGGGCCGCCGCTCATGTATTCCATCACCGGGTTCACGATGAAGAAGCCGACGTTCTGCGTCGTGCTGGCCCAGCCGAACGCGGGGTTCTCGGACTGGATCGTGGTGTAGTTGTATTTGTTTTCCCGGAGCGTCTTCGGGTAGAGCTTGTTCCGCTTGGGGTGATCGTCGGCGAGCATCCAGTCGAAGGAGTCGGCGAGCTTGAAGCACACGCGGGCCTCACCGAGCGCGGTGGTGGCGTAGTCCTTCTGGTGTTCGAAGATCGAGTAGGTGTAGATGCCGGCGGCGTCGCGCTCGAGGGCGAAGCGGATCTCGACGTCGGCCTGGAACTGGCCCTGCGCGTTGGAGCCCGGGCCCGTGCCCATCTTGCGCCCGACGGCGAGGCCCTTGACCGACACTTCGGCGCGCGCGCCGTTGTTGGTCTTCGGATCGATCGTGATGCGCGCGATGGCCGGCTGCGTGTTCTTCGGCCCCATCGCATCGTGCGACCAGAAGCCGTATTGGTGATCGGTCATCCCGCGGTTGAGCCCCTCGGCATGGGCGCCGGGCGGATCCTTCTGGAGGTCGGGCGTGCCGTCGGGCTTCAGGATCGTGGCGAGCATCTCCTGGTTCTGGTAACGCAGCGACACGAGGTCGCCGGAGGCCTTGGCGACGCGCGCGCTAACGATGCCGTTGTCGAGCGTGTACAGATCGGCGTCTTCGGTGAGGATGACAGGACCGGCGCGCACCACGGCGAAGGCGAGCGGGAGGAGGGCGAGGAGGGACAGGAGGCGGGCTTTCATTGGGGGAAGGGTCATTTCGTGGCGGTTTGCTGCCCGAGCCACGCGATGACGGCGTTCTGCGTGGCGGTGGGGAAGCGTTGATAATCGTTGGGTTCCTGGAGCGCGAGGCGGTCGGCGGCGTGGTGCAGGGCGTAGGCCTTGCGGGCCTGTTCGACGGCGGCCCGCACCTCGGCGGGGGTCGCGTCGCGGTCCATCATGGGTTGCACGACGAGCACCGGACGCGGCGCGATGGCGGAGATCAACTCATCGTAATCGTAGGGCACCTGCGCCTCCTTGCCGATGAAGAGGCCGAGTTGCGGGACGACCGGGCGCTCGACGCTCAGGCGGGCGAGGCCGCCGGTGGGCCGCGCGGCCGTGTCGGTGCGCATCGGCGTGAAGCCGGAAATGGAAACCACGCTCTTCACCCGCGGGTCGAGCGCGGCGGTGTGCAACGCGACCGTGCCGCCGAGCGTGTAACCGAAGAGGGAGATGCGCTGCGGATCGACGTTGGCATCCTTCTCGAGCGCGTCGATGGCGGCGCGGGCGTCTTCGACCATCCGCCCGAGTTGCGACCATTTCGGCGTGCGATCGTAGAACGGCCCGATCTCGGCCATGCGCGCGCCGAACCCGCACTGGTCATACGCGAGCACGGCATAGCCGGCCTTGACGAGTGCGAGGATGGGGTGGATGTCGCGGCGATAAACCCACATGTAGCCGAGCGGGTAGCTGCAGCCGTGCAGCCAGACCACGGTGGGCAGTTTTGGGTCGGCGGGGGTGCCCGCCGGGAAATAAAGGTCGCCGGTGATGCCGGAGCCAAAGCGGATGCGGCGCGTATCGGCCGCGGCGCTGTCGGCCTCGGTCCAGCCGAACTCCACGCTCTTGCGGTTGATGACCCAGCCGGCCACGTCGGGCGAGAGCTGGCCGGGATTCGCGACGGGCTTCATGGCCGTGGGGGCAGGACCGCCGCGGCCGGGGCCCCGACCGCCGCGGCCGGCGCCGGCGGGGACGGTCGGCGGAGTTTCACCGAGGAGCCAGGTGATCGCCTGGCGCGTGGTCGCGGAATTCTTTTCAAGATCGGCCACGGACGCGGCGGGAGCGGGGCGCGGAGGGAGCGTGGCAAGGTCGAGCGTGGCGCCGTTGTTCCTGGCCCATTCGTCGTAGCTCCATGGGAAGAGGAAATCATTGCGCCATGGACGCTTCGTGCGGCCGAACTGATGGTCGAGCCAGTCGAGGCAGACTTCGACATCGTTGGCCCCGTGGAAGCCCGGCAGGCGCAGGAGACCGAGCCGGTCAAGCTGGCCGAGCGCGGCATAAACTTTTTGCGCGGAGTGGTAGGTTTGCTCGCTGCCCCAGACGTTCGAGACCTCGTCGTTGAGCCCGTAATTCATGAGGAGCGCGCGTGGCGCGACGAGTGCGACGAGGAGATTGGCGTCAACGGGCAGCCGGTCCTCTCGGCCGGAGAAGAAGCGGATCTGCGGTGCAAACCACAGCGGAAACATCCGCGTGGTCGATTCAATGCCTTCGCCCATGCCGCGCTCGCCGGAGAGCCGCCACGCCAGCACCCCGCCGACGCCGGTGCTGCCGGCGATGACTGCGGAAATCCGCTCGTCAAACGCGGCGGCGGTCGTGATCATCTTGCCGCCGCGCGAGTAGCCCGTGATGGCGATGCGCGCGCGGTCGATCTCGGGCAGCGTGAAAAGGTAATCGACGACCAGCTGGGCGGTCCACGCGCGCTGGCCCATGGTGGCGAAATCGTAATCGGGATAGACCTGCGGCAGGTTGGTCACCTGGTCGACGCTCGTGGGATAGTCGCAGGCCGCGTAGCCGCGGCGGATGAGCGACGCGGCGGAACCGCCCCCGCCGATCAACACGGGAAACGGCCCGCGGCCCTCGGGGAGGGTGAGCGTGATCTGCGTGGTGACCTTGCTCTCCGGACCGTATTCGAGACGGACGACCCGCGTGACATAGCCCTTCCCCCTGGTTTCCTCGACGGGGACGATGCGGTTGATCTTCGGCTTGGGCGGGAGCGAGCCGATGACGTATTTTTCAAACAGCTGCTTGATCTCGGTGCGGCGCGCGGCCCAGTCGGCCGGCATCCGGACGGCGCGGCCATCCTGAAATTTGAGCGGATCGGGGAGGTAGTTCGCGCTCGGGAGCGCGTCGAAGTCGGGGGGCAGCGCGCCGGTTTTCTTCTGCCATTCGTTCCACGTGGGAACTTCGGGCAGGGTCTTGATCATCCATTCGATATGGGCGCGCCGCTGGTCTTCGGTCATCGCGTGCGCGATGACGCCCAACGAGGCAACGGCGGCGAGCGCCGCGACAGCATGTTTTCGCATAGAGGGGAGAAGGGGGGAGCGAAACGAAGGACGAGCGTGCGCCAACGAGGTGACGAGGCAATGGGGGGCGGTTGTCGGACAGTTCTATTTTTGCGGGGAACCCGACCTCCGGGCGCGTTTTTTTGGCCGCGGGGAAAGGACGGCGCCCGGAGGGCGCCGTCCACCTTATTCTGATTCAGAACTCCGCGCGGAAGCCGGTGTTGATCGACATGCCGGCGGTCTGGTGGAAACCGACGCGCTGGTTGAGGCCGACAAGGCGAAGATCCTCTTCGTTCATGAAGTTGCGCCAGTCGAAGTAGAACGTGTAATGGCGGCTGAAACGGTAGTTCAGCGCGAGGTCGGCGCGGTCGTTGTCGCGGAAAACTGTCTTTTCGCCGGTCGTGTTGTTGATGCTGCTGCGCCAGCTCTTGCGCATGTTGTAGCGCAGGTCTACGCGCAACCGGCCGCTGTTGTAGGTGAGGCCGAGGTTGTAAACGTCGGGGAAAATGCCCGTCGCCTCGCGCGCGCCGGGCGGCGGCGTGGAGCGGACGCGGGTATAGGAAGCGCTGGCGAGGAGGTTCTTGAACTGGCCGGGCAGGAAACGCAGGGCTTGCTGATAACCCAGTTCGAAGCCCTCGGTGCGCGTGGTGGCGGTGATGTTCTGATTCTCCGTGACGATGTAGCCTTCGTATTGGCCGTCGTAGCCGTTGCTGGCGCCACCGGGCAGGGGATACTGCACGTTTTGAAAGTAGTTCTCGATGTTCTTGCGGAAGACGGAGGCGGTGAGGTTGCCGGTGTTTTTCCCGAAATAGTATTCGACCGTGAGATCGTAATTGGTGGCGTTGAAGGGTTCGAGGTCCGGGTTGTTCCGGCTGATGGTCTTCGCCGTGTCGTTGATCGTGTCGCCGGGGAGGAGGTTGGTGAAGTTCGGCCGGCCGATGGTCTTGGTGTAGGCGGTGCGCGCGATCAGCGCGTCGCTGAAATTGTAGCGGGCCTGGAAATTCGGGTAGAAGTCCGAGTACGAGGCGTGGCGGGAGACGGGCTTGTATTGGGCGCGGACGAAATCGGCCTGCTGCTGGAGAGTGAGGCCGGCGGGCGTGGGCAAGGTGACCCGCGCAAAGCCGGTGCCGTCGTCGGTCGTGCGTTCCCAACGGACGCCGGGGACGAGCGTGAGCTTCTGGATCCGCACCGTCGCCATGGCGTAGCCGGCGTCGATTTGCTCGCGAAAATCCTTCAGCGTGCCGTAGGTGTTCGTGACATCGGTGACCGGGTCGGCCGTGGCAGCCGCGGGGTTGGCCTTCACGTAGTCGGCCAGCCGTGGCATGCTGATGAAGGAACCGGGATTGATGGATGGAAAGCCGTGCATGTTCCAGCGCGCCGCCATGTTGGCGTCGGCGAGTTGCACGAGCGGCAGCGCGACGTCGTCGGCATTGCCAAACACGCCGTCGGGCCCGGAACCAAACATCCAGCGGGCGCCGTTGCCGGTGCGGGCGGCGGCGCGCTCCTGGATGTCGTATAGGACGCCGGCCTGAAGCACCACGGGAATGCGCAGCGCGTTGAAATCCCGCTTCGCATCGATCTTGGCGCCTCACTTGCGGTCGATGGTGCTGGAATTTGTGCCCGACTAGGTGAGCCGGCCGTAATTGGCGATGTTGCAGTGGTCGGGCCCCGCGGTTTGGGTGAGCGTCATGCCGCTTTCGCTCTGCAGGTTGTCCATGACGAAGCCGACGTTCAGCACGTCATAGGTCAGCGTGCCGCCCTTGGTGAAGCCCGAGATGGGCGTGCGCACGTAGTCGCGGCCGTAATACGCGTTGTAATCGAGGGTCAGCTCGCCGAAGCGGCTCTTGCCGCCGCCATTGACGTTGTAGTTCTGGTTGTCGGAGACCTCGTGGCCGGAGGTTTTCGTGATCCGGCTGCCGGTGGCGGTGGTGACGGGAGTGGCATTCGGGCGCGAGTCGATGCGGTTGGGCGTGTTGCCGTTGATCGCGATCATGGCGGCGCCGGTGCCGGAGGTCTGGTTGGCGGCGGTCGGATTGATGCGGTGGTTGAGACCAAAGAGGTGCATCTGGGGCCCCTGCTGGTAATAGGTGCGCAGAAAGAGGGTCGTGCTCTCGGCCAGCTTGTAGTCGAGGTTGACGGAATAGTAGTCCTGCCGGAATCCGGCCGACGCCTCCTGCATGTTCACGCTGCTGACAATGGAGCTGTCGCTGGCGCTCACATCCTGGCCAGCGGGAATCGTGGGAACAAAGGTGTAGCTCGGCGTATACTGCGTGTTGTAACGGTAGCGTCCGCTTTTGAGGATCGAGACGGAGACGCCGAGGGGGTGTTCGCTGCCGGCGCGGAAGACATCGGAATAGTTCAACTGCGCCGAGGGATATTGCGCGTAGGCGTCGTGGTCGTAGCCCTGGTAGCTGGCCCCGAAGTTGCGGAGCGCGGTGTTGATGTTCATGCCCACGTCGAAGCGGATGCGGCGGCCCTGCTGGCTGAGCGCGCTTTTCGAGACGAGGTTGACGGAGCCGCCCATCGAGTTGGCCCCCTGGGAGGCGTTGGGGGCGCGGTTCACCTCGATCGCCTCGATATTGTTCACCTGGACATTGCGCATGTTCAACGAGCGGCTGCCGAAACCGGAGTTCGGAATGCCGTTGCCGTCCTGCGTGATCGAGGCGTAGACGGAGCTCTGGCCGCGCATCGTGAAACCGATCGCGTCCTCGCCCGCGTAGTTCATGGCGAAGCCCGGCACGCTTTTCAGCAGCTCCGCGGCGTTGCTGTCGATCAGGTCGCCGAACGCGTCGGATGCGATCACGCTCTTCATGTGGTCGGCGTTCTTCTGGTCGTTGATCGCCTTGGCCTGGCCCTCGCGGTCGCCGGCGACGACGAACTGCTCGAGCTTGTAGACATCCGACTTGAGCCCGAACAGCGCGCGCGACGTCTGTCCCGCGACCACGTTGACCGTGCGGGTCTGGGCATCGAGGCCGGCATAGGAGACGACAAGCTGTTGCGGGCCGGCCGGGACGCTCGTGAGCCGGAAGCTGCCGTCGCTTTCCGTGAGGGCGAAGAGATTGCCGCCCGCGACGCGGACCTCGGCGTTCCGGAGAAACTGGCCGGTGCCTTCATTGGCGACCGTGCCGGTGATCGTGCCGGCGCCGGAGGTTTGCGCGGTGGCAACCGTCAGTGCGGCGAGGGCAAAGCAAAGCGCGGACAGGAGCGTGGTCAGAGTGCTCCGACGACAAGGGAGTCCAGAGGAGTGCATGGGGTCAGGGAGGTTGGGGAGTTCCACCGGCGGGAGTCACCGGCTGGTGGAGGATAGATTTTATTTGATTCGAAGGCGCGATGCCTCCGAGGCTCTGACAGTCCGACGGACGGATAGGAAACTGGATTTTACAGGAATCCGCTTTCCCCCTCGGCGCGGAATTCAGATGCATTCCTCGCGTGAAGAGGTAGCTTCCTTCCCATGGAAGGCTTTGCCCTGGAACGTTCTGCCCTGACGATTGGCGCGTGCGATGATGAACCTGACGATTTGGGTTATTGGTTGAAACAAACTCCCGAAACCCGGCTGGCCGGGATCGAATTCCTGCGGCGCCAGTTTTATTCCTATGGAGAAGCTCGATCCGAACTTCGCCGATTTCTTGAAATCGCTCAACGCCCGCCACGTTGAATCGCAGACGGTTCCATTCCCCGGAGCTTGCTCCGGGGTGGCCAAGCGAAGGGCGAGTGTTCACTATCTGGTGGTAGGCATATGCGGTGGGATATCATGGATTTGTTCGCGCGACCGGCGATCTCAACGTGTTTGTCAGGCTTTCGGCGGAAAACGCCGAAAAACTGGTCGCCGCGTTCCGGGACTTTGGCTTCGACGTTCCTGAGCTGACGCCCGCGCTGTTCCTGGAACCGGGCAAGATCGTCAGGATTGGCGTTCCACCCCTCAGATTGGAAGTGATGAATGAAATCTCGGGCGTCACTTTCGACGACTGTTTCGGCAAACGGGTCGAGGAAACGATCGACGGGCTCCGGATGGTTTTCATCGACCGGGAAAGTCTGCTGGCGAACAAGCGCGCGGCCGGACGGCCCAAAGACCTCGCCGATATTGAGGCGCTCACGCCAACCGCGAAAAAAAAACCGCCCATGAAGCTGCGCCCGAATCGCGGCACCGGGCCCACAGTCGACGCCGGCCGCCGGCCATTTCCACGGATGCCACTCGGGGCAGTGCTCGAGCGATTTCAGGGCATCCTCTTTCCGGCCGAGCAACGCCTGCATCTCCGCCGCCCGGATCCAAAGCGGGTAGTTCGACGTGGCACGGGCATCTTGCCCGTGTTGTGAGATTGCACGCGTGCCGCTGGTTTTTGGGCGCGCTCATTGCGGATTGGGGATCGCGGATTGCGGATTGGACGACTTGCCACTCGACCCTCTCACTCGCCCCTCGCGGCGCAGCCGCGCATCCCACGCATCGCCGCCGCGCTTGTCGCGCCGTAGCGCCAGCGCGAAGGCGGGCAGTTCGCTTTGATCGAACCACACCTCCACGCCTTGACTCGGCAGCGCATCGGCAATGCGGCGCGCCGCGTCCGTGTCTTCACGGGCGTAGCTGACGAATACCGCGCTTGGAGCGGAGTCAGGCATTGAGGGGGCGGTGGGAGAGGGCGCGGGCGGGCCCGCGCGAGTCCGTGCCCGGAGGTTGAATTTGCCCCGGGCATTGGCGAGGTTTTTTGGCTCCGGTTCAAAATCGGATTGACCGCAACGTCCTGGATTTTGGGGCGATTTTCCGGTCCCAGGATTTGAGCGCCTTGGTGGTCTCCGACACCCGGTGGTTTTGAGCACGCCGTTGCCGCTCAACAAGCGAGCATTGCCCGCGACGCAAGACTTCAATCGACTCCTGGGGACTGCAGCCAACGCATGCCGTCAACCAGGTATCCAAGACTTGCTATTTTTGGGACGGGTGCAGTGCTCCCCACCGCGTGCTCGCATCGCGGCTAGTGCGAGCACGGCCGCCGCAAATCGCCATTACCTCACTTGAAGCTGCCCTGGCGGAGGAATGAGTTGAGCCATTGGCCAGCCGAGCGTGCGCTCATGCGGACTAGCGACTCACGGACTGACCCCATGTCCGCGCCCGGCCCACACGTGCCGGTTGGTCGGGGAGAGCGGATCCAGCGCCGTCGCCCGCTCGAATTCCTGCAACGCGATGTCCAGGCGGCCGGCGCAGTTTTTCAACACCCCGAGCCACATGTGCGCGGTGGAGTAGTTGGGGTTGAGCGTGAGCGCCTGCTGCGACTGCCCGCGGCGAGTGCGCTTGCTGAACTGGAAGCCGCCGGTGAAGAAGAACTGAGTGCGTGGGAGCACTCGTCGGAATCGGGAATGGCATTACGGAGTTGACGAGATTTGGCGGAGCAGCGCCTCCAAGCGCAGGGTCGTGGCTCTGACGGAGGCTGCGCCGACCAGGCCGGCTGTCGGTGCCGGCCAGAGGCCCGCCGGGGTGAGCGTGGCGGCGGCAGGAGCGATGGCGCGGGCGAATTCAATGGCCTGCACCGGTGGCGACATGCGGTCGAGTTCCGGGTGGCCAAGGAGATCGTCCACCCGCCGCAACAGGCGGAAGATGGCCGGCCACGGCAACCAGCGGGGAAAAGTGGCCGCGGAATCGCCGGACCAGGTCAGCAGAAAACGCCATTCGTCGCGGCGCAGCGTAAACCGTTTTTCGCGGCTGGTGCGCACCGCAAAGACGTGTCCTGAGACGACGAGTTCGTTGAGCACCGCTTGAATCGACCCGCGGAAGTAACCGGTGGCGCGGGCGATTTCGGCCGGGTGGCCTGATTCGTTGGCGAGCAGCCATGCGATGATCTCGACGCGGGCCTGACGACCGAAGAGCGCCCGCAGCTTGAAGAGGAAGGTCGCGGGCTGATCGGGACGGGGAACCTGACTGAGTCCGCGTACCTCGACCGGCGGCCGTTGCCAACCCCACGCGAGCCACGCTTCGTCGACTTGCCCGACCACCGGCAGGTGAGGAAAGAGTGGCCGCGGGGGTTCGTCGCTGGCGCGCTTCCTGGCGTGGCGTATGAGTGCGCGCCACTTGGGATGGGCGCGACCGCGGGTGAGTTGAGATGCGATGGCAGCCAGGATGCTGTCGTCGCCCACGTGGTGTTCGTTTTGGATCCGAGTAAGCCGTTGGAGATTAATCCACGCGCCACTGGTTTGGAGCCAATCGAGGATTTCATCGAAGAGCCGGGCATCATGCCGGGCGATGGAAGTGGAAAACAGCAAGAGCGCTTCGGGATCGATCAGCCGATCGTCCCCCGTCTGCGCGTGGCCGGCAACGCCCAGGGCGGACCATTGGCGCCAGAGGATCGCAAGGATCGCCTCGCGGAACTGCTTTCTAAAGCTGGCCAACCAGGCTTCCATGGCCGAGGTGAGTGAGCATGATGCCCAGGTTGAATCGGAATCCTTCCGAAGGATCTTGAGTGCGGGTCCAGCGGCCTGCGGCGAGGAGTTCCTCAACATCAGGCCGGAGATCGAGCAGGTCTTGGAGGTGACGTCCGCCATCGCGGTCCACGGCCGCGTGAAGCTTTAGAAAAATTTGGTCGCGGCGGGCAATGAAGCTGATGCGAAGAAGGGGGCCATAATCACGAGTGGTGAGACGCCCCGCCAAGCCATCAGGCAGACCGCATTTGAAAAGCGTATCCTCGGCCACGTGCGCGTTGAGCCAATCGTGGGGTAAATTGAGCTGAGTGCGGACATCATCTGCGGCTGAAAGCAACCAATCGGGGAGCGGACGCGGACTGACGATTTCACCGACGTCAATCCGGCCGAGAATATCGACATCTTGGGTGACTGCACGGCGGACCAGTCCGAGCGCGAGCAACGAGGCGCCACCGCATACAACGAAATGTTGCCCCGGATGCTTGCGCAGCACCATCAGCTCGCCGAGGAGGCCAAGCGCACGATGAAGTAGCTCTGCTGTGATTTGCCCCATAAATAGTATTTAATTAACCATAACGATTGTTTTAATGGTACTTTAATCAAGATCTTTCGATCCGCATGTGGAGTAGCCGGGTGGAGCTCGTCGAGCGGGCGGTGCAGCGTTCGGGGTTTCAAACCCATAGGGACAGGTCAATTCGCACGACGCTGGCCTGACCACCATTCGTAGCTATCTCGCCCGAATGCCGCATCGCAAAACAGCAAACAGCGGCCTGACCCCGTCGGAATTACGCCGCGGTGTCGGCCGGCAATGAAATCAAAAATAGACTGACACGCGGATGAACTCGCTTCACGCTGCCGATCCCCGGCAACCGCGACTGTTTCGTTGTTGCCCAATCGAAATGAAAGGATCCCCCATGAAACTCATATCCGGCGTTCTGCTTATTGCTCTCACCGCCCTGCCGGCTTTCGGCCAGCAATCGACCCGCGAAGACTTCAAGGAATTCTGCCAGGCAATGGCCGGCCGTTGGCTGGGCGACGTCACGTGGATCATGGATTGGCCCGGCTTCGGGAAAAGAGGCGACAAGGTGACTGCCTATGCGGAGAACAAGATCGCGGAAGACGGCCATGCGCTCCACCTGCGTTTTTTTGGCGGGCCGGGTTCCGGAAGCTCGATGGCCGTTTATGACGCCGGCGCCAAACAGATTCGATGGAGCGGCGGGGACTCGGGCGGCACAACATTTGTTTCCATTGTCTCCAAGCAAAACGGCAAATGGGCGAGCGCCGAAACTGGCAGCCACGCGGATGGCACGAAGTATGAAGGCAAATACACGGTGACGATTTCGGATGGCGGCAACACGCACACGTGGGCGGGCTCGACGAAAATCACCGGCAAGAAAGCGGACGAGCTGAAAGACGTGTGGCGGCGCGTCAGCAAGTAGAGTGAACGGAGTGGAACGGGTCTTCCGCGATGCCACCGTTTGCCCGGGTCGAATCGCGAACCACGAAGCACACGAAAAGAGAGGATGTATTGAACCGCCAATAGACGCTAACCTGAGCTGATTTCGGATTAGCGGAGATTAGCGGTTCAAGACGATCTTGGGTTTTCGGAGCTGCGCCTTCTCCGCTCCGGCTGAAACGAAACTATTGCGCAGCCGCCGGCTTCGGATTGGCGCTATAAACGGAATCGTGGTGGTGCGCTTCCTTCCACGTGCCGTTGTCGTTGACCCAGATTTCCGTGACGCGGCGCGGGCGCGAATCGACGCTGCCATCGGGGCAGCGGACGGAGCCATCCACGTAGAACGAGGCGGCGGCGACGGTGGCGCTGAGCGGCTGCACCTCGATCTCGCGCGGCATCCAGTTCGCTTTCGCGCCCTGCCATCGTTGCAAGAGACCAAGCCACGCGGGCGAATTCAGGCGCATGCGCGGCTCGATGTCGGCGAGGAAAATCGAAATGCCCAACGTGTGCTGCCGATCGACCGTGGCGGTATCGTTGCCGTTGATGGCAGCCCAGTGTTTTTCCACCGCGGCTTTGACCGCCGCAACGACAGCCTCGGTGCCGCTCGTCGCCGCGGAGTCATCGACCTTCTCCCACGTGTCGATGAATTCACCGGCTGCGGTTGCGACCAGCGTGTTGCCGTCAAAGACATGCAGAGGCGACGCATTCGTCGCATTCCACGCCGGCGGGGTGAACTCGATCCGCGAGCCTCTCACTATCGCTGGCCGCGATTCGGCCTTCGACGAGCGATCGAGCAGCGTCACCTTACCGTCCTCGGTCATCATCGAGAACTGCCGCGTTGGGACGAATTCCTTTTCCGTCAGCCGGTAGGTCGAGATACTCGATCCTGACGACACCTTTCCATCGCTCTGCGTCTCGACGATGTTGAAGTTGATCGTGGTGGACGTAATCGAATAGAGTCCGGTGATCGCCGGTGGATAAATCATCCGTCCATCGGGCAGCTTGCGCGACACGAGTTTGTAGGTGCCGGCAATGTTCGGCACGCCAGTCCCCTGGCTGGGCGGCACGGAAATCGGATGGTCGGAATTGAAAATGTCGCGATCGAGTTTCCATGCGCCGTTCGGCTGCTTGCGCCAGATTTCGGCATATTTTCCAGTGTCGCGTTGCTCCGGCTGGTTGGGGGGCAGCCCGACAAAAGCGTAGCGGCCGCGCACGTAAGCGAGATCGCCGCGGCCGTGGATTTCGAGCGGCTCAATCCACAGATCTTTGAACGGCGGGAATCCGCGCAGGAACGCCTCGGCCGCCAGCCGCCCTACGATTTTGGGCGAGTGCGGCGGCAGGAAGATTGAGTCGTCGGCGAAAATCGCGGCGGCTTTCGCCCAGGCCTTTTCGTTGCACGCCTGCTCGTAGGCTTTCGAAAGCGCGCGAATCGCCGCTTCATCCGCGGGCGTGATCGGCGGGACGGAGTCGTTCGCGTTGGTGTTTTGCTGGGCAAAAGCGAGCGCCGCGGCGCTCGCGAAGCAGGCGAGGTAGGCGAGGGTTTTTATTGTGGGGGTGTGGGTGAGATGAAGCGAATTGCTGGAGAGCCGCCGTCTTGCTACGGCTTCGGCGGGAATTCGCCGCCGTGATCGGCAATCATCACCCATTTGCTGCCGTCCTTCATGAGAATGTCGGTCCAGCGGCCCGCCTCGCGTTTTTGCTTTCCCTCGGCGTCCTTGACGACGCGCGTGAAAAGGTAGTGCGCGTAGGCGATGTTGCCGTGCACGCGGACCGTCACGGGCTGGAGATCATACACGAGTGTCTTCGACGTTTGGTGGCTGTGCGTGATGAACTTTGTCGCGCGCTCTTTTGAGCCCGGCAGCACGTTGTCGTAGCTCCAGCCTTGGTAATCCGCGTGGAAGTAAGTCAGGAACGCCTGCGTGTCGCCGGCGGCATCGAGCCGCCAGTAGGTCTCCACGTTGTTCCACACTTCCTTCTGCTGCGTGGACAACTCCGGCCCGCTGGCGCGGAGGTGCGCGCCGAGCGCGGCGCACAAGATCAGGATGGCGGTGGACGAAACGATGCGACGGACGAGGGGTGAATGTAGCGTTTTCATGGATTTGTTTTTTTGGGGTTGAACAACTGGACTGAAAGTCGGACGCACGGGGTCAGTCCGCTAGATGTTAATCTGAGCCGCCGCGAGCGTCATCTCCCACGGCCCAGATTTAACAACTAGCGGACTGACCCCCTGGATCGGCCCCTTGGATCGGCCCAAGTTTCGGGTTTCAACCGAGGGTTCAATGCCCGGCTCAAAGAATCGTGGTGACCTTCCGGCGAAAACCGGGACTTGCGGGGACGATGTTTTGGGGCACGCTCTCCGCCATGCCCAACACGCTGACTCCCTCCACGCCCGAGGCGGTGGCCGAACTTTGCAGCCGTCTCGAACCAGCGCATCAGTCCTCGCTGCTCGCGTTTGCGCAGTTCCTCAAGTCGCAGGAGGCGCAGGCCGCGCTCGGTGTCGTCGACGAGGAGGACGAGGCGGCGTGGGAGCGCGATTTAAACGACCCGGCCAAGGTGGCAAACCTCGCGCGCTGGGCGGATGAGAGTCTCGCTCGCGAAAAGCCTACCGGCTATTCATGTCCGATCCCAACCATCCGAGCCTCCGTTTCAAGAAGCTGAACGGCCCCGGCAACTTTTGGTCTGTGCGCTTCGGCGGCGGTTACCGGGCCGTGTGCCAGCGCGACGGGGAAAACATCGTCTGGGTTTGGGTCGGCACGCGGCAGGATTTCGGGAGAATGTTTTAGCCACGCGGTCCATCGCCACCCCCTGACCGAGCCCGAGTCCACCCACCTCCTCAGCACCTCCGCGCGCCGATGAAATATTGCCGACGGATAGGAAACTGGATTTTCACGGGGTTGGGGCCGGGAGGGGTTTAAGAGTTTGTGCCCATGCAAGAATTTCTCCCAGCGCCGTCGTCCGGCCTGTTGCAGCTGGGCGGGCGTCGGAAACGTCAACACAAAGTCCCACGCGCTCGGACTGATCCAGTTATCAAACGCTTCCAGGGCCGCCGGATAACATTCGTGCAGCGCTTGCTTGAGCTGATTGACGAATGCCGTGCGCTGCCCAATCAGCGCAATCTCGTCCCGACAGAGGAGCTGCAACTCAGCGACGATCGGATCCATGAGGGCGAGCGCGCGCCACAGGTGCCCATCCAGCCGCAAGGCATCCGCCAGACTCCACGCATCCAGTTGGTCATCCTTGACCCCGGACGGGGCCTGGCGCTGGCGATAACGTTCCGCCGCTTTCGGGTGAATCGGGTAAACGGTGACCCCGGCAGCGAAGAGTTGCTCGACGGACTGGCCGAAGGCCTCAGGCTTCACCTTTTACCTCCAGCCGTTGAAGGAGGCGGTGAGCCTCTGGATTGACGCCGTTCCGGAGCCGGCCGACAGGCTTGCTGACACCACCCGGAAGGCCGCGCGACGGAGCGCCCGGCCCACCCTCCGAGCAGTGGCTGTTTCTTGAGAGCAGGCACTCGCTCGCCACGTCGTAGCGACGCGAAGTCGAGCCGCCACCCTGTTCGCCCACCCCGGATTCCCGATTGCCTCAGCGTGCAGAACGCTCCGAGGCGGCGCCTCGTTAGCAGGCTTGAATCCGGCTCGACCCTTTGCCATTCATCTTGGCCAATGTTGAATCTGACCAACCCCGGTCGGACTTTGAGACGGCGCTTGGCGCCAATCGTGATCGGACTCTTCCCGATCGCATCGCCGGCTGCGTCCGACGGGGCCGATTTCTTCGTCCGGAAAGTGGAGCCCATCCTGCGGGAGAATTGCCACAAGTGCCACAGTCACTCGGCCGAGAAGATCAAGGGCGACTTCCTGCTCGATTCGCGTGAAGCGCTGCTGGCCGGGGGCGCGAGCGGCCTCGTGATCGATCTGCAGGACCCGGGCAAGAGCCTGCTGCTCGAAGCCATTCGCTACACGAACGAGGATCTGCAGATGCCGCCGAAGGGCAAAAAACTTTCGGATGAGCAAATCGCGATCCTGACCGACTGGGTGAAACAAGGCGCGCCCTGGCCGGAGACGCCCGGCCAAAAAATGGTTGCGCGGCCGAAAGGCGGGATCACCGCCGAAGACCGCCGCTGGTGGGCGTTTCAGCCGGTGGCGAAAGTTCACCTGCCGCCGAACGACCCCTGGTGTGCCAACGAGATCGACCGTTTCATTCTCGAGCGCCAGATCGCCGCGGGGTTGCGGCCGGCGCCGCCGGCGGCGAAGCCGGCGCTCGTGCGCCGGGTGTACTTCGATCTCATCGGGCTGCCGCCGACGCCGGAACAAGTGGCCGCCTTTGTGGCGGACACCTCCGCCGATGCCTATGCGACCCTCGTGGATCGACTGCTGGCCAGTCCGCGCTACGGCGAACGTTGGGCGCGGCACTGGCTGGACCTGGTGCGCTACGCCGACAGCGACGGGTACCGGATCGATGACTTTCGCCCCTACGCCTGGCGCTACCGCGACTACGTGATCGCGGCGTTCAACTCGGACAAGCCCTACGACCGCTTCGTCCAGGAGCAGATCGCCGGGGACGAACTCTGGCCGGATGACCCGGTCGCCCGCACTGGGACGGGCTATCTCGGCAACGGCATCTACGAGTACAACAATCGCGATGTCGCCGGTCAGGTGGTGACCATGCTCAACGACATCACCGACACGACGGCCGACGTGTTCATGGGCATGGGTCTGCAGTGTGCCCGCTGCCACGACCACAAGTTCGACCCGATACTGCAGAAGGACTATTTCCGCCTGCAGGCCTTTTTTGCGCCGGTCGTGCCGTATACGGAAGTTGAGGTCGCCAGTCCGGCGGAACGCGCCGCCCATGCCAGGAAACTGGCCGCGTGGGAGGCAAAGACCGCGGACGTGCGCCACCAGCTCGCCGAACTTGACGCCCCGTATCGGGACGAAGGGGCGAGGGAGGCGATCGAGAAGTTTCCGCCCGAGACGCGGGCGATGATCGCCAAGCCCGCCCTGGAACGGACGCCCTACGAGCGGATCGTGGTCTCACTGGCGTGGCGGCAGGTGGAATACGAGTGGAGCGACAAGCGTCTGCCCGCCCGGGTGAAGGAACCCAACAAGACGAAGCGCGCGCAACTGCTGGCTGAATTGCGCAAATTCGCGGACGAGAAACCCGCGCCGCTCCCGCTGGCCTATGCGGCGACGGACATCGGTCCGAAGGCCCCGCCCGTCACGATTCCAAAAAAGGCCGCGCTCGGCGATATCGCGCCGGGTTTCTTGTCGGTGCTTGACGCCGCCGCGGCGAAGATCGAACCGGCGCCCGGCGGCACCACCGGCCGCCGAACCGCGCTCGCCCGGTGGCTGACCCAGCGTGAGAATCCGCTGACCAGCCGCGTGATCGTGAATCGGATCTGGCAATACCACTTCGGGCGCGGCCTCGCCGTCAACGCGAGCGATTTCGGCAAGCTCGGGGAAAAGCCCTCGCACCCCGAATTGCTCGACTGGCTCGCCGGGTGGTTCGGCGAGAACGGCTCGAGTTTCAAGAAATTGCACCGGCTGATCGTCACGTCGGCCACCTACACGCAGGCCGCCGGCAATCCGCTCGAAACGCAGGCCCAGTTGCTCGACCCGGAGAACCGTCTGCTCTGGCGCGCCACCACCCGGCGGCTCGAAGCGGAGCAAATCCGGGACGCCGCGCTGGCGGTGACCGGGGAGTTGCAGTTTCCGCCGGGCGGCTCCCCCGCCGATGCCAGCAAGCCGGTGCGCACCATCTTCACCCGGGTGATGCGCAACACGCGTGACCCGGTCCTCGAGGTGTTCGACCAGCCGGAAGGCTTTGCGAGCACGGCACAGCGAAATGTCACGACAACGCCCACGCAGTCGCTCTTCATGATCAACGGCCGGTGGATGCTCGACCGGGCGCGCGCGTTTGCAGGGCGACTGGGCCGGGAGCACGCTTCCGATCCGGGTGCGTGGATCACCGAGGCGTTTCGAATTTGCTACGGACGCGATCCGACCGGGCGGGAGCGGGAGAAGATTCAAAGCATCCTGCTCGATGGCTTCAGTCAGACGACGGTCAGCGTCCCGGCGAAAAGCGAGATCCCGTTTGCCTTTGAAAAGATGAAGTTTCGCGACGGCATGGCGGCACTGCTTGTCCCGGGCTCGAACCAGGATCGGCTGCTCATCAATCCGACGGGACGCTTCCCGCAGTCTGATTTTACCGTCGAGGCGTTCATCAACCTGAAATCGGTTCATGCGACGGGAACGGTCAGCCCGATCGTCTCGCAATGGGACGGCCGGAAGGGCGAACCGGGCTGGTCGCTCGGCGTGACGGGCCGGGCGTCGCGCAACATGCCGCAGACCCTGGTGCTCCAGTTGTCGGGCGATCCGCCGTGGAAGCCGGGGGATCCGGTGGAGCCGGTTTTTTCGGGGCTGCACATCGATTTGGGCAAACCGTACTTTGTCGCGGTCGCCGTGCGGCTGGGCGAAACGGCGGCGGGCGGCGTGACCTTTTATTGCAAGGATCTCTCGAACGACGACGAGCCGATGCAGGTGGCGCAGGTGGCCCATGCCGTGACGAGCGGGATTCGCAGCCCGGCGCCGGTGGTGATCGGCGGCACCGCGAAGGGCGCGCGCAATTTGTTCGATGGCGTCGTCGATGATGTCCGCCTCTCCGATCGGCCGTTGCGCGCCGAGCAGCTTCTGTTCAACAGTGCGGCGGTCGACGAGCACACGGTGGGCTACTGGAAATTCGAGACCGCCAACCCGTATGCCGACAGCTCCGGCCGAGGGAGCGAGATCGCGGCCCAGCCAAGCGCCGTGCCGCCGGATGAGCCCCGCACCGCGGCGCTGGTCAACCTGTGCCATGTGTTGCTCAACTCGAATGAATTTCTCTATGTCGATTAGACCGTGTTTTCAGAATAGGTTTTTCTCTGTCATTCTGAGCGCAGCGAAGAATCCATTTGGACATCCGCACCCCTCGGGAGGCTTCGCTACTCCCGCTGGATTCTTCGCTGCGCTCAGAATGACAAACAGGTTTGTAAACAAACCCTATTCATGAGCTTCACTTCATCCTTCTGCGGGCGACGCGATCCGGCCTTGAGCCGGCGCGATTTTATTCTCCGCGGCGGCGCCGGCTTTGGGGCTCTGGCGCTCGTCGATCTCTTGCGCGGCACACCGCTGCAGGCGGCGCTCGCGGCGGCGGACACGGGGAGCCCGCTCGCTCCCAAGCGCGGCCACCACCCCGCCAAGGCGAAGAGCGTCATCTTTCTTTTCATGGAAGGCGGTCCGAGCCATATCGATCTCTTCGACCCCAAGCCGCTGCTGGCCGAGCTTCACGGCAGGCCGATCCCGCCGAGTTTCGGGCGCGTTATCACGGCGATGGGTGAATTCGACTCCCCAATCCTCGCCTCGCGCCGCACGTTCAAGCGGCACGGCAAGTCCGGATTGTGGGTGAGCGACTGGCTGCCCCATACCGCCGAGATGGCGGATGACCTGGCCGTTATCCGCTCCTGCTACGCGGACGGCATCAATCACTCCTCGGGCGTCTGCCAGATGAACACGGGATCGATACTGGCCGGCCGGCCGTCGCTGGGCGCCTGGACGAGTTACGGTCTCGGCACGGAGAACCAAAATCTGCCGGCGTTTGTCGTGATGCAGGACAACGCGGCCAGTGTCGTGAATGGACCGCGCAACTGGGGCAGCGGCTTCATGCCGGCCGTATATCAAGGCACCCGCATCACGGCCGGCAGCGAGCCGATCGCGGATCTCAACCCGCCGAAGGGAATCTCCGATGCGGAGCAGCGCCGGAAACTCGAATTGCTCGACGCGTTTAACCGGGACCATGCCGCCTCCCGTCACTTGCAGACGGAGCTCGAGGCGCGGATCGCCAGCTATGAACTCGCCTTCCGGATGCAAGCCGAGGCGCCGGAGGCCGTCGATCTCACGAAGGAGACCGCGGCCACGAGGCAGATTTACGGCATCGATGAAAAAGAAACCGCGGAGTTTGGGCGGATGTGCCTGCTGTCACGCCGGCTGGTCGAACGCGGGGTGCGATTCGTTCAGCTCTACCATGGGGCGGGCAGCAAGTGGGACTCGCACAAGGGTCTGGAGGTGAACCACGCCAAACTGTGCCGTTCCATGGACCAACCGGTGGCCGGGCTGCTGAAAGATCTCAAGGCCCGCGGCCTGCTCGACTCCACGCTCGTCGTTTGGGGTGGCGAGTTCGGCCGGACGCCGATGAGCGAAAAAGGCGACGGCCGCGACCACAACCCGACCGGCTTCACCATGTGGATGGCGGGCGGCGGGGTCAAAGGAGGCCAGACCATCGGCACGACCGACGAAGTCGGCCTGCACGCGGTGGACGAACGCCTGCACGTGCACGATCTCCACGCGACCATTCTCTCGTTGATGGGACTGGATAACATGAAGCTCATTTATAACTACAAAGGCCGCCCGGAGCGTCCCACCCTCAACGAAGGCGAGGCGTACGCGAAGCTGGCCGGAGCGTGAAACCAGGAGTTGGTTGGGCTCCTGGCTGGCTATTCATCACGATTCAGTTTGGAGTGGACACTTACAGCGTCGGCTGCCGCCGCAGTGGGCAGGTTGTACCGAGACTTCAACAGCGTCACGCTGCGCAGGGTTGCACTTCCGCAGCGATCTTCTTGGCGTCCGCCATGCGCAGGTCGTAGTCGGTCTGGAGGTGGAGCCAGAATTCCGCCGTGTTGCCGTAGAAGCGTGCCAGCCTCAAGGCGGTGTCGGCAGTGATGCCGCGCCGGCCCTTGATGATGTCGGTCAGGCGGCTGTGCGGGATGTGGAGGGCCTTCGCGAGGGCGTATTGCGTGAGCCCGTAATCAGCGATCCAGTCTTCCTTGAGCAGTTCCCCGGGATGCCAGGGGCGGGTGGTCGTTTTCATAGTGGTGTTTTCCAGAACGCTCAGTGATAATCCTCAAACAACACGTCGGCTGGTCCGACGGGTGTCCAGGTGAAGGTGATGCGCCACTGCAAGTTTACCCGAATGGCGTAGCGATCGGAGCCGGCGAGGGCGTGAAAGTGATTGGACGGCGGCGCATAGAGGTCTTCCAGTCGCTGCGCGGCGTGCAGGTAGCCGAGCCGCTTTAGCGCCTGCCGTTGCAGATCGACCGGGATGCGACGGACCGGGCTCCCTCGCCACAAGCGCTCCGTCGTCTCGTCGGCGAAACTCTGAATCATGAAGTCAACATGGGGGAGCGGGATATTTCCGTCAAACAGAAATGAACGGAAATCGGACGCTCACAATCTCTGAAATTGAATTGAACCGGCCCAGTGACCCGGGTTTTGCTGCGCATAACTTGGGTGATTATCCGTTGGCGGCGGCGGATTCTCTTTGCGGAAATTCCCGCCCCGCGCATCCTGTCGTTCAACGACTCTCGTCATGGCTGCGGTTGGATCAACCCGCCATCCTGCGCCGGATTTCTTCCGCTCTCCGGTCCCGGTGGCTGAGGTGGCAAACGCCGGGGCGGTCTTGGGCCTCTCTGGCACCGGCGGTAGCCCGCAATGCACCCGGCAGCACCCGGCAACGGCCGGCAATGGCCAGGCTTTTCGTGGGATTTCCGCCGTCGTTCGCGGAGGCATTTTCCCCAGCCGGCAATTCCAGCTTCCCATCAGCCCACCCTGCACAACGCGTTTGTCCTGCGACGGGCGGAGACGAGAGCTTTTTCCCAGGCGGACAAGCTCCAGCGCGCGGGGACAGCGAACAAATCAAATCCAAACCAGAATGGAGTGCCTATGAAAGATCTACTCCGAAGCCAGGTGGTGGCATCATCCGCCGAAGATTCCGGAGAAGATGTCGGGCTGCAGCTACGTGAACGCCAACCACATCTTCCTGCCCGTGATCTACGGTGAAGCACCGGAGGTGATCGAACAGTATGTGAAGGCATTCGAGAAAGTCTGGGCACATCGCGCGGAATTGGCGGGCGCTTGACCGAGCCCCGCGAGTGCGAGGCTGCTAAGCCGTATCCATGCAGTAGAACTCCGTTTACCTGTTGAACGTCCCAACTAATTGGTGAGTGTAGGGGCGTCGCTTGCCGACGCCCGTTTCCACCTCGTATGACGGGCGTCGGCA
>JACQWL010000472.1 GCA_016209255.1 Verrucomicrobiota bacterium
GAAGACGCCCGCCGCGTTGATCGCGTGGAATTTCCGTCCCAACGCGCGGGCGGTCTCCGCGTTGAAGAAGGCATTGAGGGTCGGCACGCCCGCGGCGCCGGCGATCTGCGCGGTGGTTTTCGACGACTCCACGCCGAGCACGTCGTAGCCGAGTTTCTGGAAATGCTTGAGCTGCGTGCCGTCGTTCGAGCCGATGTCGAGCACGCTCTTGCCCGGCACGGCCTTGAAGAAACGCCCGTCGACTTCGGCGGCGACCTGCGCGAAGTGATCGCTCAGCGACGTGGTCACGCCCGAGAGATACGTGTGGTCGCCGAACATCACCTCCTTCTTCACCGTGTAATCGAGCTGCGCGGTGCCGCAGTCCTGGCAGTGGACGACCCGCAGCGGATAATACGGCTCGCGGCCCACCTGCTCCCGGGTGAGGAAATTATTGCACCACGGCTGCTCCCCAAGGTCGATCGCCAGTTCGAGGCGGGTGGAATCACAAACGCGGCACTGCATGGGAGGTGCGAATCGGTTCAGGCGGCTGCCGCCGCATGCCACTGCCGGCGGCAGCGCGCAAAAATGACCGTGCCGGCCGGCAGCGTGAAAACCGCCACCACGGCGAAATAGCCCCAGGCCATTTCCAGCGCGCCGTGGCGGCTGCCGAAATACCAGGTGGACGCGCCGATCAGCAGGGCGCCGATCACCGAAATCCCCAGGAACGGCTCGCGTTTGTGCGCGCGCAGGTAGGAGGACTGCGCGTAGGAAATCTGCAGGAGCACGACCGCGCCAAGCAGCACCGCGCACGGGAGCAGAGGCAGGAATCGCTGCGCGATCGCGGGAAACCAGACGTGGAGACCCTGAAGCGCAACCAGCGCAGCCACCGCACCCAATGCCGCCACCGCGACGGCGCCGAGGGCCGCGCGCAGGGCGAGCCGATCGAGCTGCCGAAACTCGCGCTGCGCCACCAGGGTGCCAAAGCGCGGGACTTTCGTATTGATCCACGCGGTCGACACGCCCGATACGGCGTTCACGAGCGCCCACGCCAGCCCAAACTGACCCGCGATGACAGCCCCCTGATAGTTGAAAAGCACCGGAGTGAACAATTGGAACACGAAGTAGCCGCTCATCCAGCTCACTGCGATGCGCCACTGCATCGGCAGCATTTCGCGCCGCCAGTCCAGCCGCGCGCCCATCTCGACCGAGAGAACGGATCGAAAAAAAGGCCGATGGCGCCGCCCGAGAAAAACCACGTTTGCCACCAGAACCGCGCCGGTAACCGCCACGGCCGTCCACAAGCCCGCGCCGAGGGCAATCGCGACTGCCGCCACCGCGAGCGTGAGCAGTCCCTCGGCCAGGCGATAGCCGTAGATCTCCTTCACCTGCCCGCAGCCCTCCAGGATGGAAAAGAACGGGGTGAAGAACAATTTCACCCCGGTCAGCCCGCAGAGGCAAAGCCACGGCCAAACCCACGGAACGTCAGCCTGCCCCTGACGGCGGAAAAACCCAAAACCGCCGGCCATGAGACCGGCGGTCGAGACCACCGCCGCGATGCCGTACCAGCGGCCGGCCAGCCGCACGATGTCGGCGAGGCGCGAAAGATTCTCGGGCCGCCCGACCACGCCGTTGGCCCCGTGGCTGAGCCCCGCCCATTCATGGCTGGCGAATTGCAGCAGCACGGCGCCGAGGCCCATTTCGGCAAACACCTGCAACGCGAGGACGCTCGCAAACGTATAATAATACCCCTGCACCACCGGGCTGAAATACAGCGCAATCAGGAGCGCGATTAGCGGACCGCCCACCATCGCGCGCACGGTATTCAGCAGGCTGAAGCCAATCGCCCGGTCGACGCCGAAGAACGCCTGGAGGCGCCGCGTCCACCCGCCCATTCCGCCCGTCGTCCCCATGTCCGGAGTAGCCATGGTTAGAACGGACATTTCGTTCCGCGACACGTGGCCGCAACCAAAGGGATTCCTCGTGCTCTTGCTCGTAATCGTGCTCGTAATCGCGCCGGTCGAGCACGAGCAAGAGCACGATTACGAGCACGAATGAACCGCGCGCCAGTAGCGGTTTCAGAATTGTCGCAGCGTGAGACGATTTTGGACTGAGTGAAGTTCACGTCGGAGTGCGAGACTTGCGGGGCTAACGGTTGAAAACATGCCGCTGCAGCCAGCGCTTCATCGAACGCGGCACCGCTCTGGCAACCGGACCGTAGATGCTTTTCCAGGCCAGGGTTGCCAGCAGCCGCCAGGTGACAAAGCGCCGGCCTTCCGGCGACGGCAGCAACCCGCGCAGAATCGCCGGGCCAAAATGGGAAAGCGCGTTGGCCTCGCGCAACGGCTGCGCGAGCCAGTTGAACTCCGGACTCTGCAGCCGCTGCAGGATGTTTTGCAGCACCGGCCGCTGCTGTTCACCGCGACGCCCCTGCCCGGAGTAACTGGAGTCGGACACGCGCAACGCGGTGCTGACGATCGGGGCGTAACAGAAACCATGCCGCAGGCAAATCGCCCACGACACGAACCAATCGCAGTGCCAGCGCAGGTCAGCCGGATAGCCCCCCGCTGCGCGCAGCGCCGCCAATTGCACGACCGACTGGCCGTGCGGCCACCGGTTGTACAGTACCCGCGGGACGGCGGCCGGGGGAAAGTAGCTTGCCTCGCGCGCCAGCCGCTGCGGGCGCGCCTCCCGCCGGCCATCGTTCCAAAAACATTCATAATCGCACAGACACATGCCGGCCTGCGGATATTTTTCGAGCAGCCGCGCCACGGTTTCGAAATACCCCGGCAGGACCCTGTCGTCGGCCGCGAGCGAAATGAAGTGCGAACTGCGCAGCGTCGGGAGGGCCTCGTTGATGTTCCGGATTCCGCCCTGGTTCCTCGTCCGCCGGATGAGCCGGATCACCGGGTGGCTCCGGGCGTAGCGTTCGATCACTTCGACGCTGTTGTCGGTCGAACAATCGTCGACGATGACAAACTCGTGCGGTGGCTCGGACTGGGCGAGGACCGATTCGATCGCCTCCGGCAGATAACGGGCGTGATTGTAGTTTGACGTCACCACGGCAATCGAAACGCCGCCGTGCGCGCCGGCCCCTGCCGCTTCCGGCGCGTCGCCCGGAGAATCTCCCGGCCCGGACACGCGCTTGGTTTCAGTCATGGATGCGTGGTTCAAATCGAGCGCCGACGATGCGTCATTCCACAAACGACCAGTAGTAATCGCCCTGGTATCCCAGCTCCCGAAACAGTTCCTTCCAGGCGTCGACGTGCATGTACGTCAGTGCCGTCAGGTTCCACTTGAGCAGGTTCGCGCGCTGCTGCTCGGTCCGCCACGCGTGCACGGTGATGAACGCATGGCGGCGGCTCACGCGCATGATCTCGCGAATCGCGCGCTTGCAGTCCTCGAGCGGCGGGTTGCTCACCGTGTTGATCGAGACCACGAGATCGAAACTGCGATCGGGATACGGCAGTGCGACGGCATCGGCCACCCGCAGGCACGAACGCACCTCCGGATGGCCGTGGCTGCAGGCATAGCTTGAAATGTCGACGCCCGCGACCGTGAGATCCGAATACTGCCGCTTGAGGTCGTAGAGCAGAAACCCCTTGGCACAGCCGACGTCCAGCACGCTCGCACCGGTCGGAAGCTGGTAATACTCGTGCAAGCGGCGGGCGGTGGCCGTCCAGTATTTCGGATGATAATGGTAGCCGCCATAGCCGTAGAGGCGGTCGCCGTCGAAATACTCCCGGCCGAAACGGCGGGCCGTCCGCAGCAGCGCGTGCTGCATGAGCAAATCCTCGGTGGTCGCGAAGTCCGATGGCGGCACGCTGAGGCGGCCACGGCCCGCGAGCTTGACCTTTCCGCGCGCCACGATCGGCCGCCGTGAGTGCGGGTAACAATCCAGCAGGTTGATTTCAGGCATGGGCGTTCAAGGGGCGTTCAAGGGACAGGCGGATTACAGGGGGTGCTCAAGGGGCGGGCGGGTTCCAGGGGGGTATCTGCATGGCCGCGGCGAATTCCTGCCGATCGAGAAACGGCGCCATGTCCTCCAGCGGCCGCGCCGCGAACGTTCCGTCCGGCCGGCGATCGAAACCCTGCCGCGGAATAATCTCCTGCACCGGCGACGCCCGGACCACGCAGACCTCGGGTCCGGAACGCGACAGGACCCCGGCAAGCGCGGACCGCAGGTTCTCCGGGCGATCGATCACCACGACCGGCAGGCCGTAGGCGGCGGCCACTTTCGTGTAGTCCGGCAGGCTCATACCTCCGGCCGCGTTGGAACCGACGTAGTTGCCCGCGAGAAACTCCTGCTGCGTCCCGCGAATCGAAAGGTAGCCGCCGTTGTCGGTGATGAAGATTTTGATCGGCAGCTGATGGTGCCGGATGGTCTGCAGTTCCTGGATGTTGAGCTGCATGCTTCCGTCGCCGCTGAGACAAAGCGTGCGCCGCCGTCCGCTGCCGAAACAGGCGCCGATGCTCTCCGGCAGACCGGAGCCCATGGCACAAAGTCCGGTGGAGAGGATCATCCGCTGCCGGCCCTTGATGGCGAAGGTTTGAAAGGAAACGTAGACGTTCGTGCCACCGCCATCGACGACGATGACATCGTCGTCCGCGCTCAGCTCCGAAAGGACGTGAACAAAATCGTAGGGACTGATGACGTCGGCCGTGCGCGGCGGCGGCGCGAGATACCTCCGCCGGTAGCGATCGCAAACGTCCGCCCACGACGAGGAGCCGAATCGCGTGCCCGCCGGCAGACGCCCGAGCAGTTGTTCGATGAAGGGCTTCACGTCGGCCGCAATCGGCAGATGCACGGGAATGGGGCGGTTCGCCAGCTCGTCGGGATCGATGTCAACCATGACGATGCGGGCCGCGCGGGCGAACGAGGAGAACATCGTGCCGGTCACGGGCAGGCAGAGATGAGAACCGAGCGCGAGCAGAAGATCGCAGTTTTGAACCGCCAGGTTGGCGGCGCGCTGGCCCGCGATGCCGGGCCGTCCGAGGTTTCGCGGGTGGGCCGAGGGCAGGAGATCGACCGCGCCCCACGTGGTGACAAAAGGCAGGTCGCACCGCCCGATCAGTTCGAAAAACGCCTGCTGCGCTCCCCCGAGACTCACGCCATACCCGGCCAGGAGCAAGGGCCGCTGGCTCTGCCTGAGCAATTCGACGCACGCGTCAAGCTGCGCGGCGGCCGGCCCACCCGCCGCCGGAAGTTCGGCCGGAGCCGGGGTGAACCCCGGCAACGCCGCCGGATCGATCTCCGCCCACTGCATGTCGAGTGGCAGATCAATCCAGACGGGACCGGGTCGTCCGCTCGTCGCGAGAAAACAGGCCTTTTCGAGGTGATACCGGATCGACCTCACCTCGTCGATCAAGACGGCGTACTTGGTCATCGACCGGACGAGCGGGACGACCTCGATATGCTGGGTGCCCACCTGGCGGATGTTCCGACCGCGGGAGGTGTGGGCGAGCCGGGCCTGTCCGGAGATGTAGATGCAAGGCACGGAGTCGAGCCACGCGGCAGCAAGACCGGTCAGCGCGTTCGTGACTCCGGGGCCGGTGGTAACGAAGCACGCTCCCAATTTCCGGTTGGCGCGCGAGCAGGCCTGGGCGGCGAACGCCGCGGCCTGCTCGTGATGATGAAACACTGGCTGCATCCGGCCGCTCTTCGCGACCGAGTCGAACAGATGGACCACCGCTCCGCCGGTCAGTCCGAAGACGTGGGCGACGCCGCGATCGGCAAGAAACTGCACGACGTAATCGGTGAGTTTCATGAAACTTGATGAGTGGGGAACTGCCGTCGGGAACGCTCGCTCACAGGTGAATTAGCCGGAGCCATGCAGTCGGCCTCCCTTTCGAGTGTGAACCGTCGAATACCAAGAGGTGGACGGCGACCTCCGGGCGCCGACTGAACACGTCCGATGGAGAAACGCGCCCGGAGGTCGCGTTCCACCTCCAGCCAAATGCATGGATACGGCTTAGATGCCATCGAAGTTGAAATAATGCCGCGCCTGTCCGCCCTCGACCGGCACGATCGAGCCGACGCAGAACGAAGCCAGTTCGGAACAGAGCAAAACGACCATGGGACTGATCTCCTCCGGCCGGCCGAAGCGATTGAGGACGGTGCGATCGGCGAGGTACTTCGCGGCGTGCTCGGGTCGCTCCCGCATGACCTTGGCCCAGTGGCCAGATTCGGTGAACACGACCCCCGGGAGCACCGCGGACATGACGATGTTGTCGGGTGCGAGCACGCGGGCCATCGAACGGGAATAGGCGCTGTAGGCCGCCTTGATCGAGCAGTAGGGCACCGGCCCGCTGTTTTCCATCGAGGCCCCTGCCGAGATGTTCACGATCCGCCCCCAGCGGCGCTGGCGCATGAGCGGGATGAAACAGTTGTTGGTTTCGATGTGCACCTCGAGGTTGAGGCGAAAAACGCGCCGCCAGTCGCTGATCGGGCACAGCGGATCGGTGATGCTGAGCGTATCGCCGACGTTGTTGACGACGATGCCGGGCTCGCCGAACTCCGCCAGCACCCGCTGCGCCATCCGCTGCGGCTCACCCTCGAGCGTGATGTCGCACACCAACCCGTAGTGGCCCTGGGCGCGGCCACCGAGCTTCGCGAGCGTGCGCTCCACGCTCTCCGGATGGCGCGAGGTAAACGCGACCTGCACGCCTTCCCGCGCCAGCTCGGCGCAGATCGCCTCGCCGATGCCGGTCGCGCCGCCGGTCACCAATGCCTTTTTGCCTTTGATTCCGAGTTCCATGATTCGATTTGGGCCAAAGTTGTCTTCGCTGAAAATGCTCTTCGTTCAACGTTCGGGGGAATCCGTCTGCCGCCGGGACGCGAGATCCATCGCCGCCTCGATGATGATGTCCTCCTGGCCGGCCACGAGTTTCCGCCGCCCCAGTTCAAAAAACAAGTCGCGCGGATCGACGCCATATTGCTGGGAGATACGTTCGACGTGCTTGGCAAACGTCGAGACGACTCCGGCCATGCCGCTGACGATGCTGGTGGGCCGCACGATGGGCACCACCTTCATCACCTGCTTCTCCGCGAGGTCGGAAAGCTCGAGCACCTTGTAGAGGTCGATGTTGGTTTCATAACCCATCTTTTGCAGCACGGCGACGAGCACCTCCAACTGGGCGTTGCCGGCGCCCGCGCCAAAGCCGCGCGCCGTGCCGTCCAGAATTCGCGCTCCGGCCTCCACGGCGGCAATGGAATTGGCGATCGCCATGCCCAGATTGTTGTGGGCATGGAAGCCGACCGGAATCTCGAGACCCCCGGCCAAAACTTCGATCCGCCGCGCCACGTCACCGGGCAGGAGCGCGCCGGCCGAATCCATCAACACGACGCCTTCGGC
>JACQWL010000482.1 GCA_016209255.1 Verrucomicrobiota bacterium
CCGTTGCCGTTCCCAAATCCGATCGATACCAGACCTGCAGTCCGGAAATGACCGGCGCGGCCGGCCACGGATTCAGATTCTGCTGCTGCGAGAGGAGCAGGGTCCGGCCCACGCCGCCGGGATCGTCGCTGGCGCGGTGGTTGAGCGTGCCAAGATAGTTCGTCTCCCACGGATCGTGCAGCCCGTCGCCGTCCGAATCGACGATCGGGGGCGCGAGCGTCAGCGAGAGGGTCTTCGTCTGCGTGCCGCTGCGCGCGGTGGCGAGCACCACGCTCGCGGCGGCGGGCGATGCCGGATAGGTGACGTAAGCGGTGGCGACACCTTGAGCGTCGGAACGCACGGCAAGCATGGTCGACAGATTGGAGCCACCCGGCACGGGCGAAAGCTGCAGGCCGCCCGAAGCGACCTCGAAGGCGAGCGGCGCATTGGCGAGAATCGTGCCGTTGGCCCGCGAAACCCGGACGGCAATCGAGCCCCCGGGTCCGGGACGCTGATCCGGGTTAACGAGTGACGTCAGCTCGGGCAGCGTGCCGTTGTAGTAATTGTTCGGGTCGGTACCGAGTTGATACTCCTGGACGTTGGTCCAGCCGTCGCCGTCGGGATCGCCGGCGCGATCGTTCAACGCGAGGTTGAAGCCGTGCTGGGCCTCCCACGCATCGTCCAACCCGTCCTTGTCGGCGTCGGGGAAAAGCGGGTTGTCGAATCCGGCGAAAAGATCGTCGAGCACGGTTGGAGCGGTGGCAACGCCGGTCAGCGCGAGCCGTGTGAAACCGGCCGCGGCGGGATCGGCGAAGCCGAGATCGGCGGCGACCAGGCGGCCGCTCACATAGAGGTCCCATTTTCTTGCCACGAAATCTTCGCGCACGGTGAGGCGGAGCCACCCGGCGGTCTGGCCGGTGGCGGTCAGCGCGATCTTGAAACCGGTCCGCTGCCACGTGCCGCCGCCGAAGCCATCGCTGTTGAAGACGGCCACTTCGCCTTGGGCGGCGTCGGGCAGAAGCGTTACGCGTGCGCCTTCGACTTCGAGCAGACTGCCGGGCGTGGTCGCTCCACCCACGATCATTTTCGCAAACACATCGACGAACACGATCGGTTGCCCGGCGGACGCGGGGAACACATAGGAGATTTTCGTGGCCGGCGTCGTGGCGGCGAGGACGACGGCGCGCACGCCACGCAGCGCGGCGGCGTCGGTGACATCGGCGGTGCCGGTGACAGTCCATCCGCCCTGACCGTGCAACGAACCGAGTTGGTAACCTTCCGCCGCCTCGAAATCGATGCTCTGCGGGAGCGCGGCCTGCACGGTCACGAGCGTCGCGGGGGTCGTGGCGCTGGCGCCGAGATTGTCCGTCGCTTTCGCGGAGAGCGCGTAGCTGCCGGGCAACATGCCCGTCCACGTAAAGGCAAAAGGCGCTTGCGCCGACTCGCCGAGCTTGGCGGAGCCTTGGAAGAACTCCACCTTGGCGATCATGCCGTCGGGATCGCTGGCGGTCGCGACAAGCGGAACGGTGGCGGGAGCGTTGAAGAGTGTGCCGGAGAGTGGCAACGTAAGCGCGACCGCCGGCGGCTGGTTGGGTACCGGGTTGGACGCCTGCACCGCGATCGTGGCCGGCGTCGAGTCGGCAAATGCACCGAGACCATCGAACGCGCGGGCCGTAAACGTGTAACTGCCGGCCGGCAGCCCGCTGAGCGCCGCCTCGTACGGAGCGAGCAAATCCTCCGCGATCTTCGTCATATCGCGATAGAACTCGACCCTCGCGACGACTCCGTCGCTATCGCTGGCCGAGGCCCGGAGGGTAAGCGACGCGGGCGCGGTGAAGGTCGCGCCATTCGCAGGAAAGGTGAGCGAGACTTGCGGAGGCAGATTGGCCGGCGGCGCGATGAGGCGCAGCAATCCGTTGCCATTGAGGGCGAGCCGGTCGCAGGCGAGACCGCCGACGAGCTTGCCGTTGCCATTGATCGTTACCGTGCCGTTGGGTGCGCTGAGGTAGCCGTACAGCTCTCCGCCCCCGTTCAGCGTCACTCCGCCAGAATAGACGTTCAGGGTCAGCCATGATGGGTGCACCGGCGAGCCGATGGGGCCATTCGTGGCCAGACCACTGGCCACCGTGACAACGACCGGCCCGACGACCTGAAGCTGCGCCGGCCCATTGAACGTGAGGCGTTGAAAAAAATAGACGGCAGGCTGCGTGGCGCCGGCGACACCCAGCGTGATTCCACTGTTTCCACTCGCGGTGACATCCCCGTAGATCCCGGCGGGCAAGGCCAGCTGCCCGGCGTTGCCGTCGAGCGTGAGATTGCGCAGGGTACTGAAATCGCCCGGGCTCTGGCCGGCATTGTTCAACGCCACGCTGCGGGTCCCGGACGGCGCCGCGGGCACAGTTAGAACCGGCAGTGCCACCGCGTCGGTGCGGCAGACAACATGGCGCAACGCGGCGTTGCCGCTGAGGGTCACCTGGTAGTTCGATGGGGCGGTGCTGCCGGTCCCGTTGGTGGTCCCGCCGTAACGCGGATTGCCGTTGATTCGAATCGCCGGCAATCCCGGCACGAGCAAATCGCCCGTGACGGTGCCGCCACCGCGGAGCGTCACGCTTTCTCCGAGCATTTGCTGGACGGAGCCTTCGACCGTGCCGTTGAGCGACGGCGCGTGGCGCACGAAGGCGCGGGGAGATTCGGCAGCGGTGGCGCCAGGAGACAAAGCCAGGAAAACGCCGGCCCAGAGTGCCGCGGAAGATCGAGCTGACGGCTTCATGGCCCGACCCTGTCTTCCGGCTCGCGCGCGATCCATCGCGCCACCTACCCAAAATCAGGTGGACAATCTGGCACACCAGCCAGCGAGGCGCAGCCTCAGCCGTATCGATGCAGTTGGTTTGAGGTGGAACGCGACCTCCGGGCGCGTTTCTCCGGCGGACGCGGCCAAACGGCGCCCAGAGGTCGCCGTCCACCTATTGGTGTTCGTCGGTTCACTCTGCGAATGCAGATCGACTGCATGGAGACGGCTCAGTTTTTGCGCGATGAGCCAATCGGGAACCCATCGCGAATGAAAGGATTCGATGGCGATGTCGCTGGGCTTGAGGCCGACCGTTGCAACCACGCCTGCCTGCGCCCCGACGGCGAGAGCGCCGGGCAAACGATCCTTTGCTGCGGCGCGCCCTACCGTTCCCAAACCAGTTTCGACTGCGGCGCGAGCGCCTTTTCGACGCCCGCCAGCAGTTGCTCGCGATTGAAGGGCTTCATCAGCGCCGCATGGGCGCCCATCTCCATCGCGATTTTGAGGCAGTTGTCGCCCGGAATGTAGCGGCCGCCGCCCGAGATCGCGAGGATGCACGCGGAGGGCTGCGCATGCCTGACCTGTGCGATCAGGTCCAGGCCGTCGCCCTCGGGCATCAGCACGTCGGTCACCACGAGGTCGAATTGGTGCTGTAGCAGCAGCCCCGCCGCTTCCTTTGCGCTGGCGACAAGCTTTACCGCGTGACCGAGCTCCCCCAGCCAGAGGCTCAGCAAGGCGCAAATGTGCGCCTCATCGTCGGCAACCAAAACGAGGAGCGGTTTCAGCTTCATGTCGGGGAAGGCACGGTAGGGGGGTTTGGCCGCCAGTGCAAGCGACGGGAATGGCAGGCGGTGGGTCAGTTTGCTCGTGAGTACCGGCTGCGGTAGGCCGCGAGCTCGCTCGCGCCACAGCAGGGAGCAAAGCGCTTGCAAGCAGGCGGCCTACCCGAGACAGGAACTTGACCCGCCACCGAACCGTGCCCGTTGCGATCACAGCGGTTTCAGGCCCGCTTCAATCGCGCGGCGGCGCGGCTCGAGGAACGGCGGCAGCGCGAGCCGTTCGCCCAGCGCCTCCATCGGTTCGTCCGCCGCGAAGCCCGGACCATCGGTCGCGATCTCGAAGAGGATTCCGTTCGGTTCGCGAAAGTAGAGGCTGCGAAAATAATAGCGATCCACCGGACCGCTCGAGGGCATGCCGAGCTCGACCAGCCGCTCCGCCCAGGCCTTGTACTCATCGATGTTCGGCGTCCGAAACGCCACGTGGTGCACGCCCCCGGCACCGGAACCGGCCGGTGGCGCGCCGGGCTCCACCAGCACGTGCAGTTCGGCCGCGGGCCCCGCCTGCCCTGAGCCCGCCGCCGCGTCCGCGCCCATTTGGAAGACGTGCACGGTCGCATCCGCGCCCGTGTCTTGCGCCCGATACTCGCGAACGCGGCGCATGTTCATCACCTTCGTCAACACCGCCTCGGTGCGCCGCACGTCGGGAACGCTGATCGTGATGGGCCCGAGCCCACGAATCTGGTGCTCCGGCGGCACCGGGCTTTTTTCCCACGGATGAGTTTCACCGCGCGTTTCATCCGCCACCAGGCAGAGCCGCTGGCCCTCGAAATCCTCGAAGTCGAGCGTGGCACGCCCATCGCGGCTCGCGATCGCCGCATGGGTGACGCCGAGGTCGTCGAAACGCTTCGCCCACCACGACAGGC
>JACQWL010000476.1 GCA_016209255.1 Verrucomicrobiota bacterium
CCCGCCATACTGCGTTGAAACGGGCGTCGGCAAGCGACGCCCCTACACACACCAATCAGTTTGCCCGGCTCAACGGGTGACCGGAGTTCTACTGAATCGTTACCGCATAATCGACTCGATCCGCTGCTTTCTTGCGCTCTGCCTTTTCGCGGCGGGCCTCTCGCTCCTCCCGGGCCCCGTCCGCGCCCAGAGCGCCGCGAGCGGCACCATCGAGGGCCGCGTTTTCAATCCCGGCAACGGCACCTATCTCGAGAACGCGCGTATCACGATTGAGGGTACTCAGCTCGAGGCCTTCACCGACTCCGGCGGGCTCTACCGGTTCACCGACGTTCCCGCCGGCGCGGTGAAAATCCGGGCCTTTTTCACCGGCTTGGATGTGCAGACCAAGGTGGTGACCGTCGCACCCGGCGGGACCGTGCAACACGACATCAGCCTGAACGCGTTTCAAGATTCAGCCGGGAAGGACGCTGGGCCGGTGACGCTCGCGCAGTACGTCGTCACCGAGTCGCAGCAGATGGAAGGCGCGGCCATCGCAATCAACGAACAGCGCTTCGCCCCCAACCTGAAGACCGTTGTCGCCGCCGACGAGTTTGGCGCCGCATCCGAGGGCGATGTGGGCGAATTCCTTAAATACCTCCCCGGCGTCAGCATGGACTACCTCGCCGGTGACGCGCGGCAGGTTTCGTTGGGTGGCGTGGACTTCAACTACACCCCGGTGACCTTTGGCGGCTTCGGCATGACGAACGGGAATCAAGGCGGCACCAATCGCGGCGTGTCCCTGGAATACGTCTCCCTCAACAACGTCTCGCGGGTCGAGGTAATCAACTCGCCCACGCCGGAGTCGCCGGGCGCCGCGCTGGCCGGCTCGATTAACTTCGTTCCGCGCACGGCCTTTGAGCGCTCGAAGCCCCTCGTCACTTTCAGCGCCTACGTGACGATGCGCGACGACGTCCGGGATTTCCACCGGAGCATCGGGCCGCGCGATGAGCGAACCCGCAAGGTCCTGCCGGGCGTCGAGTTTTCCTACGTCGTGCCGGTCAACCGCCGGTTCGGCTTCAGCCTCTCCGGCACCGCCTCCAAGTCCTACAGCGCGCGGGATTCCCTCCTCAACACCTGGCGCGGCGGCAACGCCGTGACCAACGGCGGGACGTTCCCCGACACCACGCCCGACCAGCCCTACCTCTCGGGCTACGTCGTCCGCGACGGCTTCCTCATCCGCAAGCGCTCCTCCCTGGCCATGACCTTCGACTACAAGCCCGGCCGCAACCATAGTATCTCATTTTCGATTACACGCTCCACCTACAACACCAACTACGACATTCGCGGCCTGACGTTCGCGATCGAGCGGGTGCTGCCGGGCAATTTCAGCCCGGCCTTCACCCGCGGCGCCGCCGCCATGGGCTCGTTGAACGTGTCCACCGAGGTCCGCGATCGGAATACCCTCACCTACATGCCGTCGCTGGTCTATCGGCACGACGGGCCGGCCTGGAAGGCCGAGGCGGGCGCGGGTTTTTCCCATTCGAAGGACAGCACGCAAAGCGGTGACCGCGGCTGGTTCGCCATCGTCAACGCCCGCCGCACCGGTGTCACCGTCGCGTTCGACGACCGCACGCGCCTCCGGCCCGGGCGGATCACCGTCACCGACGGCGCCGCGCCGGTCGATCCCTTCGACATCCGCAGCTACGTCCTGCAGAACGCCAGCCTGGCCATCCCCCAAAACAGCGACACCAAGCGCAGCATTTACGCGAATCTGCGGCGCGATTTCGAGTGGCGCGGCCTCCCGATCGCGCTCAAGGGCGGCCTCGACCTCCAGAATGCCATTCGCGACGATACCCGCGGAGTCAAACCCGCCAACGTGTTGTACGATTTTATCGGCCAGGACGGCCGGACCAGCACGGCGCCGGCGGGCAGCGATGACCTCGCCGCCCCGTTCTTTTACACCGCCATCGCCGGGCGTCCGGGCAAATTCGGCTTTCCGCCGATCCCGGTGGTGAGCAACGCGCGGCTCTGGGACGACTTCAAGGCCAACCCGGCCCACTTCCGCGCCGACGACAACGCCACCTACCGGTCCGCCGTCACTCCCTCCAAGCGGGCGGAGGAGACGGTTTCCTCCGTTTACCTGCGCGGCGATGTCCAGCTCTTCAACCGCCGCCTGAAGCTGGTCGGGGGCCTCCGGACCGAGCAAACCAACATCGACGCCGAGGGTCCGCTCAGCGATCCGACGCGCAACTACCAGCGCGACGCCGCCGGCAATGTCATCCTCGGGGCCAATCGCCGGCCCCTGCCCATCGCGACCGATGCCCTCAGCGTCAGCAAGCTGACGTTCATCAGCCGCGGCGCGCACGTCGAAAAGGAGTACCTGCGCTGGTTTCCCAGTTTAAACGCCAGCTTCAACGTCCGCGAAAACCTGATGGCCCGCGCAGCCCACTACACCTCCATCGGCCGGCCCAACTTCAATCAGTACTCCGGCGGGATCACGCTGCCCGACACGGAGGCGGATCCCAGCTCGTCCAACCGGATCGTCGTCAACAATGCCGGGATTAAGCCGTGGAGCGCCCGGTCGACGAACGTCGCGCTGGAATACTACTTCGCCCGGGTCGGACTGCTTTCGCTGAGCGCCTTCCGGCGCGATTTCGAGAATTTTTTCGGCACGTCGGTCCTGGCCGCCACGCCCGAGTTCCTGGCGCTCTACTCGCTCGATCCCGCGACCTACGGCGACTATCTGGTTTCCACCCAATACAACCTCGTCGACACCGTCCGGATGGAGGGCTTCAGTTTCAACTACAAGCAGGCGCTGACCTTCCTCCCGTCGTGGGCGCGCGGCGTGCAGGTCTTTGCCAACGGCAGCACCCAGCACGCGAGCGGCGCGGCGACGGGGGAATTTCAATACAGCCCGCGCCTCGCGAACGCCGGCATCAGCCTCACCCGCCAGAACTACAGCGTGCGGGTGGATGTGAACCATCGCGGCCGGCAGTCGGTCAACACCCTCTCGGGCCGGGGCATCCAGGCGGGCACCACGCGCTGGGCCTGCCCGCGGACTTCCATCGACATCACGGGCGAGCATGCGCTGGGGAGGGGGTTCAGGATTTTTGCCAAGCTCCGCAACGTGACCGACGTGGGCGTGGACTTCGAATTCTACGGCCCGGCCACGCCGGAGGTGGCAAGATTCCAGCAACGCGAACGGTACGGCGCGTTGTGGACCTTTGGGCTCAAGGGATCTTTTTAGCCTGGGCATGAGTGACCCGGCTCCCTTTCCCCATCCTCCCATGTCCGACCTCACTGCACGCAACTACACCCGCCGCGAAATGCTGGCGCTGTCGGGAAAGGCGTTCATCGCGGGCGCGCTCGCTCCGCGAGTGGGTTTCGCCCGGGATGAAGAATCGTCCGATGCATCTGGCGCAGTGGTCGGCACTGTGGTGGCGGCAAAGGTGGGCGAAAAAATTCTGCGGGAAGGTGGCAACGCGATCGACGCTGCGGTGGGCGCGGCGTTTGCCGCCTGCATCGCTGCGCCGAGCAGTTGTGGAATCGGCGGATACGGCGGGCACGCCGTAATCGCCCTCGCCGGCGGAAAGAAAATCACTGCGATCGACTTCAATTCCATCGCGCCCGCCGCCGCTCGCGCCGACATGTTTCCGCTCGACGAAACCGGGCGGGGCAAGGGAAACGTGAATGTGCACGGCTGGCTGGCCGCCGGCGTCCCCGGCACCGTCGCCGGACTGCAGCTCGCCCTCGAGCGCTACGGCACCCGCTCGCTGCGGGACATTCTCGCGCCGGCCATCCAGATGTGCGAGGAAGGCGTCCACGTCGCGCCAATCAAGGGCATCGATGACGCTCCGCTCGAGGATCCCCGCTCCGACTCCGCACAAACCCCCGGCATGCCGCGGGCGAAACAACGCAATCTCGCGCTCGCCCGGTTGCTCAGGACCCTGGCCGCGCGCAATTCCACCGAGTCGTTTTATCGCGGTGACATCGCGGCGCAGATCGCCGGCGCGTTTCAGCGGAATGGCGGCCTCGTCACGGTCGAGGATCTGGCGGCGTATCGCGCCCGCGAAGTCGAACCGCTCACCCTCGAGTGGAATGGCATGACGCTGCACACGGCGCCGCTGACCGCGACGGGACCTTTGGTGCTCGAAGCGCTTGCCATTTTGAAAGCGCTCGACTGGCCGCGACTTTCCGCGCCGCAGCGGCTCCACGCCAAGCTCGAGGCGCTGCGCATTGCCTGGGCGGACCGGCTGCGCACCTTTGGCGACCCGGAGTTCGTGAAGGTCCCGGTCGAAAGACTCCTTTCCCGGGCCTACGCCGGCGAATCGGCGGAGCGGGTTGCCGCCGCGCTGAAGGCACAAAAGCCCGTGGCGCAGGACGTCATTCCAAGCCGGGCGGGTGGCACGATCAACCTCTCGGCCGCGGATCGTCGCGGGAACATGCTCGCCGTGACGATCACGCATGGCGGCGGCTATGGCGCGAAGGTTTTGGTCGACGAATTGGGGTTGATCCTCGGTCATGGCATGTCGCGCTTCGACCCGCGTCCCGGCCTGCCCAACTCTCCCGGTCCCCGCAAACGCCCGGTGAACAACATGTGCCCGTCGCTTGTCACGCGCGACGGTGTCCCGGTTTTTGCGGTCGGCGGCGACGGCGGCACAAAGATTCCCAACAGCGTTTACGAAGTGCTGTTGAACTATGCGGGTCTCGGGGCGCCGATCGAGACGGCGATGGCCGCGCCGCGGCTCGACACCAACGGCACGCTGAACCTCAGCATGGAGAAGAGTTGCCCGGCCGAAGACGAAGGCTTCTTCACGCAGATCGGCTACAAAGTGGCGCGCGCCGGCAGCGCCTACATCAGCGCGGTTTCGTTCGATCCCATGACCGGCCAGGCCCGGGGCATCGCTCGGGGTGGGGTGTGAAGCGAGCGTCTTTGAAGTCGGTCCGATCCTCGAAATGTTCACCCGACTGACCAAGACCCTCGGCCCGAAGGGCAACTACCTGGCCGTGTGCCGTTCGCTCGGAGCGGTGCCGTTTCCGGTGTCGGTCCGGATTTTCGGTCGCATCGCCACCATCCCCGAGATCTTGAACATCCACGATAACTTTGCCGACGGAGAGCTGCGCGACCCTCAGGTCGAGTCCATCTTGAGCAAGGCAGCGCGGCCAATCGTGGTGGACTGCGGTGTCAACGTCGGCATCACCGTGCGATGGTGGTTTCATCTCAATCCGGCGTGCCGGGTTTTTGGCTTTGACATGATGCAGGAGGCGCACGAGTTGACGCAGCAGCGACTGGCGGGCCGCGACGCAGATTACACGGGAATCACCGCTGCGCTGTCATCGACCGATGGCGAGGAGGTGACGATTCGGTTTACGGATCCACTCGACGGCAAGAATCGCATTGGCCGCAGCGAAAAGAGCGGCGCAGGCACGAGAACGCTTCTTACCCACCGCATGGATACGCTGCTGGAGTCGTATTCGCTGGACCGGATTGACGTGCTCAAGATCGACATCGAGGGCTACGCCGCGAAAGCTCTCCTCGGCGCCCCGAAAATTCTCGCGATCACGCAGAACGTGATCCTGGAGATTCACTCCGAGCAGGAACTCGGCGATGCCGAGGCCGTTCTCGTGGGCGGCGGGTTTCGTCTCCGCCGTTTCCGCAACCGCAACCTGTGGTTCACGCGCGGCTGAAAAGCGGGCGGCTCACCAAGCGTGGCGATTCAGAAGGATTAACCACGCATTGAGTTCCTTTCGTGTGTTTTGTGGTTCCCTTCGATTGAATGGTTGCGGCTAACGACGCCAGCCGGACGCCGCCGCTCAGGTCCGGCTTGTACTTTGTTTTTCGGTTCTGCCGGTTTTGCTCGCCGAGGACCGGGCATACGCCAAATGAGATGGGGCCCATGAACACTCTTCGCTGCAACGTGATTTCGAAATGAATCAACAGTTCAAAAGACGGGCGACGCTGGATGATTTGCCCCGCGTCAGCCAGAAGCTCAAACTTGTCTGCGAGGGTTGCGGGCAACAGCGCGCTTATGACGTGGGCACGATTCTGTACCGGACGGAAGGCGAAGGCAAATCCGCGGCCATGCAGTATGCATTCAGCAGCTATTTCCGCTGCCGGGATTGCGGAGCCGCCGGGCCGTGGAAGATTGCGGATAACTGGAGGGTGTTCGCTCTGGCCCTGGCCGCGGCCGCGACCGGCAGCGACAAACGAATCGTTGCGGCAACTCCTGTGTTGTTCGACGGCACGACGCACCAGAGTCCGGCCATGGGGGAAGAGCACCTCCTGCACCTGATTCAGAAGGATCCGCGCAACGCATTTCTCCACACCCGGCTTGGCAACTTGCTGCGCGGCAGCGGCGAAGGAGCTCGCGCCGTCGAGTGGTACGAGCAAGCGCTGGCGCTCGATCCCGGCGACATCGAGGCGCGCTATAATCTCTTCTGCTTCGCTATCGACGACTCCGATGGTCCCGCGGCCCTGCAACTCACGCGTTTGCTCGTGCACCACCTTCTGGATGGCCGCAGGACCAACAAGGATGACCTTACGAAAGGCATCGCCTACTCCGCGGCGGAAACGCTGCGCCAGTTGCCGCTGGATATTCGCGCCGAATTTCTCGTCCCCCCCGAAGCGGCTGCTGAAACGCCGGACGGAATCTTCATCCGAACGCTGCTTGAACAGTGCGGCGAGGAGGCGGATATCCTGCACGACGCCGCGGATCGTCTGTTGAACGGCCAGCCCGTCCCGGCGCAAACCCTCGTTCCGTCGGCCGAGATGGAAATCGACGATGAGGATGATGAGCCCGCACTCGATCTGGTTCCCTCGTTGCGCGAGGTGGTGAAGCAGAAGGGACTGGACGCACGGAACCTCTCGGTTGCCTTGGAAATGGATGACAGGGGATACATCTACGTGCAGGACCGGCATTTGGTTTACCTTACGGACGGGGAAGAAACTGCCGTCTGGCACGTGCCCTCGTTGCGCGCGTTGTTTCGCGGAAACAAATCGCCGCCGCCTGACATCGACCACTATCCGCCGGAGTATGCCGGTTATTTCTTCTCGATGGAGAAGCATGTGCTGGCCGTCTGTGAGGCGCAGGGGGACCGAACGGATCAGGAGATGGAGCCGATTTATTCGGCGCTCCGCCGCTGGCCCGACGGAAAGAGCTTTCTGGGCCCGACGCACGATTCCCTCTGGCAGGCGGCTGCGCTCACGCTCGGAACGCATGTCCTGAGCCCGGCGGAGTTCCAGGCAATCATGAGCCGATTGGAACGATCGGTGCGGTCATGGGCGCTGCGGCCGATCTCGAGAAATTACGTTCATTACCTGCGCAAGAATTTGCTGTAAACACAGGTGCGGTAGCGGGGTCAGCAGCGTTAGAAGTCGATTTCGGGACGCCACTACGAGGTCAAGCCGTTCAGGGTGTGAATCCGGGCAGAATCACCCCGGCGATCCGCCCCTTTCCGCTCGCTGGCTCGCGGTTACGAGCTGAAACCGCTCGCCGGCGCAGGTCAATTCGGCCGACGTCGGGAGAATCTGATAATTTGAAGGCCCGCGACGGAGGCGTCGCGGTCCCAGTGAAGGGACGGCGTAGCCACGAACAAAAAAGCTATCGGTGGATCCTTGCCGACGGCGCACTCGCGCATTGACGGTGAGCCGGCCGGAGAGTTGGCTCTTGGCATCGCGACCGCCGTGATCGATCCGCAAATGCGCCCGAGCGACTCGCCGGTGGCTGCCCTTGCTCACTAACTCCAAAAGACGACTAAAATGACAAAACGAAGAGAATTCATCAAGAACGGCATCATTGGGACCACCGGAATAGCCATCGGGGGCATGGGATTCAGTTCCAAATCCTATGCTTCAATCGTGGGTGCAAATGAACGCATCAAGGTGGCAGTTATCGGCATCCGTAACCAGGGGACGGTCCATATCAACAGCTGGTGCGGACTGAAGGACAGCCATAATGTACAGACAAAAACCCTCTGCGATACCGATGAACAGCTATTCGATCCAGGCTCGAAAATCGTGCTTCAAAAGACCGGGGTGAAACCATCGACCGAATGGGATCTGCGGAAAGTGCTGGAGGACAAGGAAATCGACGCCGTTTCAATTGTCACACCCAATCACTGGCATGCGTTGGCGACGATCTGGGCCTGCCAGGCAGGCAAGCATGTTTACGTCGAAAAACCGGTTGCCCATAATATTTCGGAAGGACGGAAAATGATCGAGGCAGCCCGCAAGTACAATCTCAGAGTTCAGGTGGGATTAAATAACCGTTCGTCCATCAATGTGATGGAAGCGATTAAGTTTCTGCATGATGGCGGCATCGGCGAGCTTTATATGGCCCGTGCCCTTTGCTTCAAAGCACGTGATTCGTATGGCATGGCCAAAGACAGTGTCCCGCCGGCCACATTTCATTACGACCGTTGGTTGGGCCCCGCGCCTTATCGCCCGTATAACGAGAAACGGAGTCATTATAACTGGCACTGGTATTGGGATACCGGAAATGGGGATACCGGAAACACGGGGCCACACCAGCTCGATGTTGCCCGTTGGGGACTGAATAAGAACGAACACCCGATTTCAGTGTATTCCGCCGGTGGCATCTACGGATATCGTCAGGAGGAAGGTCCAAAGGAAACGCGGACGCCCGGGGTTCGCGTGTACGGGGGAGTGGAGACCTATGGCCATGACAAGACTTCGCAGGAAACTCCCAATACTCAAACGGCCGTATTTAAGTATGGCGACGGGAAGATGCTCGAGTTTGAAGCCCGTGGCCGGTACACGAACCACGAAGGAAGCCGCGGCCAGGAAGTCGGCAACATCTTCTTCGGCACCGAAGGATGGCTCGAAATCGGCGGGAGTACATGGAAAGCCTTCCGGGGCCGGAAAAAAGAACCTTTTGCCGGATCAAAGGAAGGTGAACGCAACAGAGATGGCAATCATTGGGCCAATTTTCTCGATGCCATCCGCTCTGGCAAAGACGAAACTCTGCACTGCGACGTCAATGAAGGCCACTATTCAACCGCCCTTCCGCACCTGGCCAATATCTCTTATCGACTTGGCCGGGCGTTGAGGTTCATGGGCGATTACGAGAAGTTCGCGAACGATCCTGAAGCCGACGCAATGCTGACGCGGGTGTACCGAAAACCTTATGTTGTTCCGGAGAACGTTTAGGGTGACATGAGATAAGAAGGACATCAGGATACCAGATCTACTGGTCCGGACTGGCGCATCATCCGGTGCAGCCGATTCTCTACGCCGCGAACCGCCATACCAAGGCCGTCCGCGGTCACGTCGTGGCGTTCGACACCAACACCGGCGAACGGCTGGCGGAGCTGCCCACCGAGATCCATTCCTACGATCTCGTCCTCGATCCCATGGGGGCGACGCTGTTCGTATCCAATTGGGCCAGTGAATCGGTCTCCGTCGTCGACACCGGCTCCCGAAAGGTGAAGGCGACGATCAAGGTGGGGCACAACCCGGACAACATGGTGCTGGCGCGCGATGGGCGGACCGGTGGAACGAAGGGGAGTCCCGGTTGGGCGGAGGACACCTTGCCCCGCATGGAGACCGAGTCGCCGATCACGTGGCGTAGTGTCGTGCGACCTTGCGCACGGCTTCGGCGGCACCGAGGATGTAGTCCTCGGTCATGTTTTCCTGGATCGTGATGCGGATGCCGGTTTGCAGGATGGCCTCGGCCTCGGGGGTCTGATGCTTCGAAAAATCCATTGTCGTCAGACCCATTTCGCGCACCGGCCAGCGGCCGGCGAAGAAGCCGTGCTTCAGGAACACCGGCTCGCGATGCAGCGGCACCGCGATGTATCCGGCCCCGCATTGGACGCCCTCGGCCGCGAGTGCCTTGACGAACTCGGCGCGATTGCAGCGAAACGCCGTCGGTTCGATGCGGAAGAAGTAGAACCAATAAACGCAGCGGTCGTCGCGATGCACTTGGTGGGGCCTTACGCCGGGCAAGCCGGCGATCTTTTCGGTCAGCAGATTGCCGAGGCGGGCGCGCTTGCCGGCGATGCCTTCGAGCCGTTCCAGTTGCGCGGCCAGCACTGCGGCTTGCGGTTCGCTCATGCGGTAGTTGGTCGCGAACATCTGGAACCCGCCGCCGGCCTTGCTGCGGTCGGAGCCTTTGTCGCCGGACTTCTGCAGCAGCGGGCCGAAACGTTCGTCGCTCGATGCAACCACGCCGCCGTCGCCGCAGGTGATATGTTTGCTGTTTTGGAGCGAGAAACAGGTGATGTGGCCGGCAGTGCCGATGGGCTGGCCGCGGAACTTCGCGCCCCACGCCTGACAACTGTCCTCGATCAGGACCAGCTTGTGCCTGTCGGCGATGGCCTTCAGCGCGTGCATGTCGCACGGGTTGCCGCAGAGATGCACCGCGATGATGGCTTTGGTCTTTGGCGTGATGCGCCGCTCGACGTCGGCGGGATCGAGATTGTAGGTGCCCGCACCGAGGTCGGCAAAGACCGGCACGCCCTGCTGGTAGATGACCCCGATGACGGTGCCGATGTCCGTGATGGGCGAGGTGATGACTTCGTCGCCGGGCCCGATGCCAGCGGCGATCACCGCAATGTGAAGGGCGGCGGTGCCGGAGGAGCAGGTGTGGGCGTATTTCAGCGGGCACACTTTCCGGAACCGTTCGAGCGCGAGTGTCGTCTGCGGACCTTTCCAGTAGAAAAGCGTGTCCTGACCGAGCATGGCGTTGAATCGCTCACGTTCCAAATCACCCCAGCGGATTTTCGGGGTTGGAGGAATCCTGACGGCCTTGTCGCCTCCGAGCAGCGCGAGTTTCGACCCGGCAGCGGATTCGGCGGCTTTGGTGGTGGTTGCCGCAAGACTTCCGGTAATCAGGGCAGCCGACGATGCGGCGAGAAATCCCCGGCGCGACACGACAGACGCGGGCCGGGCTGAGGTGGCAGGTGGATTCTGGCTCATGGGCGGATTTTGGTTGGGCCAACGGCTGTTCGCGGGCGAGCAGTTCATAAGCCGTTCTTACCTTTGACGGTTTCTGCGATCAGAAGAACGATAGAAAGTCGTGAGGTAGGAGGCAAGGGCCATCACGAACAACGGCAGCGGAGGGCGCAGCCCGGTTTTTTGGGAACCAGGCCTTCGCCCCGACCTCGAAAAAAATCCGAAGCCGATGCCGGCACGTCGCGGTCTGGCGCCGATTTCCATCGCATCCTCACCACGCTCCCCCAGCGGCTCGGACACAGGCTCGACACGAAAGCGGCTGCCTCGCGCAACCGCTGGCACGATCGACGTCCCGCCCCGCGCGACCCGGGCGCTGTGCAGGAGATCCAAGTCCTGCCGCCGCCGCGAGGGGAGCAGATGGCACGGATGATTCCCCAACCGCGCTTGATGCCGTAACCCGCCTGAGGCGGGAACCAACGTTGCTCTCCGTGCCTCCGCGAGCTCCGCGTGAAAATCTGTCTCAAGCGTTAAGCCAACCATGTTGGTGGCCGCGCTCAAGTAGTCGGACACCACTGCGGCCGCAACCGTCGGGACAACTGCCTTTCCATTTCTCTTTCCTCTTTCTCTTAACCTAAATTTCACGGTTGGGCGGTGGACG
>JACQWL010000477.1 GCA_016209255.1 Verrucomicrobiota bacterium
CTGCATGCATTTTCAGGGATCGTGCGCGTCTTTATTCAGGAATCCGCCGGGGAAAACATCATGCGAAGCCGATTTGCAAACCTGGTTCACGCGGAGCCGCGGAGCGCGCGGTGGACGATGAACGTTTCTCCGCGGACTCCGCGGCTCCGCGTGAAAAATTCAGCCGTTCGTTTCGACGGCTTCGATTTCCTCATCTGTTGGATCGCAGTCCGCCATCGCTCGTCCGGATTGCCTTTGATTTCCGGCCCGTTTTTCTCGCGGGGTGTCCACACTGTTTCTTTTCGCGCCGGTGTTCCTGATTTTCGAGGTGTGGCAGCTCGTGCTCAGCGAACGCTATCTCGGCATCAAACAAGTCGCGCGCCGCGCCGACCCGCGCTCGCTCGGCCTCGGCGAGGTCACGGCGTTCTTCTGGAGCATCACGCTGATCGGCTACTGGCTGTGGATGCTTCTCCTCCTGGCCACGTCGTTTGGCCGCGTGCACGGCCTGAGCTTGCTCACGGTATCGGCCATCGGGTTCTCGCTGCGGCGGGGCAACAGCCTGAAATGGATGCTCGTCATCCTCACCTTTGAGGGCGCCGTGCGCGTCGGGCTGCTGGTCTCGCTCTGCGGCATGGTCTGGCGCCGGTTGTAGAGTCCGCGGTGGGACCACCCGGGGTATTCACAACGCGGGCTGCGCCCCTCTGGGAGCATGGGTGACGCTACGGATGCGGAGTCAGTAGTCGTCGTCGGGTTACTACTCATAGCGAAATTCGCCTAGGGGGTATACACTAGAAGCGCCATCAAGGTTCTCCCATGAAAAACAGCATCTCCCTGTCACTTTTCGCCGCTGTCAGCCTTCTCGCCGCCTCCCAGCCTTTGCTGGCCGCGACAAACAAGGCCGACACGCGGGTGGGTGCGCTGGTCGCGGCGCTGCAAACGGTCAGCCCAGATCCGCTCGGCGGTCGTCTCGGCCTCGCCGTCGCCGCGGCCCGCACGCCCACAACCGACCTGTCGTCGCCAGCCCGCAACCGCACGGTTCAGAACACGGGCGCCACGGCCGACCAACGCGCCTACCAACGCTGGAAGAACGCGCAGAAGTCCTGACGCCGAAGTCCGCCATGCGTTTCATGCTCCTTGCCACGCTCGCGCTGGCGTCGGCCGTCCCGGCGGCTCGCGCCCTGCCGACCGCCGCCCAGATCGCGGCCGCGTTCCACGAGCTCGACACGACCAGGAACGGTGCCCTCAACGCGGCGGAATGGGAGCGCGCCTCGTTCGCCCTTTTTCGGGCCGCCGACAAGAACAACAACGACGTCATCGACGCCGACGAGCTGAAGGGCAGCACCATCGCCCAGGACACGTTCCTGCGAATCGATGCCGATCGCGACGGCCGGCTCAGCATCGGCGAATTCATGGAGCTGCGGCGCGAGATCTTCGCGGTTGCCGACATTGACCATGACGACTACGTGACGTTCGTCGAATACGAGCTGCTCATCGTCTTCGAGGAGGTCGGCTGGAACGATCGCAACCAAAGCGCTCGCATCGAAGTCACCGAGCTGCGGGCCGCGCTCACGAAGGCGTTCGAGCGGCTCGACGCCGATCGCGACGGCCAGCTCGACAAAGAGGAGGCGGGCCACATGCAGGCCGAGCGCTTCGACCGATTCGACAAGAACAAGGACGGCAAACTTGGCCTGGAAGACCTGGTCGTGGGTTACCGCAGCGAGTTCGGCGCGTAGGCCACGACAAAACCGGCAACCGGTTTTGTCTTTAACCGAACCTGCCAAAGGTCGGCGAAAGCGGGTTGGTATCTCGTGTAACGCGTGGTCTTGCTCGAGAAAAGAGTGTGAAACGGTCGATCCAGATCGTCTCACGCTGCGACCATTCTCGAGGTCTATCAATCGTTCTCGTTCCTCGTTCTTCGTTCTCGTTCTCTCGAGTCTGCGAGAACGATGAACGATTACGAGAACGATGGAAAGGCAGGCATCCCTCGGTTGCGGCTCCGCCGCGGAAGGAAACATCCGGGCTGAGCGCGCGGCACGGGTCGCCGGCGCGCCTCGCGGTGGATTCACGCCACTTGTCCCGCTTCGGCGCCGGCTCGGCGGACGACTTTTCAACGAAATCCCGGATTTCGCTTCGCCAGCTCTGCGCCCTTTCCCCTTGATCCACACGGCGGTGGGCCGCACAAACTAACCGCCGCCCGCGAGTCGCGCCTTGTCCGTCCGCCAGGGTGCTGGCCACGGCGTACGTTCCCCGCCGGCCGGCGACACTCCAACATGAATTCCCCCGACCAGAATCCGAGATTGCCGATGTGGATCTTTTACGTGGCCGATGCCGCGCTGCTCGGCGCCGCGTGGTTCATCGCCAGCCGCAGTGCGCAACCGCTGTCGACGCCGGCGACGCTTGCAATCGTCGCCTGCGTCATCACCGGGGCAGCCGTCGCCCTCGTTCCGCTCGTCGCCCGCTTCGAGCGGCAGAAAAACGAGATGCTCGACGACCGGCAGCGCGCGCTCGAAGCCCTCGCCCGCACCGTCAGCGCGTCCGCCGAACAGATCAGCATCGCGGCGAGCGGCCTCCACCAGATCGCCGAGCTCGCCCAAAAGAATCTCCGCCACGCGGAACAGCTCCCGCACAAGCTGCAGGACAAGATCGCCGAGTTCCAGGCCCAGCTCGCCAACGTCAACGACGCGGAAAAGGAGGAGCTCGAACGGGAACTCGTCGCGCTCCGCACGACCGAGAGCGAGCGGCTCGACTCCATTTCCGACAAGATCGCAAAGTCCGCCGCGGAATGGTCCAAGCTCGAGGTCGCGACGCACCAGCATCTCTCCGCCGCGAGTGAGGCGATCGCCAGGCTGTCGACCGGGACCGCGAGTGCCATCGGCAAGGCGCAAGCCGCCGCCGAGCAGGCCATGGGTCAGGCGCGCGTCGACGCCGCCCGGGCCGCCGGCGACGCCAGCGGCAGCGCGACGCGGGCCATCGATACGGCGAAGGCCGCCGCGCTCGCGGAAATCGATGCGAAGCTCGCCCGTGCCGGCGCCGCCGTGACCGAAAATTTCGTCCGCGATGTCACGGCGAGGATCGCCGCTGCCGCCACGGTATTCGACGAGAAGATTTCCCGCCTCGAATCCGCCGCACCGAAGGGCAGCGAACGTTCCGCCGCCATCCTGGCCGTGGCGCCACCGGAACCGCCGCGCCATGAAGCCGCGGCCCACGATCAGGGCGCGCCGCCTTCGCCCAAGCGCCCGCGCAGACCGCACCAGGACGCCGGCGAAACTCCGACCGCCCCCCCGTCAGCCGCAGCGGAACCGACGCCGGCACCGGGCACGCCGCCGGCCGAACCGGTCCCCGCCACGGCGATCGCGGCGGTCGAGCCGCCGCCAATCTCCCGCGAAAAAATCGTCGAGATTACTCCCGTTGTCCCCAGTTCCGCGCCGCCGTTCTCCGCCCCGGGCGAAACCAGCACCGGGGTCGCGCCCCTCGTCAGCACCCCCGCTGTCGCCGGCACGGCGGACGCCGCGCCTGCCGCCCCACCGGCCGCCCCCGACGCTCCCGTTCCCCGCCGGACCGAATCGCCACGCAAGCGGTCGCCGAAGAAAGCCGTGCCTGACGCCGAGCGCTCGCTGGGCCTTTCCATTGATGAACCCGCGTCCGCCCCGGAATCCGGAGATCTTGACGTTGGCAACCGCGGGCTGGTCGAGCGCATCCTCACGTCCGATGGGGCCACGCGCCTGCTCGTGACCGCCTACATCGGCATCGGAAACCGGCTCTTCATCCGCGGCGACGGACCGGGCTTGAGCTGGGAAAAGGGCGTGCCGCTGCAATTCGTCTCGATCGGCAAGTGGCGCTGGGAAACCAACGACGCCGCCGGCCCCGTGAAGTTCAAACTCTTCAAGAACGACGATGTCGAGTGCTCCACGCTCGGCGTCCAGAGTCTCGATCCCGGCCACCAACAGGAAGTCACTGCGGCGTTTTGATCCGCGATCTTCTCCTCCAGACGTCTAATGCTGTCGTTCAATGGAGGGCCGGCTTCCGGACGCGGCCGCAGCTTTGAGCTGCTCGAGCTCCGGCAGCACCACGCGCCGGTAGCAGTCGGGGCAAATCGAGTGGCTGAAGTCGCTGCCCGTGCGCTCGCTGATGTAGCCTTCGAGTTGCTGCCAGTAGTTCTGGTCGTCGCGGATTTTTTTGCAGTAGGAACAGATCGGAAGCATCTCCTCCAGTTGTCGCACTTGCGTCGTGTAACGCAGGATACGCTCGGCCACGCGCAGGCGCGTCCAGAGCTCCGTCAGGTCGAGGGGCTTCGTCAGAAAATCGTCCACCCCCGCATCGGCGGCTGCCGTCTGGTTTTCCTGGGTCGCGTCGCGGCTGGTGAGCAGGATGAAATAAATGTATTCCGACCGGGCCCGCCCGCGGATGCGCCGGCACAGTTCGAGTCCGTCGCTGCGCGGCATCATCCAATCGCTCACCACCACGCGCACCGACTCGGTCTGCAGGATTTCCCACCCCGCGTCGCCATCCGCCGCCTCGATCGATTCGTGACCGAGACGACGGAGTGCCTGACGCAACACGGCGCGGGCCACGGCATCGTCCTCTACGGCGAGAATTTTCACGGGTGACACCAAGCTCAAGGGCCGGGAGCGGCGGCGCAAGCCGGGAATACACCCGGAGATCGCAGCGCCACCAAGCGGAATCCCTCGTCAGGTCAACGCCGTCCGCAGGGCCTCCGGCTCCGTCGCCGGGGCCTGGCACGCAAACTCCTCGCACACGTAGGCGGTGGCCCGCCCGCCCCGGGCGTGCATTTCCGCCATCCACGGCGCCCGGGCCGCCCACCACGCCCGGTCGGCGTCGCCCGTCACGGCCAGGATTGTGCGCCGGGGTCCGAGGCGCTCGTGCAACACGGCGGCCAGCGCGCGGAAATCCTCGGCGCGCGCGTCGCCCGCGAGCACCACGTGGCGCGGCGGCTCGAGCGCCAGCTCCAGCGCGCAGAGCATCTGCGGCATCGCGTGCGGTGCGCGCGTCCATTGTGCGCGGAACGCGTCGATGCAGTCCACGCCCCGCTGGCGGAACCCGCTGTGGTTCAGCGCGGCCCCGAGCCGCAGCAGGTTCATCGCCGCCACGCTGCTCGGCGCCGGCTCTGCGCCGTCGTAATCGTCCTTCAGCCGCAGCACGATGCTCGGGTCGCCCGCCGCGGAATTGAAATATCCACCGTGCCTGTCCCAGAACAGCTCATCCATCTTCCCCTGCAGCCGTTCGGCCCACTGCAGCCAGCGGAGTTCGAACGAGGCCTCGTAGAGATCGAGCAGGCCCTGGATGAAAAACGCATAGTCCTCCGCAAACCCCTCGTTGAGTCCCCGCCCCTCGCGCCACGCCCGAAAGAGCACGCCGCGCGACGGGTCATACAACTCGCGCTGCACAAACTCCGCCGCGCGGATCGCTTCCCGTAGGAGCCGGCTTGCAGGCGATTCGTCCACCCCGGGCGTGCCATCGCCTGCAAGCAGGCTCCTACCCCCGAGCACCTGCGATCCCCTGGCCAGCGCCGAAATCATCAGCCCGTTGTTGGCCGTCAGGACCTTGTCATCGAGCTGGGGCCGCGGCCGCCGCGCCCGCACGTCGCGCAGCCGCGCGAGCGCCGCCAGCAGCCGGTCGTTCGCCTCTTCCGGCGTGAGTGCGAATTGCCCGGCCGTCTCCGCCAGCGAGCGCCGCTGCACGAGAATATTTTTCCCCGTAAACTCTCCATGCGGATCGAGGTGCGCCGCGACATTGCCGTTCTCCTCGACGCCAAAATGGGCCGCCAGGAAGGCAAAGCCACCGCCCAGCACCGCCCGCAGCTCCGCCGCCGTCCAAACATAGAACGCCCCCTCCGCGTGTCCGAGAGCTCCCTGTGTTCTCCGTCCTCTGTCCTCTGTCCCGCCTGAGGCGGGCAAGCCTCCGTTCTCCGAATCCGCATCCTCCGCGGTGAAAAATCCGCCCGCCGGACTCGTCACGTCGCGCCGCACGTAGTCGAAAATATCCCGCGCCATCCACCCGAACCGTTCGTCGCCCGTGGCCTGTTTGGCCTCCAGGCAGTTCACTGCGATCTGCGCCTGGTCGTAGAGCATTTTCTCGAAGTGCGGCACAAACCACGCCTCGTCCACGGAGTAGCGGTGATACCCCCCGCCCACGTGATCGTGGATGCCGCCGCGCGCCATCGCGCGCAGCGTCGCCGCCGCCAGCTTGACCGCCTCGGCGCCCACGTCGCTCTGCGGCCCCTGCAGGGCGGCGAGGCGAAAAAGAAAGCTCAGGTTCGACGCCCGCGGGAATTTCGGCGCTCCGCCGAATCCACCGTTCGTTGCATCGAACGACTCATATAGATGCTGGAAACCCCTTGTGAGCGCCGCGCCCGCCGCTTCGCGAAGCGTCCCGTCTGCCAGTTGGGAATCCGGCGCCCGGGATTTGGCGCTTTCCTCATGATGCGACTTCAACACCTCGATCACCCGATTCGCCTCGGCGACGAGTTTGTCGCGTTCGTTCCGCCAACCCAACGCAATCGCCTGCAGGATCGCGGGAAACCCCGCCCGCCCGTGCCGGTCCGCCGGCGGGAAATAGGTTCCGCCGTAGAACGGCTTCAGCTCCGGCGTCAGCCACGCGCTCAACGGCCAGCCGCCGTGACCCGTCAGTGACTGCACGTAGGCCATGTAGACCTTGTCGACGTCCGGCCGCTCCTCGCGGTCCACTTTGATCGCAACGAAGTGTTCGTTCAAGACGGCCGCAACGTCGGGATCCTCGAAGGACTCGTGCGCCATCACATGGCACCAGTGACAGGTCGAGTAGCCGATGCTGAGGAAGATCGGCTTCTGCTGGGCGCGGGCCTGCGCGAACGCCGCCTCACCCCACGGGAGCCAGTGCACAGGGTTGTCGGCGTGCTGGAGCAAATAAGGCGATTTCTCGCGGGCGAGGGCGTTGGGCATGGGCAAAGGACAAAGGGACCACCAGACAACAAGACCACAAGACGATGCCGTCGATTGTTGAGCCTAATGTCGGCAGTTGTTGGAACGCTAATCCCTGGTCGCCTTCGGCGCCGCCATAGGCGGGTAAACTTCGCTAATCCGCGCTAATTCATAAGAGTGAAATGTGCTGACTAACGTCTTCCGATTCACCGATTAGGTGAATCGACGATATCGTTCAGTCGCATTTAGTCACTTCATGCGCCGTCATTAGCGAAGATTAGCGGTTTCACCGTCTGCTTTTCTTGGGTTGAGATGTTGTCGCGGCGCGGTCTCGACCGCGGTGTCTGGGATTCTGAGTTTTGAGTTCGGGGTTTGGTGTTTCAAGTCATCGAGCCGAACAGATTCGAGCTCAGCTCAAGTTCCAAACTCAGAACCATGGTGAATCCGCCGGCGCGGATTCACAGCCCCAGCACCCAGGCGAAGATCAGCGGCGCGACAATCGTGGCGTCGCTCTCGATGATGAACTTCGGCGTCTGCGCCCCGAGCTTGCCCCACGTGATCTTCTCGTTGGGCACCGCGCCGGAATAGCTGCCGTAGCTTGTCGTCGAGTCGCTGATCTGCGAAAAATAGCCCCACTGCGGCACCCCCGTGCGCCCGAGATCCTGGTGCAGCATCGGGACCACGCAGATCGGGAAATCGCCCGCAATCCCGCCGCCGATCTGGAAGAAGCCGATCGACCCCTCGCCGCTGCGGAGTTGTTTCGCATTGTTCGTATACCACTCCGCGAGCCACGTCATGTATTCGATGCCGGTGCGCACCGTGTGGACGTTTTTCACGTCGCCGCTTATCACATGGCCCGCATACATGTTGCCCAGCGTGGCGTCTTCCCAGCCGGGCACGACGATCGGCAGGTTCTTCTCGCACGCCGCGGCCATCCATGAATTCTTCGGGTCGATCTGGTAGCGCTGCTTCAGCGTCCCGCCGCGGAGAATCTTGTACATGAACTCGTGCGGGAAATGGCGCTCGCCCGCGCGGTCCGCCTTGACCCACTCCTCGAGCACCGCCGCCTCGATCCGGCGCATCGCCTCCATCTCCGGGATGCACGTGTCGGTGACGCGATTCATGTGCCGTTCGAGCAGCGCCTGCTCCTCGTCCGTCGTGAGCTGCCGGTAGTGGGGCACACGCTCATAGTAGTTGTGTGCGACCAGGTTGAAAATGTCCTCCTCCAGGTTCGCCCCGGTGCAGACGATGGCATGCACCTTGTTGCGGCGAATCATCTCCGCGAGGGAGATGCCGAGTTCGGCGGTGGACATGGCCCCGGCAAGCGTGACGAGCATCTTGCCGCCGAGCTTGAGGTGGGCCTCGTAGGCTTTGGCGGAGTCGAGCAGCGCGGCGGCATTGAAGTGACGATAATTCCGGGCAATGAATTTTGAGACCGGTCCTTTTCTGGCGGCAAGCGCGGCATTGAGGTCTTCTGGCCGTTTTGTCTGGCTTCGCGCTTTCATGATCCCGTCAAACTGAGGAAAACCACCCCGACAAAAAAGCCCAAAATGGTAACGGCTCCGGTTATCAGGTTCACGGTTCAACGGTTCAAGGGTTGGAAGCGAAAACGCTGAATCTTCATGCTTTTCCAACCTCTGAACCGTGAACCCTTGAACCATGAACCTGAGTAGTTACACAAAATGCAGCTATCCTTCGGAGCAAATAACGCATTAGGTTGTTGCACCTAAAATATTTGTAAATGTTGGCTTCGTTTCTCGCCGCCTTTTTTTTCGCACTGAATGCCACTTGTGCGAACCACAGCGTGCACGCGCTTGGCCAGGTGCGGGCAAATCTTGGCCGGCTGGCTTCCTGTTCGGTTTCCTCGCCGCCTGCGGCCAGGGTTTCGGCGCCCTCGTGAGCCGCAAGGGCGTAAACGTTGCCGAGGTCACCGGCGAGACCGCCCACAACGCCACCTTTGGCATCAACGCGGCGTATCAACGCATCCTCGCCGGGCTCGTGTTCACCGCGGTCTGGTTCCTCGCGCTGCATCTGCTGCGCCGGATGCCCCACGGACCAACCCCGCCCGCGAACGGGCCCGAGCGCAGCCGCGCGTGGCGCTGGATGCTCGCCAACGGCCTCGCCGGTCCGGTTCTCGGCGCCAGCAGCTATCAATGAATGGGGGCTCGCCACCACGCCCGGCGGCATCGTGCTCCCGATCGTCGCGACCGCGCCGCTCGGAAACCCGCAATTGACGCGGCGACCGGGAATCGGTGTGTTGTCCGGTTCCGATGCTCACCATCGCCGACATTTCCAAGTCCTACGGCACCCGCGAACTTTTCTCCGAGGTGTCGCTTTTCATCGCGCGCACCGATCGGTACGGGCTCGTCGGACCCAACGGCGCGGGCAAAACCACGCTGTTCAACCTCATCCTGGGCGAAGAGGCGCCCGACGACGGCACCATCGAGTGGGAGCGCGGGGCGGATTTCGGCTTCCTGCCACAGGAAAGCGCGCCCATCGGCGACGAAACCATCATCCAAATCGCCACGAGCGGGAAGAAACTCCTGCCCGAAACCGACGACGACTACGACATCGACTACACGCTGGAGCCGCGCGCGAAAAAGATCCTCGCCGGCCTCGGTTTCCGCACGGGCGACAGCGACCAGCTCGCGAAGACGTTTTCCGGCGGGTGGGTCATGCGGGCGCACCTCGCCCGGCTCCTCGTGGCCGAGCCCGCGCTGCTGCTCCTCGACGAGCCGACCAACCATCTCGATCTCGAGGCCCTGCTCTGGTTTCAGGACTATCTTACGCGCTACCCGGGCGGCCTCGTCGTCATCTCCCATGATCGCGCCTTC
>JACQWL010000060.1 GCA_016209255.1 Verrucomicrobiota bacterium
CGTGCGCTCCGCGCGCGGCTTTCTGGTGGATGGTGACGAAGCGACTGAACGACCCAGCCGCGCGCGGAGCGCACGGCCCACCTCCAAGACGCAGCTGGTCTAATCGGGGACTCATCGATGAGGAGTGATAGTATTCGACAGTCCCTCGGGAACTTGCCGCGAGGATCATCGTTCATCGCTCACTTCCTGCCCTTGAACGCGGGGTTGGGCGCAGGCAATTGCGCGCCCACGTCGCGGCGCCACTGGTCGAGCCGGGCGCGGAGCGCGGCGGCCCGGGCGGGTTCGCGGGGGGCGAGGTCGCTTTGCTCGGACGGATCGTCCCGCAGGTTGAAGAGTTCCAGGGGGCCATCCTCGAAATACTCCAGCAACTTCCACTCGCGCGCCAGCCGATCGAGCCGCGGCGTCTCGTGCAGAGCCGCACCATAACAACCGAGATCGGACCAACCGAGGTCGTCGGCGAGAATGAGAACGATATTGGGCGGTCTCGCCATTTCCGTCGCGAAGGAAGGGCTGGCACAGCAGACGGTCAGCGCGAAGAGCAAGAACAGCGGGCGTCGCATGGTCGCGATTATGTAAAGCGCCAGACGGATTTGGAAAGCCGGGAGGTTGGGAGCAACCGATCCCTCATTCCGGGTGCGCTGCGGCGGCTCCGTAGGGCCTGCGCTTGCGCAGGGCCGGATTGAGGAAGCGATGAAGTAAGAGGTGTTCACGAGAAGCGGCCCACCGCAAGCGGTGGCCCTACCAGACAGCGCGGACCATCCAAAAATGTGGAATGGGCCCGGCGCCCTTCTGGCCCGGCCCATCACGCCAAGTCCCACCCCTTGCGATAGCGCCGCCGGATGATCGGCGCGGCTTCCGGGGCGTTTTTCGCGACGAGCTTCTTCGCGTCCCACTCGACGCGCTTGCCGAGCCGCAGCGCGAGATTGCCCAGTAACACGGTTTCGCTGAACGGGCCGGAGGCCGCGAAATTCGAGAGCGCCGGCGTGCCGGTCTTGATCGCGTTGAGCCATTCGACGTAGGGACCGCCGCCGCCTGCGCCCTCACCGGTGGCGTCCTCGGCGCCGCCGGCCACCCGCGGCAGCGTTATCGGCGGCTCCGTGAAATCGGTCGTGAGCGACTCCGGCTTGAAGACCCAGTCCTGCCGCGACCGGCCGAAGAACATCCGGCCTTTCTCGCCGACGAGGACGAGGTCGAAGCGGCGAAACACGTGGTCGGCGGTCGGGAAGTCGGCCTTCCACAGCTCCTCCGGCGGGGCGTGTTGGTAGACGCCTTCCTTCGCGACAACGCCGTCATACCACGCGAATTTCACGGGCGAGCCGAGGACACTCGTCGGGAAACGATACGTCACGGTCGAGCGGTGCGGCGCGGCAATCTCGGTGCCGCCCTCCTGCCAGATTTCGACCGACTGCGGCGCCGTCAAACCGAGCGCCCAATACGGCATGTCCATGATGTGGCAGCCCATGTCGCCGAGCGCTCCCGCGCCAAAATCCCAATAGCCGCGCCAGTTGAACGGCGCGATCTGCGGACTGTAATCGTGGAAGGGCGCCGGCCCGATCCAGAGGTCCCATGCGAGGCCCTTGGGCACCGGTTCGGCATTGGGCCAGGCCGTCATGCCCTGCGGCCAGATCGGGCGGTTGGTCCACGCATGCACCTCCGTGACGCGGCCGATCACGCCGGCGCGGACGAGCTCGACTCCGCGGCGGATTGGTTCGCCGGCGTGCGCCTGATTGCCCATCTGCGTCTGCACCTTGAACTGCGCGGCGGCCTCGGCCAGCCGGCGCGCCTCCCAAATCGAGTGGGAGATGGGCTTCTGGCAGTAGACGTGCCGGCCCTTGCGCATCGCGAGCATCGAGGCGGGAAAGTGGTGGTGGTCGGGCGTCGAAACGGTGACGGCGTCGATGCCGCCCATCGTGGCGAGCATCTCGCGGTAGTCGGTGAAGAGCCGCGCGTCGGGGAAAAGATCGAGGATGGTTTCGGCGGCCTTGGCCTTCTTCGGGTCGCCGCCCTTTGCTTTCTTGCTTTCACCAGACTTGGCTTGTTTGCGCCGGCCGAGCTCGGCCTGGCGCGGGTTGGCGACATCGCACAGGGCCACGATGGCGGCGCCGGCGGCGGCGGTGGCCATCGTGTCGCTGCGGCCTTTGCCTCCGATGCCGATGCAGCCGACCTGGATGCGGCTGTTGGCGCCGCGCGCCGAGGCGGGAAGAATGTAAAAGCCAAGCGTCGCCGCGGCGGAAACGCGCAGAAAATCGCGCCGGTTCAGTGGGATGGTTTTCATCAGGATGGACGAGGATGGCGAAGCGTTGCGGAGCCGCGACGAAAGCGGTGGTGAGGTTTACGGCACAAAACGCGCGCAGGATCAATCCGCGTTCACCGCAGGTCGCGCGGTGAGTTCGGACAAGAGCGAGGGTCGCTTCCGCTTCGACAGGCCGGCCTTCCGAATGAAATCAAGTGTCCTTTCAGTTGAACAATTCATCCCGCTGGGCCGCGTTCTTCTTTTTCTTCGCGGCCTGGCTGGCCTGCTGCTTGTGTCCGCCGCCGTCAACTCAACCGGACCGGCTCCCGGCGCGTGCCCCAAGTTCCGGGCGTGCGCTCGAAGTGTCCCGCGATCCGGCAGCCGCAGGCCGCACAGCGGTTGCCGTCGAGGTGGTAGGAACGCAAATCGTGCCAGTGGCGCTCGATGAGCAGCGCACCACATTCCGGGCACCAGGTGCTCGCACCGGTCCGATTGAAGGCGTTGCCGGTGTAGACATGGCGCAGCCCCTTGGAGCGCGCGATGTCGCGAGCCTGCATCAGCGTGGCCACCGGCGTCGGCGGGTGGCCAAGCATCTTGAAATCGGGATGGAAGGCCGTGAAATGCCACGGCACGTCGGGACCGAGCTGGGCGGCAAACCAGTCGGAGGCCCGGTCGATTTCCTCGGGGCGATCGTTTTCCCCCGGGATCAACAGCGTGGTGACTTCGAACCAGACGCCGGTTTCTTTCCGCAAATACACCAGCGTGTCGAGCACCGGCTGGAGCCGGGCGAAACAGAGCCGTTGATAAAAGTCATCCGTGAATGCCTTGAGGTCGACATTCGCGGCGTCCATCGCACGGAAGAATTCCGGCCGGGCCTCGTCGGTGATATAACCCGCGGTCACCGCCACGGTCTTGATTCCGCATTCGCGGCATGCCTGGGCCACGTCGAGGGCGTATTCCGCGAAAATCACCGGATCGTTGTAGGTGAACGCCACCGACCGGCAACCGTGGCGCCGGGCGGCGTCGGCGATCGCGTCCGGCGCGGCGGCGTCGGCCAGCCGGTCAAACTCCCTCGCCTTGCTGATGTCCCAGTTCTGGCAGAACCGGCAGCCGAGATTGCACCCCGCCGTGCCGAACGACAGCACACTCGTCCCCGGCAGAAAATGGTTCAGCGGCTTTTTCTCGATCGGATCGATGCAAAATCCGCTGCTCCGCCCGTAGGTCGTAAGCACCATCTCGTCCCCCACCCTCTGGCGGACAAAGCAAAACCCGCGCTGGCCGCTCTGTAATTTGCAGGAGCGCGGACACAACTGGCATTCGATGCGGTTGTCGGGCCGCATGGTCCACCACCGGGCCGGTTGCGTGGAGGGGCGGGGATCGCTGGCAATCATCCCCGACCTCCTTTCGTTTCGGCCGGCAGTTCCGTGAAGCTCCGCGCCTTGAACCGCGCGATTGTCACGGACTCGTCGTCCGCGATGCCGGCCTTGTGCCGCGCCACGGCGAGTTGTTCCGCCACGGAGTCGATGCCGGCGATCGCGGGCAATAATGCGCCCGTGCGACCATCGCCGGCGTTCACCACGACTCCGTATCCGGCCGGGTCGAGATCCCCGGGCGAGGCCACCGGCTCGAGTTGCCCAAGCACCGTGACGGTAAAACGCAAGCGGGGCAGTTCGCCCGCCGCGACCGACGGAAAGCGCGTATCGAAAAACGCCGCGGCCACGGCGCTGTACCACGTCTCCCACATCACGTTCTCCGCGCCGGGCGTGGTGACGCCCCGGCAGCCCCGCAGTTTGCCATCGTCAGTTCGCACGGTCACGAACACCGCGTGGCGCTCCGTCAGCTCGCCTTGGGCGCAGAACGGCGGCTTCTCCTCTCCACCCTGTAGTCTCGCCGCGACCGCGTAACGTGCGACCGCCGGCAGCTCGGAGAGGCACGAGACAATCTTGCCCTCAACGGCTGCGCCCGCCGCGCCCGCGGGCCCGGATTTCTCCGGTTCGAAAAGAATCGCCACCCCGTAGCCGACGCCGAACGGCCCCTCGTAACTCAGCACCTCGTGGCCCGCAGTCCGGAAATCGATCGCCGCCACTGCCACGGCCGTCGAGTCCACCACGTCTTCCGCCGCCTGTTCCTGCAGGGCCGGATCGATCTGCCCGAGGTTGCGAACCGCCGCGTCGCGCAGCAGGCCGATAAACGCCTCGTCGAAACGGTGCGCCTCGGGGTCGTAGCCGGAAGGGGCCGTTCGCGTGAGCCGATGGCTCATGTCGCCGCTGGCGATGATGGCTGTCCGCCGCTTCAATTGCTTCGTGGTGGCGGCGATGGCCCGGCCAAGTTCTTCCAGCCCGCCTTCGCCGGGAAAGTTCAGCCCCAGTACCACCGTCCCCCCGTTCCATCCCGCCGCGGTGAGATAGTAGAGTGGCACCAGCGCGCCGTGGTCCAGGGACCCGCGCGTGATCCGCCACATCCGCAGCCCGTGCCGTTCCGCCGCGAGTTCCAGCCGGTCGACGAAATCGCGGTCCAACGGCAGATCCACGCAATCCTCCGGCGAACCGAAGCGGCCCAACGAGCCCCGGAGCCGCGGGGTGGACCAGAGCCCGAAGGCGCCGCGTTGCCGGGGTGAGTGCGGGGACACCAGCACCACGGTGTCCGGTTGCGCGGCGAGGGCGTGCTCGGCGACCGTGCTCATGGCCGTCGCCGTGGCTCTCGCCTGGAACAGGCTTTCTCCGCCCACGCCCGGCACCAGAATGGGTGCGTGCGGCATCAGTCCCGCAAATACGATCCGCCTCTCCATTGTCGTCGTCTCCCTTTGTCGGCAAAGTACCCCACAATCGCCGTTTCGCCAAGAGAAACGTGATGGCGCAAAAAAGCCCGGGCGGCGGGCCCGGGCGGAGCGAGGTCGGGGCGCATGGCGCACCGAACAGGTCGTCAGCTTTTCTCGATCTTCGCGCCGGACTTCTTCCAGCCGTCGATGCCGGGAGCGTAGTGCTTGACGTTGGTGTAGCCGAGCTTGGTCGCCGCGGTGGCGGCGGCGAGGTAGGCCGTGCAGTATTCGTTGCCGCAGTAGGCCACGACGAGCGCGCCCTTGTTCTTGGGCAGCAGCGCGGCGAGTGCCTTCTCCCGGGCGATGTAATCGATGGCGCCCGGGATGCGGCCTTCCTTGAACGAATCGGAACCGTTGACATCGAGGACGGTGACCGACTTGGCCGCGATGGCGGCCGCGAGGTCAGCGTGCGAGATGGCGGGAACTTTCGCGGACGCAGCGAACGCCGCGCCGGCGAAACCGAGGGCCAGGATCAGGGCAGTGGGAATTTTCATGAAGCGCGAACCGTAGCGGTGACCGGCGGTTTGGCAAGCCCGCGAGGCGGATCTCAGTTTTCTGCCCCGCTGGATTCTTCGCTTCGCTCAAAGCGACAAACGGTGTAGAAGAAACGCGCCGGGATAAGAAGCCGTGCGACAACCTCCAGTTTTATTTGCCTTTCCGCAAAAGGCTCAGCCATGAAAATCGCCTTCACGCCAGCGGTCTATGAAAACGCCGCGCGCTTCACGGGCCGCACTCCGTGGGAAGTTTCCCGCGACGCCGAGCTGCTTTTCGCCGGCCATCGCGCCGCCTACCTCGAGTACCGGCACCGGCCGATCGCGGTGGGCATCGATATCTACACGCTCGAAGCCGAAGCCTACGGCGCGAAGGTCGCGCAGCCCTCCGGCAACGGCATCCCGGCCGTGGAGGAACCCATCTGCGCCGCGATCGAGGATGCGCTGGCGTTGAAGCCCTTCGATCCAGAACGCGACGGCCGCATCGCCATGATTATCGCCGTCGGTCAGCGGCTGCAGCGCGAATTGCCCGATGCCGACGTGCGCATTCCCGTGGCCGGGCCGTTCTCCGTCGCGTTCAACCTGCGTGGGATCACGGGCCTTTGCGAAGACTCCGCCCTGTTTCCCGACGAGACCGCCCGCGCGCTGCTGCACCTTGCGGAAAACCAGGCCGGCTTCTGCCGCGCGGTGGCGGCGGCGGGACTGGACATCGCGTTTTTCGAGTCCGCCGCCGCGCCCCCGATGCTGTCGCCACGACAATTCCGCGAACTGGAATTGCCGGCGTTGCGGCGCATCCTGGATATTGCCGCCGGGTGTGTCGGCCACGCCGTGCCGTGCATCATGGGCGGCAACACCTACCCGATCCTCGGCGACCTGCTTTCCACCGGCACGAGTTTTCTCGTCAGCAATCCGGAGACCGATCAGCGCGCATTCGTCGAGGAAGTCTCGCGCACGCATCCGCACGTGAAGGTGCGCGTGAACATGAACTCCGGCATCGTCGCGTGCGCGGACCGGAATCGCATCTACCGCGAGATCGATCGGATCCTCGAATTCGCCGGCGGCCGCCCCAACTGCCTGCTCGGCACCGGCGCGCTGCCCTTCGAAACGCCGCCGGAAAACGTGCGGCTCATCCGGGAATACGTCTCGTAAAGGCAACGGGAGCGCCGGACGGGTGGATGGGTTGACGACCGGCGATCATGGCAGGTTTTTGGTAGGAGCCTGCTTGCAGGCGATTCGAGACTCAGGCCGTCGGCGGGCGCCGAGTATCGCCTGCAAGCAGGCTCCTACATTTGGGATCGCGCCGGTCCTGAATCGGTTTTGAAGAATGCCCCGGGCATTCTTGCCGCCCCGGGCAAGTTATCGCGCGCCAACTCGGGCGAATGTGGGACGACGGTGTCGGCCAGGGCGAGCAGATGGGAGAGAAAAAAAGGCAGCTCCGCCGTGCGCGGCACGGCCTCCCATGCCGCACCGGGACAGATCACGACCTGCCGCGGCCAGCCCAGCACCCGGTCGAATTCGGCGATGACACCCGCTGCCGCGAGGGCCGGCACTTCGACGAAGAGCCAGTCGGCGCCGCTCGATGCGGCGAGGCGCTGCATGGCGGACGGCGCGTTTGCCAGCCCCGGACAGCACAAACAGGGCAGTACGAGTCGGTGCACGGCCACCCGCGGCACCTCGCGGACGAAATTTTCCCAGCGCGTGCGCCCTTCTTCGGCGAGCAGCACAGCGCAACGGGCCGGCGGCGTCCCGGCGGCCAGGGTGCGGATGCGCTGTTGCAGCCAGCGCGTCTTCCCCGCGCGGGGTGGCCCGGACACAAATACGCAGTGCGGTACGATCGTCCCGCCCGCTGACGCGGCGCCGCTGGATGGAAGCTCGGTTGGCACGATGAGTTCTCTCGATCGCGGCGCGTTCACGCCAGACCATACTCCGCCGGAAGATATTTTTCGGGATCGGCCACGGCCATCTGCCGGGCGATGAACGTCGCCTCGTCCGCAGGCAGGTCGTCCAACTGTGCGCGCATCGTAACGAGGAAACGGAGTTCGCGGTCGGCGATCTTGAGGCGGCCGGCGGCGTGGCCGGCGCGCAGCAACTCCACGGCGCAGCGGGCCGCGCCGACACCCGCCTGGTAATGATCCGGCGCACTGACGATGGCGCGGGCGATGGCCATCACGTTTTCCGGCGTCAACACCCAGGCCTGGGGATCGAGCGCGGCATCGGAGTCCACCAGCCAGCGCCGCAGCGTGAGGGCGGCGGCCTTCCCCTCGGCCAGCGCCCGGTTCATCAGCCGGCAATCGTAGATCAACTGCTCGAGGTAGCAGGTCGGCGCCATGCCCGCGAGCAGCCGGATGTGCTGCACGGATTCGTTGGACCACGTGTCGGCATAGGCGGCGGCGATGTTGCCCAGCGGACTGAAGTGAGCGCACGCGGCCGTCTTTCCTTCCATCGCCATCGGGTAACCCGTGATGGCCTTCAAATAGGGATTCTCGTACCCGCAGTCCTTGCCGGGACCGATCGCACCGTGTTCGTAGCCGACCAGCGTACGCACGGCGCTGATCGCCCGGACCACAGCCGCAAAAACCCGCGGAATCATTTTCTGCTCGGCGAGCACCATGGCGGTGTTGCCGAAACCGCACGCGGTGTCGCCGGCGCACACGACGCCGTGGCGCCCGGCGATCCCGGCGAGTGTCCGCCAGAGAAATTCCATGTCGCGCACCCCGAGCACACATTGGGAAAAGATCACCTGCCCGAGATCGCAGTTCATCAGCGCCTCGTCGTGCAGTTCCTTGCCGCCGACGGATTCGATGCTGAGCAACTCGGCGCCGGCGCGGGCGGCGCCCTCGAACAATTCGAGCATGCGCTCCCAATGCTCGCCGGACCGCATCACCGGCGGGCGGGCGAATTCCCGGTTGTCGTTCGGCGTCACGCGCAGGACCGTCGGCAATCCGTGGCGGGTCCGCGCATCCTCCATGCCGGCGATCTGGATTTGCACAATTTCGAGGCCGATGGCGGGCGTGGCCGTCATCGGCGGCACGGTTTCAAACTCGATCACCACACCCGGCGCCTCGAGTTCGACGGCGCGTCGCAGCGCATCGGCGATGATCTCCCGATAGTGCCGGGCCACCACCGGCAGGGTGGCGGCGGAGACCACCATCGGGGGAAGCGTGAAGTTGAGTTCGGGGTAAACCAGCCCGCCACCGAGATGCAGCCCGTGGCGGGTGAGCAGCGGCTTGGGCGCATGGCCGAATCGTAGGTCATCGGAATTGGCGATGGCGAGGTGGCGGTATTTCATGGCGAACGATCAGGTCGATGGACGGGAGCGGGCGATGTTAGGCTCTTCGCCTCGCGGCTCAAGGCTGCTCCGACCACCACCGTCTGTCGGGCGGCCCGCTCTCCCGCGCCACTTCGGACTTCCCAGGTGGCGCACCGCGCGGCAGTTTCCCGCTGTGCGCCCCTCTAGGCTTTCCCGCTTCTACCCGCTGCGCGGGCTGCCCGGCCAGAGGCAGCTCTGGAACTGGATCTCCTTCGACGTCGCCAACCAGTCGTTCACGCTCATCGTCAACACGCTTCTCTTCTCGATCTTTTTTCAAAAAATCGTCGTCCGTGACCCCGCCCGCGACGACCTGCTTTGGTCGCTCACCTATGCGGCGAGCATGCTCCTCGTCGTCATCGTGTCGCCCTTCGCCGGCGCCCTGGCCGATGCCCGCGCGTGGAAGAAGGCCAGCCTCCTCTTCACCGGTTTCACCTGTGCCGCGTTCACCTGCGCGCTCGCGCTCATCCAGCCGGGCCAGATCGCGCTCGCCATCGCCCTCTACATCCCGGCCAACTTCATGTTTTCCATCGGCGAAAACTTCCTCGCCTCCTTCTTGCCCGAACTCTGCGCCCGCGAGCATTTCGGCCGCGTGTCGGGCTTCTCCTGGGCGTGCGCCTACGCCGCCGCCCTTCTGCTCCTCATCATTACCGCGGGCCTCATGCTCGGCTTCCACCTCGAAACCCCCGACCGCTGGCGGCCGATCTTCGTCTTCGCCGGCCTGTGGTTTTTCGCCTTCGCCCTGCCAACCCTCCTCTGGCTCCGCGAACGCCCGGCCGCCCCAGGCGCGCCGGCCCGTCGCCTCGTGGCCGACAGCGTCGGTCGCCTCGCCACCACAATCCGCGAAGCCGCGCGCTTCCGCGACCTCGCCATCCTCCTCGCCGCCTCCCTTTTCTACGGCACCGGCATGACCGTCATCGTGATGTTCGCCTCGATCCTCGCCGCGGAGTTCGGCTTTAACGACGTCCAACTCGTCCTCTTCGTCGCGGTCATCACCGTCTCCGGCATCGTCGGCACCCTGCTCCCCACGTTCTTCCAGGACCGCCTCGGCCACAAGCGCACCACGCTCCTTCTCCTCGGCGTGTGGATCGCCGCCGCCCTCGGCTTCGCCCTCTTCTCGTGGCTTCGTTCTGGCGCGGCCAACCCCGCCGCCTATCCGCGCTGGCCGCTTTGGGTGATCGGCAACTTCATCGGCTTCGGCCTCGGCTCCCTTGGCTCCGCCAACCGCGCCTTCGTCGGCTACCTCACGCCCGCCGACCGTGCGGCCGAGTTCTTCGGCCTCTGGGGCCTCGTTTTCAAGCTCGCCGCCGTCCTCACCATCCCGTTCGGCCTCGCCAAGGACACCCTCGGCACCACCGCCGCCCTTCTCGTCCTCGTCGGCTTCCTCGTCACCGGGCTTCTCCTCACCCTCTTCGTCGACGAAAACCGCGGCCTCGCCGCCGTCCGCGCCGAGAAGACCGCGACTCTGCCGCCCGCGCCCTGAGCCGTAACGATTCAGTCGCGATGTAGGGGCGTCGCTTGCCGACGCCCGTCATACGAGGTGGAAA
>JACQWL010000475.1 GCA_016209255.1 Verrucomicrobiota bacterium
CATGTAAACCGGCGTGCCGATGAATTGCTCGAAGGCGGTGAAGACGGTCGCATCCGTGAGCCGGCCTTGCGTCGCCTTGGCGATGCCGAAGTCGATTACCTTCGGCGTCGGCGCGCCGTCGTTTACCGTCACGAGGATGTTCGACGGCTTCAGGTCGCGGTGGATGATTCCCTTCTGGTGCGCGTGCTGCACGGCCTGGCAGACCTTGATGAACAGCTCGAGCCGGTCGGTCGGAGTGAGGTGGTTTTCGTCGCAGTATTTCGTGATCGGAATCCCGCGCACGAGTTCCATCACGAAGAACGGCCGGCCGATTTCCGTCGCGCCGGCGTCGTGCACTTTCGCGATGTTCGCGTGGTCCATCATCGCGAGCGCCTGCCGCTCGGCTTCGAAGCGCGCGACCACCGCCTTGGTGTCCATGCCGAGCTTGATCACCTTCAGCGCGACGCGGCGGCGGACGGGCTCTTCCTGCTCCGCCATCCAGACCATGCCGCAGCCGCCCTCGCCTATCTTTTGAAGGAGTTTATATCGGCCGACGCGGTCGCCGACATTGGCTTCCGTCGCCGCCAAGCCTATGGCGGACAGGTCGGAGGACAGGGGCCCGCCTTCGCCGATTTGCTGCAGCAGCTTGTAACGGCCCGCCTTCGCCGAGCCTATGGCGGGCAGGCCGATCCGGTCGCCCGGTTTCTCCTCTGCCTTCGCCAAGCCTATGGCAGACAGGTCTGCCTTCGCCAAGCCTTCCACCTTCGCCAATGCTACGGCGGACAGGACGGCGGACAGGTCCGCCTTCGCCAAGCCTGTGGAGGACACGTCCGGCAGTGTGGCAGGGCGGGCCAACGCGGGGGCAGCCATCAGGCTTTCGGGGCCTTCGTGGGCTGCGAGCAGGGCGGCGAGGCGGGCGCGCAACGCGATGTCGCCGCCGCAGGCGCCGTCGAGAAAAGCGGCGCGTTCGTGCGCCGGGCGGGCCAGGGCGGCGGAAAAAAGCGCTTCGTCGCGTACGGACGTCGTGCTCATGGCGGGGACGCGTGAAATGCGGAAGGACGACCGCCGCGAGCGTGGCAACGGCCAGGGCTCGCGGCAATCGTAAAACCGTGGGGTTACGCCGAAAGCGTAGGGTGAACCCAGGCGGTGGGGCCGGCGGGAGCGGGAGGCGCGGCCACGGCGGGTCGGGTCCCGGCTTTGCGGGCGCGCGGCGCATCGCCGGCCGGCTTCCACGCGTAATCCCGGCAGGCGATCGCAAGGACGCTGGAGGCGGTGAAGAAACCGATGAAGGCCGAAAAACTCAGCCCACTGGACGGAAGAACCCCGGCGAGTTCCGCGGCAAGCGCGGCGGGATAACCGACGGTGACGATGAGGGTGGCGGAGACGAATGGGTTTTTCATTTTCGTGAACGGATGTGCGGTTTTTTTGGGAAACGGCGCCCGGAAACGGGCTCCATCCCATAGCGCGCAAAACACCGGCCAAAAACGATCATCGCGCGGAAGAATATTTTGCGAATCACTCTCCTAACCGTCCATTCCAGTTTACCGCGGATGCGCCGGAGGCGCACAAGTTTCGCGGCTTTGCCCGCCTCTGGCAGGATAGCACGGATACCAATCCTGGCTCAAATACTGATTCACGTGGAGAACGAAAGCCTGGGGCGACGGAGCAGCGGCCGCTCCGTCATCATGGGTGCCGGTGGGCGGGAGCGCCCGGCTTATTCGGAACGTTGCAGTGAGAAACCGCGAATCGGCGCGAATAAACGCGAATGGCTGCCTACCGCTGCACTATTCGGTTTTCAAAACCAAGAGGAGATTCGCAGCCGACTGCATGATCCCGGCTCAATGGGCGGCGTCCGAGCCCATTTCCTTGGTTGGTGTCAAAAAAGACGCGCATCCCGCCTCAACGATTGAGTCCAAACTTCGTTGTGTAGTAACCCATGCGCGCATCGTCAGGAGACTCATCGGGAGCAAGTTGCACACTGCCCTTGGCCGTGCGCAGCCACTCGCTGGCCTTGCCGGGCGGTTCGGAACTCGCGGGTTCGTTTCGGCTGAATTGCACCAGAATCGCCGAATCCATGACCGCAAGAATGTGCAGCGTGTCGCCCTGATGCACATCGAGGCCCTTCAATCCCTCGGCCGGGATGGTTTTGGTGATTGTCATGTTGGCAGCTTACGCCCCCGCCCGTGGATTGCGAGCCTATGGTCTACCGTCCTGCGGTCGAATAATCGCCCCCATTTTCAAAACCATCCGAATGAAATGTCCCGGATCTTCTTTAACTGCGGAACACGCGGAATACGCGGAACCAGAAAAAACACCGGAGAAGCGGATTCCTTTGGCTTTTTCTTCCGCGTGGTTTGCGAATTCTGCGGTTGAATGGATGGCCACCGCCGGCGTGCATTTTCAGAGATTGCAGTGCACCGCGTCTCCATGAAATTTTCGGATTACCGGCCGGTGGTGAGCTGTCGAGCCGCGGTCTGATCGACGAGCCGCCAGAGCTGGCCCTTCACCCGCTTGCGCGAGGCGGTCATATTCCTGCTCTTCGCCATTGGGCCAGCTCACCGCATACAGTTTCCATGAGGTGAGTCGTCCCTTGTTCACCATATCCTGGTGGACCGGCTTCCACAACTGCGCGACATTGAGGTAGTCGGCGGTTTTGCCTGGCTCCGGCTTCAGATAGGAAAGAGTCAGCATCCGGTTTTTCGGTGGATCGGCGGGATTTTGCGCGTAGGCGCCGCCGGCGAACGAAACGCCCAGCAGGGCGGGCAGGCAGCACCGTAGCGCTGCGAATGATAGTAGCGATTTCATGGGGGAAACGACTGACGTTGGTTATTGGGGACAGACCGATTGAGTTTCAGTGGGAAAACCACAGAGGCACAAAGGCACAGGGAAGGCCTCCATGGTGTGATGTTCTCCTTCTTCGTGTTTCTGTAATACTATCCCTGAAAATGCACGTGGGCTGCGACGATCCTTTTCCATCCATTGACACGCGAATTACGCGGAATTCGCGGATGCCTTCGGCGGTGCGTCTGCCTGCGCCGACGTGTCTGCGTGCGAGCACGCATAGGCAGAGGCTTCGGCAGGCAGGTCTGTTCTTATCCGCTTTATCCGCGCTATCCGCGGTCAAAATGTCCGGGGCATTCCTTTCGGTTGCGGCCATGTCCTGCGGTGCGAAATATCCTGGCTATCGCCGGTCGAAAACCCACCAGTCATCGACCGGTTGCCCTTTCGCATTGGTACCTTTGAACGTGACGGTCAGGGTCTTTCCGTCCATCGAGACCACCCGTGTCGCGGTACGGACGACTTTGCCATCCTTTTTGACCGTGGCCGCGATGGACGAAGGCCCGGTGCGCTTTAACGCCATGGTATCCTCGTCGGGGGAACCGGTAATGGGGGCGTCCTTCCCGTCGAACTTGTAGGTTGATTCGCTGCGGATTTGTTTTCCTTCGGCGTCGACCTCGGCGTAAGTCGCCCGTTCACCCTCTGCCGTCGCGACATAGGTCCGCGTTTCGCTTTTCGGTCCGGGGCCGGGACTGAAACGCGACTTCGCGAGGTTCAGTTCCCAGGTGCCGATCCAGGGATCGCCCGTCAATTTCGTCTCAGTCCTCTTGACGGCCGGGCCAAAGCTCAGGTCTTCACGGAACTCAATCACGCGGGCCTCACGCTCGAGCACCACGCCGATCGGAAGTTTTTGCAGGAGCTTTTCGTAGGCTTGCTCGCCCAACACCTGTCTGGCCGCCAGCCCCTTGTCCAAGGCAGCATAGTTCCGCCAAAACCCAAGCGTGTAAACTTCGTCTACGTTGCCGCCAAGCACGTGTTCTTCGACGGTAAATCCCAGGATGTCGGACTTGCGAATGACGGGGACCAGGTGCTCGCGCAGGAATTTCAGGTACTCGGACTTTCGCCCGGGTGCGAGGCGGTTGGTGACGACAACGGCAACCGGGGAGAAGAGCTGGCCCCAGCTCAAATCCGGCACCTGGCGGGTGGCGAAAGCCCGTTTGCTGATGTGGCAGGCGGCAATGCGAGCCATCAGGGCATCCGCCGCCGGCTTGCCGAGCGCCTTCTCCAGCGGTCGCTGCTCGTCGAAAAACGCGAGACTCTCGATCGGGACGGCGGTGCCATAAAGATAGCCTTCATTCAGGAAGCCGCCTTTGAAGTAAGATCGCGCCCCCCACCCGGCTTTTTGCAGGGCGGGGTTCACCTCCTCTTTCTGCAGCCGCTCATATTCGGCCACCTTGTCGGGCTTGATGATCACCACAGAGATTTCGAGCAGCTGGCCCTGGGTTGGTCCTTCGGCCGCCCTGCTCTGGACGACGAGGGAGACACCGAGCGTGGTGGCAACAAACGCGAATGCTGAGAACACAGCACCGCGGAGTGAAACAACAGGCGTTTTCATGGTGGGGGCGGAATCCGGCCGCAGGATACGGCCGTGTTCGAAAAAGTATGTCGTCCCTCGGTGGACGCGCCGGTTTCGGTGGGTTTGCGGGGCGCTTCGCCGCCGAGCCGTTCAGCAAACGCCACAATCCGGCCGGGCCAGCATTCCGACCGGGCAAATGCACCACGGCGGTGCTCATAACCGCATGGGCGGTTTTCATGGAAGACTGCAGGGATGCAACCGGGGCTGGATGTCCGGCGTGCGGGATTGGAGTTCGGTCAGTTACGACCTCCGTCAATGGGAACTCGACCATAATTACGCGCTGCGGCGGCTTTCGCGTTCGCGGCTTTGGACCAGCCGGGCGCGCGTCGCGTGTGATCACGACGCGCGCGGCCGGCCAGGAGGCGGAGGATCCGTTTTCCGATTCCACCCCTACGGTTCGCGGGAGATGAACTTGATCGGGATACTGACTCGCGCCGGGACCGCGATGCCGTCACGCTGCGCGGGCCGGAACGTCCACTGTTTGACCGCCGCCAGCGCCACCTGGTTGAAGGCGGGATCGGTCGTTTTTTGGACCTGGAGGTCCTGAACGCGGCCGTTTTCGTCGATCAAGCAGAGCACGCTGACGACCCCCGAAAGGCCGCTGCGCCTCATGTCGTATGGGTACTCCGGCGCCACAGTGCGCAACGGGACCGGCGTTTTGGAGTCGCCGCTGTCAGTGGTGGCGAACGATGACGGCAGCCCTGCCACGCGGGTGGACTGGCTGACGGGAGTGGCGGCGCAACCGGCGAGGGCCACGAGCAGGCCGACAAGCGAAAGGTCGGTCGCGCGGAACAGATGGGGCATGGGTTTCATTTGTTTTTTTGGTTTCTTCCCGGGGGCATCCCGGAAAATGGGAGAGGAAATGCCCGCTCTGCTGGACAGCAGAGGGCTACAACCCATAGCGCGCAAAACGCCGGCCAAAAACGATCATCGCGCGGAAAAATATTTTTCGAGGGCGCAGATGCCGCCCAGTCAGATTGACCACGGAGAAAACCATCTCTCCATCTGACCAATCACGAACTATCACCGACATGTTTGTCGCAATGACCCGGACAGTTTCTAAACGCAGAGGACACAGAGGTCGCGGAGAGTCGTTTGGTCCCGCCAAAGCGGGCAGGCCTCCGCGCTCTCCGCGTGCTCCGCGTTTCAAGAACCTGGGCTTGGATCGCGGCTGGGGAGCCGCTTATTTCCGGCCCTCGACTGCACATTTCCAGCCAGGAGCTTTCGAGATCGGCAGGGAGTCGACATCACTCCGTCGCCGGCCCCGCGGGCAGCCCCGGTCCGGCCGCAGGGCCGACCGGACACGCCACGCGGCCAACTCGAAGATCGAACCCGGTGCCCGGGCCTCCTGGACGGTGCGGCGGACCCGGGCGGGTGTGTTTAGTTGGGATTTTCGATCTCCGGATCGATGACGCCGTATAGACCGGTCTCGGTTTCCTGTATAAAAACCACGAACCTGTACGTCGTATGGGTTCTGGCCTTCTTGTTAGTCTTATCAATGGAGGGGAGGTCCTTTATCCGCGCGGAAGTGATTTCGATCGTGCTCCCTCGCTCATTCATCCTCACTGCCTTGAACGGGCTTCCCGTCAGACGTCGGTCTGCCGTGGTGAACGGTATGCCATTGGGGCGCGTTCCGTCGGCCCGGGTGAAACCGATACCGATCGGATGGTACGCACCCACATTGCCGTCCAGGCCCACAATCTTGAATTGGAGAACGGCTTGGTCGACACTGATTCTGACCGTGGTGGGCCTCGCCTCCCCCGGTTTCTGATAGTGGCCAACGTGCAAGTCGACACCGGCCACGTTGTTGAGCGAGCGTATTTCGTACGGACTAAAGGCGCCTTTCCCGGCAACAAAATCTCTGAAGTCCACTCTAAGTTCGAATTCGGCGGCAGGCATGATGCGATTCTCCTTATTTTAGTTTGGCGTTTGTATTACTGGCGGAAACGGATGTCAGCGGCTGCGGCCAGGGCTCGAGCGGCACATAGCCGAATTCCTCGAGCGTCGATATGATTGCGGCCGCGTGCTCGTTGCGTCCCAGCAGCCGCGCGAGCCGGGCGGCCGGATCCAGGATCCGCCAGTCCCTGCACTTTGGATCGATCGGCCCGAGCATCGAGTGGGCCCGCTGCCAGTGGGCTTCAGCGGCCGGGCGGTTGCCCTGCGCGGCGGCTACCCGGCCCGCAATTACGCCCGCGGCGGCCCGCTCGGCGCGATGGACGTTCGTGGCGCCTTCGCGGCCGATGAGCCGCTCGCCGGCGTCGACCGCACGCGCCGCGGTCGCGCCGGCTTCCGGCGCGCCGGCCGCGTGCTGCAGTTCCGCTTCCACGCGCAGCACCATGGGGAGCCGGTATTGAGCCCAGAGATCCGACGGTTCCTTTTCCGCCAGCGTCTCCACCTCGCGGCGCACCGCCCGGGCCAGTTGCAGGCCGCGCGTGGTGTCGCCCTCCGCCTGCGCAAGCTGCGCCTGCCGCAGGTTCACCACCGCGAGCGCCCTCCGCCACCGCTGATTCGTGGCATCGTGTTCCACGAGCGGCGACAGAAGCTCGCGGGCCTGCGCCAGATGCCGGGCCTCCTCGGACCGCCGGCCCGTGATCGCGAACACACCCGCCTCGGACGAAAGGCTGTCCGCCTGCTTGTACCTCCAGTGCCGATTGCCTGGTTCTGCCCGCCCAATCGACTCGAGCCGCGAAGTCTGCTCGGCAAATCGCTGCGCGGCCTCCGCAAAATCCCCGGCTGCTTCCGCGCAGCTCCCCAAGAAGGAGGTCACAATGGCCATTGTGTTCTGCAGTTCCAGATCGCGCGGGCTCGCGGCCGCGAGCAGTTCGAGGGCGCTCAGTTCGGCGCGGAAACTCGCGCGCGCGAGTTCCATGTCGCCGTGTTCCATTTCAATGGCCGCGAGGTTGTGTGCCTGTTTGGCGAGTTCCCGCTGCCACCTCGGATCGCCCGGTTCGAGTGCGACGAGCGCTTCGCGGGTCGCGCGCTCGCGGGCAAACCACTCACGCGCCGCCGGCATTTGACCCCGCTTGTAGCGGACAAAACCGTTGCCCCACTCGGCCTGGCCGCGCGCCCACAACGCCGCCGCATCCCCCGGGGTGCGCACAACGATCAGCGCGGCCCGCACATGGGCTTCGCGGTAAGCCTGCTCCGCCTCGGGATACCGCGCCTGATCCATCCGCAGTCCGCCGAGCTGGTTCAGTGCCGTCACGTGCCGCACGAGCGCGCGGTCGTCCAGCTCGCGCGGGTCGTGCGACGCGAAATAGGCGATCGCCTTTTCAATCACGCGGTCGAGCACGCCAAGCTCGCCAATCCGGGCCAGAGGCTCCTTCAAGTCCTCGAATATGAAGGTCAGCAGGTCGTCGGCGCGCGCGCGTTCGTCCGTCACGCGGCTCCATGCCGCGCTGGCCGCCCGTTCGGCGCCTCTGGCCCGCACCATCTGCGCGATGCTGATCGCGGTGCCCGCCACCAGCGTGAGCGCGATCGTCGCCGCCATCGAGACCGCAAGCCGGTTGCGACGCATGAACTTCCCCCAGCGATACAAACGGCCGGGCGGCCGCGCCGCCACGGGTTCGTTTCGCAGGTGCCGCGCGATGTCCTCGGCCAGCGCCGTGGGCGTGTCGTAGCGCCGGGTGCGATTCTTCTCCAGCGCCTTCATCACGATCCAGTCGAGATCGCCCGCCAGCAAGACCGGGAGTCGCGCGGGATCGGTGCCGCGCCGGCGGGCGACGGTGGCGCGGTCCGCGCCCGTGAGGGTTGAAAAACGCGTCGACGGCCTCGGTGGCTCGACCTCGCGGATTAGCCGGCGGATCTCGTCGCGGTTCGGCGAGTCGAGCGAGCCGGGATCGAACGGACACCGTCCGGCCAGGAGCTCGTACAACACGACGCCGAGCGAGTAAACGTCGCTGCGCGTATCGATATCGAGCCCCCGGGTGTCGGCCTGCTCCGGGCTCATGTACGCCGGCGTGCCGATGATCTGATCGTAGGAGGTGAACAACGTCGCATCGGTGAGCCGGCCCTGAATCGCTTTCGCGATCCCGAAGTCGATCACCGTGGGCAGCGGTACCGATTCGTGGAGCGACACGAGGATGTTCGACGGCTTGAGGTCGCGGTGGATGATCCCCTTTTGATGCGCGTGTTGTACCGCCTCGCATACGCGGATGAACAGCTCGAGTCGCGCGCGAATGCCCAGGTTCTGTTCGTCGCTGTATTTCGTGATCGGCACGCCGCGCACGAGGTCCATCACGAAGTACGGCCGGCCCGCGCCCGTCGCGCCGGCATCCAGCACCTTGGCGATGCCGGGATGATCCATCATCGCGAGCGCCTGCCGTTCCGCCTCGAACCGGGTGATCACCTCGCGCGTATCCATGCCCGCTTTGATCACCTTGAGGGCGACACGGCGGCGAACGGGCTCCGCCTGCTCGGCCATCCAGACGACTCCGCAGCCGCCCACGCCGAGTTTTTCGAGGAGTTTGTACCGGCCGATCAGGTCGCCGGGGTTTTCCTCCGCCGTCGCCAGGCCTATGGCGGACAGGTCGGGCAGCGGCGCGGACCGGACAGTGATGGGCGACTCGAGGAGGCTCCCGGGCACATCGTTGGCGGCGAGCAGTCCGGCGAGGTGGGCCCGCAGCGCGTCATTGCCGTGGCACGCTTGAGCGAGGAACGCACCGCGTTCGGCCGGGGGCTGCGCGAGCGCGTCGGCAAAAAGCGCCTCTTCGCTCGGAAACGTCTTGCTCATGGCGGGGACGCGTGGAATGCGGAAGGACGACTGCCGCGAGCGTGGCAATGCCTGCCCCCGCGGCAATCGTAAAACAGTGCGGTTACGCCGAAAGCGTTTGGTGAACCCAGGCGGTGTCGCTGGCGGGAGCAGGAGGCGCGGCCACGGCGGGTTGGGTCGCGGCTTTGCGGGAGCGCGGCGCATCGCCGGCCGGCTTCCGCGCGTAATCCCGGCAGGCGATCGCAAGGACGCTGGAGGCGGTGAAGAAACCGATGAAGGCCGAAAAACTCAGCCCACTGGACGGAAGAACCCCGGCGATCTCCGCGGCGAGCGCGGCGGGATAGCCGACGGTGACGATGAGGGTGGCGGGGACGAATGGGTTTTTCATTTTCGTGAACGGATGTGCGGTTGACGAGAGAAACGGCGCCCGGAAACGGGCTTCATCCCATAGCGCGCAAAACGCCGCCCAAAAACGATCATCGCGCGGAAAAATATTTTCCGAGAGCCCAGATCCCGCCCAGTCAGATTGGCCACGGAGAAAACCGGCTCTCCGTCTGATTTTTCATGAACTATCACCACCACGTTTCTCGCAATGACTCGGACAAATTTTAAGCCCAG
>JACQWL010000478.1 GCA_016209255.1 Verrucomicrobiota bacterium
GACGGCGACCTCCCGTCTTCGCCCTTCGGGCTACGACGTGGCTGTGGTCAAGCGGCGCGCCGGAGCTCGCCGGAGGACGAGCAAGCCCTTGTCCGCCTTTGGCGGATTGGCGAAGGCGGGCGGGCGCCGTTCGGCCGTGTCCGCCGGAGAAACGCGCCCGGATGCGCCGGAGGACGCACAGGGGCTTGTCCGCCTCCGGCGGATCGCGTCGCCACCTCAAGCCAACGGAATCGTTCAGGCGACTCCGGTACGACCGGTAGAGAAGCCCGGCCGATTCACGCGGCGCAAAACGCGGGCACGCGCTCGTGTTCGAGCAGCCGCCGCTTGATGGCTTCGCCGAAGGCAAATCCGGTGAGCGAGCCATCCGCGCCAATCACGCGGTGACAAGGCACAATGAGGCAGATCGGGTTGGTGGCGTTCGCCCGGCCAATGGCGCGCGAGGCGGAGGGGTTTCCGAGCTGCGCGGCGAGTGCGCCGTAACTGCGCGTCTCGCCAAAAGGAATCTGGCGCAGCGCGGCCCAGACCCGTTGCTGAAACGGCGTGCCCTGCGGCGCGAGGACCAGGTCGAAGTCCGTCCGCTTGCCGGCAAAATACGCGAGCACTTGTTCCCGCGCCGCGGCCACCCGGGATTTGTCATCCATTAGATGACAAACTCCTGCCCGGCCACCCAGGGCGTCCCGGGCGCCGAAGGCGGTGGCGACGACGGCGCCGGCTTCGTCGACCGCGACGGAGAAGTCGCCAAGCGGGGTGCGAAAGGTGTCAAAAAAAAGGTTCATGTTGGAAGCGGTTGATTGAATTGCCAGAGGTGCGCCGTCGCCAGGCTGCGGTGGGGCGAAAACACCCCCATCAGCCGGCGCGTGGCATCGATGTCGGGGCGTTCCTCGAGGTTGAAAAGCGCCTTGAGCCCGCTCGTGACCCCGGTATCGCCGAGGGGGACGCAGTCGGGAAAACCAAGCGAGCGCATCATGAGATAGTTCACCGACCACGGTCCGAGCCCGCGAATGGCCAGCAGGGTGCGTTCGGCACGCGTGGCCGACATGGTGCGCAACGCGGCGAGATCGAGTTTGCCCTCGGCGACGAGCCGCGCGAGGGCGACGACGTAGCCGGCCTTTTGCCGGGAAAATTGCAGCGGGAGCAAATCGGCCGGCGCCAGCGCGGCGATCGCCTCGGGCGTGGGCGGGGCACGGAGGCCCCCGGCGAGCGGCCGGCCGGTGAGTTCGACGAGCCGGCGCCTTATCTGGCAGGCGAAGGGAAAATTAATCTGCTGCCCGATGATCGACCACAGCAGGCCGTCGAAGACCGACGGCGTCTGGCTGATGCGCAATTCCGGCCGGCCGGCGACGAGGCGGGCGAGGCCGAGCTTTTTCGCCAGACGCGCGAAGGCCGCCGCATCTTGCTCGAGGCCGAGCAGGCCGACGACGAGGGTGTGGGCCTCAGGGTTGGCGCCGGTGGAGACTTCCGCCCGAATCGTGGCAGGTGCGAGTTCGAGAGTGAGCAGCGCGGGGCCGGTCGAAAGCCAGACGGCGGCAGTGTAGGTGTCGCCAACGAGGCGCTCGGTCAGACTGTGCCGGTCGCGGCTGAGGGCGCGGCGGAGGTAGCCGAGCGGAAAGCCGGGTGGAAGCGCGAGTTCGAAGCTGCGCGTGGTGCGGAGTTCGCGATAGGCCGCAGGCGTGAGGCCGTGACGCTGGCGGAAGTGATGGTGAAAGACGGAGAGCGATTCGAATCCGACTTCACCGGCGATCTCGGCGAGGCCGGCGCCGCTGGAGAGCAGGCGGGCTTTCGCGGCGTCGAGCCGCGCGCGAAGGAGGAGGTCCGCCGGGGTGGCGTGGTAGTGTTGACGGAACAGTTCGAAGACGCGCGTCGCGCCGAAGCCGGAGCGGCGCACGATGGCGCGGATGTCGGCGAAGGCGGCAGGGGCGGCGCGCATTTCGGCGACGAGGGTTTCGATGGTCTCGAGCACGGGATCGGCGCCGCGCGCGAAGTCGTCGGGGTGGCACTTCCGGCAGGGCCGGAGGCCGCTGGCGCGGGCCGCCTCACAGGTCGGGAAAAACCGCACGTTCTCCGGCCGCGGCTTCCGCGCCTTGCACGCGGGCAGGCAGTAAATGCCGGTGGAGGTGACCCCGAAGAAAAATCGGCCGTTGTAGCTCGCGTCGCTGGCGAGCACCCGGGCGTACATGGTGGCGTTGGTCAGGCGCATGGCAGGTCAGGCTCGCTCGATCTTGAACGTGAAGCAACCGGAGGTCGGCGACCGCACGTGAATGCAATGGACGGCGTGATTTGCGCAGAATGTGGCGTGCCGGGCGAGTCGCACGATCCCGTAAGGCAGTGGCACAATGTGGAAGAGCGCGCGGGTGGTCATGCGGCAACTCTACTCTTGATCGGCGGGCGCGTCGTCCGGTTAATTTCGGTGCAATTGTTTTCCTGGGACCGGCGACGACCGGGCCGCTCAGCGGTCATGCCGTCGCGTGTTGCTGCAGCAATTCGAGCGGCACGATCTCCAGCGTGCGCTCGTGGGTGGCTGCGAGCGCCACCGGGGCGCCGACCCCGGCGTCAACGCATTCGAGCCAGCGGGCGGCGCACACGCACCAGCGATCGCCGGGCCGCAGACCCGGAAAATGATATTCGGGCCGCGGCGTCGAGAGATCGTTGCCGGCCGCCGCGCTGAACGCGAGAAATTCGGCCGTCACCTCGACGCACACGGTGTGGCAGCCTTCATCCTCGGCGCAGGTGTCGCACCGGCCGTTGCGGAAGAAGCCGGTCAACGGTTCGTTCGAACATGATTTCAGCGGGCCACCGAGGACATTGCGCGAGGGCAGGGGAGTCATGCCGGCCATCAAATCCGTTCGCCGGCCGGGGACGAATCAAAACGGCGCGGCGCCCTTTTTGCCGGGCGTGCGCAGTTATCGCTTCCGGCGGGGCCAATTGTCCGCTAGGCATGGCGCTCCTCATCTTCCCATGCCGACCCTCTACGAAACCCTCCGCGCCGATATTGTAACCGCCATGAAGGCCCGTGACGCCGCCACGACCATGGCGCTCCGCACCGCCGACGCGGGCATCAAGCGAGCCGCGATGGATGCCAACAAGGAGATCGACGATGCGCTGGCGATCGCGACGTTGCGCAAGGCGGTGAAGAATCTGACCGACGCGAAGGCCGATTTCGAGCGGGGCGGCCGGGCCGACCTGGTCGCCGCCAACGAGGCGGAGATTCGAACGTTGGAAAAATACCTGCCCAAGGGGCTCGATCTGGCGCGGGTGGAGGCCTTGATTGCCGAGGCGATCCAGGAGACGGGGGCGCAGTCGAAGAAGGACATGGGCAGGGTGATTGGCGCGCTCAAGAAACGGCCCGAGGCCGGGTTGATCGACTTTGGCGTCGCGAGCAAACTGGTGCAGGCAAAGCTGCCTTAGCCCGCAGTTTTCGCACGGCGGCCTGCGGCCGCAGCCCGCCTGAGGCGGGCAAGCCAAAGGGTGGAGCTTTTGACACAGAGCGCACAGAGGGGCGATCGGAGGACACAGAGAATCCTGCCTTGCTCTGCGAACTCTGGCTCGTCCTCAGTGAACTCTGTGACTCAACATCACCGGTCGAATCCCGCAGGAGGTTTGAGAATCGTCGCGGCGGGGCGGCGTGGGACGATTTGGATCGACGGATTCCCAACCGTGAAGTGAAGCCGGTCGCGAGGGACAAGGCCGCAGCCCGGGAGCAACGGAGTCGAGCGATCTATGCACGGCGTCACAAATTCCTTCCGTTCACGGAGGGCCGAACTCCGTCGAGGCCTCGGCGAAGTCGGGTGTATCATGTGGGTGCAAATCTGCGTCGCACCAGCTGCGTGGCCGCAGGCATTCCGAGGAGCCGAACGTCAGCGCTTCCGTCTGCTCAAATTTGGGGTGGCGGAGCCTTTGATATGCGGCTTCAACTATTTCCGCGTTCCCCCGGCCCGGCCGGATTCCGCCCATGAAGCTCCCCGCACTCCCTGCAAAACCGGAACTGAGTTCCGACGAATAACACTGTTCGGCAAGGAGCGTAAAAGCGACTCGTGAGCCGTGGCGATTCGTACGTCCGAGAGTTCGCGCCGGGCGTGCCCTCATTCGGGCGCCAAGGCCCGGAATCCCGCGTAGGAAGTTTACCCGCCTTTGGCGGCGCCGAAGGCGACCAGGGATTTCGGGGCAGGAAAATTTCCAGACCGGAAGAGGTTCGACTCTGAAAATATTCCTGCCAATAAAATCTTCCTACCCTCCAAATGTCCGAGATTCTTCACGGGACAAAATCGCCTTTCATCACCGCCATGGTCGATCGCCCCCAATCGCCGAACCAGTCACCACAGCCAACGCGCGGATCGGGGCTGCGATTCTGGACGGCGCGTCTCCGTTCGACCGGGCCTTTTCATCTGGGAAAAGACGGCTTGTGCGCCCGTCCACGCGCGGCTGACCTCTGACGTCTCGGCGAAGAAGGCGCTTGCTGGCGGCAGGGGTCATGCGCACACGTATAGCATGCACGTGGAAATCGAAAGAGAAGAAGACGGGCGCTGGATCGCCGAGGTCCCTGCGCTGCGAGGAGCGATGGCCTACGGCGCTTCTAAGAAAGAAGCAGTTGCGAAAGTTGAGGCGCTGGTCTTGCGAGCGCTCGCCGACAAGATTGAGCACGGAGAAGAGCCGCCTGAGGTCAGCCATGTTTTTACCGTCGCAGCATGAGTGTTTGGGGTGCTCGAAAGACGAAGGCAGTTCTCGCTGCCCTTCTGCGCATCGGGTGGCGGATCAAACGACAGCCCGGGTCCCATAAGGTGCTCTCCCGCGATGGTTGGGCCGACTACATCTTCGCGTTTCATGACGGCGAAGAGATCGGTCCGCGGATGCTGGCTCGTATTGCTCGTCACACTGGACTGCGTCCCGAAGACCTCTGAATCGCCAACCAGTCGCCAAAGCGCAACGGCCGCAGTCGGGGGCTTCGTCGATGAATAAGATTTCGATTTCATATCATTTGTGGTCATTGGCCGTCAGCTCGGTGGCCGTGGCTCTTCTCTGACGTTCAGCAAATCTCCCCATTTATGAGCATCGATCCACGAGAGAATCACATTGATTACGTCGAGTTCCCGGCGCAGTCCGCGCAATCGTTTGCCGCGGTCAAGCGCTTCTATAAGGAAGTTTTCGGTTGGTCATTCCAGGACTGGGGTGACGACTACTCTGACACCAAGGACAGTGGCACGGCTTCCGGCTTCAGCGCGGCTCCCGCACATCGCCCGGCAGGGACGTTGGTGGTCTTGTTCACCGTTGATTTGGAAGCCGCGAGAGAGTGCGTGATCAACGCGGGCGGGAAGATCGCAAAAGAGATCGTTACGTTTCCAGGCGGCCGCCGATTTGAATACATCGATCCTGCGGGGAACCGGCTTGGGGTTTGGTCCGATAAGTGAGGCGCACTTGCCAAACCCGCCTGACCACTGACCGGGCACCGTCGAGGTCGAAATACCACCGGCTACGAAGTGGCCGCGACGGAGCTCGGCCCTCCGGGATCGGAAAACGAATATGACGCCGTGAATAGACCTCGGCCGATTCCGCTACTGCCGGTTGAACCGGTGCACGCGGCCGAAGAGGCTGTACTCGGAAACAAACACGTCGCCCTTCGCGCTGAACGCCACACCGTGCGGCGCGGTCACGATGCCCACCACCCACCTGGCGGGGTCAGGCGCGTTCTTGCCGGCCTCGTCGGGGTTTGTGTTGGTCCCAAATCTGGCGGCCACCTTCCCCGCCTTGTCGAGGAGCGTGACTTGTCCCTTCAGCTCGCCAATCGCCGCGTAGTCTCCTTGCACGGCCACCGCAGCGGGCAGCAGCATGTCCGTGGCAATGACGCCGAGAAAAGCGCCGTCGAGCGAGAGATGCACGACCCGCCCGTTCGCGCGGTCGACCCCGATGATGCGCGCCGGGGTGAAGCGCGTATCGACCGCGATCTTGTGGAGTGTTTTGAAACCGTAGGGATCCTGCTTGCCGCCAAACGATTTGATGTATTTCCCGCGGCGATCGAACTGGTGGACATAGTCGCTCGCATAGCCGTCGGTCACATAAAGGTCGCCGTTGGGCGCGACGTCCATCGCCGTCAGGCGGACGAACGTTTTCCCCCCGTCGGGATTCGGAGAGACCTCGCCCTTCGCGTTCTTCCGGGTCGGCGGATTGACATTCTTGAACTGGTCCGGAATCGCCGAGGCGGGGATCTCGAGGACCACTTTGCCCTCGAGCGTCATCTTCACGACCGTCTGCGCGGTGAGCCGCGGGCCGTAAATGAACTCGCCGTCCTGGTCCCTGCGGATCACGAAACCGTGGAAGTCGTTCGGCGCGCCCGGCACATTGCGCAGGTGTTTGCCGTCTGCGGAGAAGACTTGGACGCCGGCGGCGGGATCCATCGTGCTGACGTAGACCTCGCCCTTGGCGCTGACCGCGACGTCGCCGTGCTGGTTGGTGGCCTTGGAGTTGACGTCCGGGAGCCGCACCCAGTCCTTCATCGCCTTGTATTCGAGAGCGACGGCGTTGCCGACGAAAGCAGTGAAGATGAGGATGGCGGCGAGGAGCGATTTTTTCATGAGGCGGGGGCGTTTTGAAAACGACGGAAGAAAAAGGCTGTCATTCTGAGCGCAGCGAAGAATCCAACAGGATCTGCGCACCTTTGAAGCGCGGTGGAACTCCAAGTGGATTCTTCGCTCCGCTCAGAATGACACAAAGGAGAAGGCGCCGGTGGCATTCGCGACACGTCACGCACGCCGGCCCTTGAAGGTCAGTTCGGCGACGCCGCTCTTGTCGAGGTGGCCGAGATCGAGTGCAACCATGCGGTCGAATTGCTGCTTCGTCGCGGCGGCGAGCGGCATGTAGAGGCCGGCCTGCACGCCGAGGATCCAGGCGATGGTCGAGTCCTTGGCCGCGTGGGCGCCGGAGAAATAACAATCGTGCGCGCGATTCTGCATGTCCTCGCCGTCGGTCTTGAGCACCTGCGAGTTCGCGCCAGTCTGCGCAAACACCTCGCGCAGCATGTCGAGGTTGAGCCCGAGCGCGGCGCCGAGGCCGAGGCCCTCCGCGAGGCCGGCGGTGTTGATGTTCATGACCATGTTGACGAGCGCCTTGACCTGCGCCGCCTGGCCGGTGCCGCCGATGTGGCGCAGGGCGGAACTGAGCTGATCGAGGATCGGTTTCACCCGCGCAAAGACCGACGTCTCGCCGCCGCACATGAGGTAAAGCGTGCCGTTCCGGGCCTGCGGGATCGAAGACGCCATGCAGGCTTCGAGCGTGGCCGCGCCGGCGGCCCTGGCGCGGCGCTCGACCTCGACGTGCGTGGCCGGAGTGATGGTGGCGCAGTTGACGAAGGTCTTGCCCGTCGCGCCGTTCAGCAGCGAGTCACCCGATTCAGCAAACACGCCGAGCTGCGCCGTATCGTCGGTGACAACGGTGAAAACCACGTCGGCCGCGGCCGTTACCCCGGCCAGGGTGCGGGCGCTCGTCGCGCCGATTTCGGCCGCGAGGGCGTCGGCCCCGGCGGTGTTGACATCGTAAACTGCGGTGACCGCGTAACCGCAGTCTTTCAGCCGGCGAGCCATGTTGGCCCCCATCCGGCCGACTCCAACGAAAGCAATGCGCTCTGAACTCATAGGAAAGATCTGGTGAAGTAGCAGGGGCGTCGCTTGCCGACGCCCGCGATGAGACGCAAAACGGGCGCCGGCAAGCGACGCCCTGCACATTCCGCTGTTTCCTACGCCAGCACCGCGGCGTGAAACGACTGCCAGTCGTCCA
>JACQWL010000502.1 GCA_016209255.1 Verrucomicrobiota bacterium
ACTCGCGCACGCGCCCCAGCTCCTGGCGCGCCTACACCGCACTCGATCCGTCAGCGAAGGAAGCCACGCGGCGGGCCTTTCGCTTCTTCGTGTCTCTGTAATACTATGTCTGATCATGTTGTTTTCCTGCGTGCATATTCTCCCAATCCGTTGGGAACGCTAATCCCTGGCCGCCTTTGGCGCCGCCGGAGGCGGGCAGGGATTAGCGAGGATTAGCGTTTAACACTGCCTTGATTCGCTTGGTCGCGGCTGCGTCGCGCCGGGGTCTCCGTGTCTCCCCATTGGCCCGTTGTCCAGGTCCCTTGGTCCGTGGTCTGGTGGTCCCGTCGTCCCGTGGTCCCTCCGTCTGTTCCATTTGGTTGCGGCTGCGCCGCGTCAGGTCTTTGTGGTGAATTCAAAACTCACCCCCGCCGCGGCTTGCCCCGGACCGCCGCCGCGGTCTGGCGGGCGCGCGGATATTCCTTCGCCGACGGGCGCGCCGTTTTCCGAAAATCGCCGGACTTGAGCGAGTTGATCTGATCGCGCAACAACGCCGCGCGCTCGAATTCCAGCCGGCCCGCCGCCTCCTGCATCTCGTCCTCGAGCTCGGCGATGACCGCCGCCACGTCGTCCACCGTCTCGGCCAGCGCCGCGTCCGCCCCGCTGTCGCCCGAGCCGTCGTACACATGCAGGCTTGCCTGGGCCGTGCGGGTCACGCTCCGCGGCGTGATGCCATGCTCCTGGTTGTACGCCAGCTGCTTCTGCCGCCGGTAACTCACCGCGTTCATCGTGCGCTTGATCGATTCGGTGATGACATCCGCGTAGAAGATCACGCGGCCCTTCTCGTGCCGCGCGGCGCGACCCGCCGTCTGGACGAGCGATGTCTCGCTGCGCAGGAAACCCTCTTTGTCCGCGTCGAGGATCGCCACCAGCGCGACTTCGGGCAAATCAAGCCCTTCGCGCAACAAATTGATGCCGATCAGCACGTCGAAATTGCCCAGCCGCAGGTTGCGCAGGATTTCCACCCGCTCGATCGCGTCGATGTCCGAGTGCAGGTACTCCACCCGAATCTTCGCCTCGCGCAAATAGCTGGTGAGATCCTCCGAGAGCCGCTTCGTCAGCGTCGTCACGAGGACGCGCTCCCCCGCTGCCGCGGCGGCCCCGACCTCGGCCATCAGATTTTCCACCTGCCCCTTGGTCGAGCGGATGGTAATCTCGGGGTCGAGCAGCCCCGTCGGGCGAACCAGCTGCTCGGCGACGACCGCCGAGCGATTGAGCTCAAACTCCGCGGGCGTCGCGGAAACGTAGATCGTCTGCCTGGCCACCTCTTCGAACTCCGCGAAACTCTGCGGCCGGTTGTCGAGCGCCGAGGGCAGCCGGAAACCGAAATTGACCAGCGTCTGTTTCCGCGAGCGGTCGCCATTATACATCCCGCCGATCTGCGGCACCGTCGCGTGGCTCTCGTCGAGGATCAGCAGGAAATCTTTCGGGAAAAAATCGATGAGACAGAAGGGCCGCTCGCCCGGTTTTCGCGCCGTGAGGTGACGGGAGTAATTCTCGATCCCGTTGCAGAATCCCATTTCCTGCAGCATCTCCAGGTCGTAGTTCGTGCGCATCCGGATGCGCTGCGCCTCGAGATACTGGCCGTTCTGCTCGAAATAGGCGACTCGTTCGTCGAGCTCCCGTCGGATCGCCGCGATGGCCGGCTCGAGCCGGCCGCGACTCGTCACGTACTGGTTCGCCGGGTAGAGATCGAATTGCTCGAGCGGACGGATGACAGTGCCGGTCAGCGGATCGAATTCGCTCAGCGCCTCCACTTCGTCGCCGAAAAACTCCACCCGCAGACCGTGCTCGAGGTAGGCCGGCATCACGTCGATCACGTCGCCCCGCACGCGGAAGCGCCCCGGTTTCAGCTCGTAGTCGTTGCGCTCGTAAATGTTGTCCACCAGCCGTTCCAGGAGGCGATTCCGCCCGAGGGTCTCGCCGCAGCGCAGCGCGATGCGCATTTCGGTGAACTCCTGGGGCGAGCCGAGGCCGTAGATGCAGGACACGCTCGCGACCACGATGACATCGCGCCGCGACACGAGCGAACTGGTCGTGGCCATGCGCATGCGCTCGAGGTCTTCGTTCCGCGACGAATCCTTCTCGATGAAGGTGTCGCTGGACGGGATGTAGGCCTCGGGCTGGTAGTAATCGTAGTAGCTGACGAAGTACTCGACGGCGTTCTCCGGGAAGAAGCTTTTGAATTCCGAGTAAAGCTGCGCCGCCAGGGTCTTGTTGTGCGAGATGACCAAGGTCGGCCGCTGGAGCTGCGCGATCACATTCGCCATCGTGAAGGTCTTCCCCGAGCCCGTGACGCCGAGCAGCGTCTGGTGGCGGTTTCCAGCCCGCAACGACGCGACGAGCTTCTCGATCGCCCGCGGCTGATCGCCGGTCGGCTGGTAGTCGGAGCAGAGCTTGAACAGCATGCGTCAACCGAACACCAGCGGGGAAAATTCCGCAAGGGGGAGCGCGGCCACAGCGCGGTGAAGAACGGCGGCCCATCGCGCCGGCACCTGATTCTATTTCGCCTTCGAGATGAGGCCGAATCGCCTGCCTGTAGGGGGCGTCGCTTGCCGACGCCCGTTTCCACGTCGTACGGCGGGCGTCGGCCAGCGACGCCCCTACATCTCGACGGCATCGTTACGGCTTGGAATGACTACGACAGAACCGAAGGAATCGTGCGCTCCCACCCGGGTTCCGCGTCAGGCGAACCGGGAGCGAACTCGTCGTGCTTTTCCCTCCGCTGGCGGAGCCGCGCAAACGCGCGAACGATTTGTACCCCCCTCGTGAAAGTCCGCGGCGTTTCGAGGAGCATGGCCGCCATCAGGGCGCCGTGCTCCGTAAAGACATACTGCGGAGAATGACCGCCAACCTCGTCCGCCGCCGCCGCGACAAGTTCGAACCGCTCGGGCGGAAAACAGAATTCGCCCGGGAGGGGCTCCTGGCGCCGCATCTGTTCCAGCAAGCGCGCAACCGGCACACCGCAAATATGGGCGAGATCGACATCCAGCAGCACCGGATGCCCGCGGAGAACGCGGATTTGGTCCTCGATGTTTGCAGCGCGCTCGGACTTCGCGCGCAATTCGAGCGTTGGGCGGCGACGAACGGGCAGATGTGATGCGTTCACGGTGCCGCCCAGCGTGGCGCGCCGCGGAGGTATTTCGATATCGGGTATTACCCCAAAACGTGGGTAAAAACCGGCAAACCGCGGAAGGGTAAACGCCAGCCAACGCCGCGCCTCGCCGCGCCTTCGTGGTGGGCCCAATCAACTCAAAGCATGCCTCGCCGCATCGGACCCCAAGCGAACGAACTCATCGTTTGTCATTCTTCCCTGCCCCCCACCAGGCGCCGGACCAGCGGCTCCAATTCCGCCTCTGTCATCTGTCCCGGATGGTAGAGCCGGATGACACTTGCCCGATCGACGAGCACCAACGTGGGCGTGGTGCTCACCCCGTAGCGTTGGTGATTGGTCTCGCTGAGCGGCACCGGCACCCGCGCCAGCCAGGCATAGGACGTCCGGCGCACCTGCTCGACGTAACGCGTTTCCTCATCGGCGGCTGCCGGCACTCCGCCCGCCACGTAGCCGAACCGCTGGGTCGGCGCCACGATCATGAGGCCCCGCGGCCCATATCGGGCGAGGAGACGCTCGAGTAACGGGCTCTGGGCCTTGCAGTCCGAACACCAGTGCGCCCAGAAGAACAGCAGCACGACCTGGCCTTTCAGCGCCACGAGGTCCGGCGGCTTCGCCCCCCAGTATTCCGACACGTCCAGCGGTGGCGCGCTCGAACCCTCCAGACTGAGCAAGTGGATGTTTTTCTGGATCCGCTTGTGAATGGACGTCGCGTGGTAGGTCTCGAGCTGCCCTTGGAGAAAGGCCACCGCGTCGCCGCGCGCCCCACGCTCCGCCGCGACCTTCGCAAGCACTTCGATCGCCGCGCCGATCGCGATCGGCAGCTGCGGTTCCTCATCCATCGGGCGGCGCTGCAGTTCGACCCGCGCCAGCTCGTAGGTCTGCCGAGCGTACGCCTCGGCCTGCTCCAGTCGCCGGGCCCCGAGCGCTCCCCGCCCGAGCCACGACTTCGCGACCAGCATTTCCGGCGTCACGCCGCGGGTCGCGCGGTGCGCTGCCACGAGCCGTTCGCCGCCCGCAAAGTCCCCGGCGGCGATCGCGGCGCGTACGTCCGCGATGAGAGTCGGCGAAGCGGGCGGCGCCTGCAGGGGCGCCACCGTCCCGCTCGCTTCCAAGTTCGCCGGCCGCCGGTCGAAGCCCTCGCGCTGCGGCGGCCCGCCCGGCGGCCCGGACGAATCCACGCGGACCGCCCAGGTTGCTTCCGCCGTGCCGGGCGGAAAACACAGCTTGTCGTTACAAGCCTGATACCGGAGCCGGCCGCGGATCGCGACCACGCCCGGCGGCACCGTCGCGGCCACCCCGGCCCGGACGCGAATCGAGAAGGCGGGGCCGAACACCGCGAGCGGCCGGTCCTGCCCGGCCTGCCTGAGGTCGCCCGCGGCCGGATAGACGACCTCTTCGACGGACACCCCGGCGGCCGCTTCGATGGTCAGGGTCGTCGGAACCAGCGCGGGATCGCGGGGAGCGTTGGACTGCACGTGCAACCCTTCGGGCAGTTCGACACGCAGGATGAGATGCACGTGGGCCCCCGGACGGACCCCGCCGCCCTCGATGAGCGGAGTCAAACGGGCGGCCGGGCGGCCCACCTGGGCGTGGCCCGCGCCGGCCGTTCCCGCGACGACCCCGAGCACGAAGACAGCAACGACTGGCATGCGCATGATTTTAATCTCTTACCGAAGAAACCCTGTGCAAGAAGAGGCTCCACAGCCGCAAACCAAGCCCAAAATCTTGAAACGCGGAGCACACAGCGCGGCGTAGCCGCAACCAAAGATAGGCAACAGATGAGACACAGAGAGCACAGAGGTCGAGCCGGAGGTCACAGAGAAAGGCAGGTTGCTCGGTCATTGCTCAAACC
>JACQWL010000489.1 GCA_016209255.1 Verrucomicrobiota bacterium
CCCACCAGGCGCAGGCGGTTGCGCAGGAACTTGCCGTCGCCCATCGCATAGCCGGCGGTGATGACCTCGTGCAACCAGGGGGAGCGGACCGCCTCGTTGCGCGTCGTATCGCCAATCTGCGTTGCCGTGCGCGCCCAGGCCCGGGAGTTGTTTTTCCACGAGTCCCAGATCTTGAACGAATCGGGCCACTGCGGGCCCGGCCGGCCGAAACCCGGGCTCGTGCCCGACGCGTCGTCGTCGACAAAGCCCGCCATGCGTTCGTCGCCGGAGCCGGCGATGCCGTCGGGCCCGACGTAGTTGTAGGTCAGGGTCGAATACTCGATGTCGCGCACCAGATCGTTGACGCTGGCGCCGAGCTTGACGGAAACCGGGTTATCCCGGAGGGAGAACCGCCGGGTGACGCTGGCGCGCGCCTCCTTCACCGTGTCCTGCGCATTCATCGGCTGGCCGTTCACGGAGGTCAGGTTGTAATTGGCGAGGCTCAGTTCGTTGATGCGGGCGCCCGCGGTGCTGAAGACCTCCGCCGTGCCAAATCGCGCCCGCGCGTGATCGATGTCGCGCAGGTTGACCCGGCCCACGTTGGGCAGGGCGACGCTGACCGAATTGAAAAAGCCCTTCGCGATGTCGCGCACGCGGTTGTTCGAGTGCGACCAGCTTCCCGCGACCTCGCCCATCCAGTCCGTGCCGGCGCAGTTCCAGGAGCCCATCACTGCGCGGGTCAATCCGTGCCGGCTTTGAAAACTGTTGCCCATGCCGACCGAGCCGCCCGTCGCGGCTCCGATCGTGTTGTGTTCGTCCCAGCCCGGCTGCGGCGCGTTGGCGCCGACGTTGTAGTTGATGCCGCGCGACGCCTGCTGCTGCTTGAAGGCGTTCGCTTGCACGAGGACCGAGACCACGTTTCGCTCCCACGGTTTCAGGTCCACCTTGATCGAGCCCGACGTGCGATCCGTCCGGTTGGGCGCGAAATTCGTGTTCATGTTCGTCGTATACGGGTTCGCGACGGTGGCTCCGGCGCTGGTGAAGCGCGCCCCGAGGACGGAACGATTCTGCAGGTAGTACTGGCTGGATTGCGCCGCGGTCACGACGTAACCGATACGCTTGTTCACCGGATGGGCCCATTGCAGATCGAACGACGGCAGGATCTTGACCGTGTCGTCCTGGAGCGGCCCGTATGACTTCTTGAGGTCGATCGCCTTCGCGTTGGCGGAAAGATAGGTCGAAATCCGCAGTTCGCGGCGCGGACGCTCAAAGGCGTTCCGGCTGACGAAATTCACGGCGCCGCCGAGCAGATTGGCCGACATGTCGGGGGTCGGCAGCTTGGTCACCTCGATGCGCGCGAGATTGTTGATGTTGGCATTCTCGAGCACGAACTGCCGGGAGGAGGTCTGGGTGTTCGCGATGACGGCGCTCGCCAGCTGGCCGCCATCCATCGTGACGTTGGTGTAGTTCGGATCGAAGCCGCGCACCATGATCCCGGAGGGATTGTTGCCGTCCTTCACGTCGAGCGAGATGCCGGGCAGAAACTTCACGAACTCGCCGACGTTGCCCTGGTTGATTTCGCCGAAGGCATCGGTCGAGACCACGTCCTTGCGGTTGGCGGCGAAGCGCTGTTCGTTGATGGCGATGGCCGTGGCGTCGGTCTCGCGCTGGCTCGCGACCGTGAACGCGCTCATCACGATGGCCTCGCCCTCCTTCACCCCGATGCCGCGGAGCGAAACGTCCTGCTGGACGCTGCCGGTGGCGGGCACGTTTACGGAGACGCGTTGCGCGGCGAGACCGGTGTAGAACACTTCGAGCGTCGCCGGCCCCGCCGGCAGCCCGCTCAGGCGGTACTCGCCAAACGCATTGGTGAAGGCCTCGGCATTCGTGCCGACGACCCGCACCCGGGCGTTGGCAAGAAAATTGCCGGACGCGGCGTTTTGCACCCGGCCTTCGATCGTCCCGTTCCCGGCCGTCTGGGCGGCGGCCGCCGGGACGAAGGGGGAGAATCCGGCAATGAGGCAGGCGGACACGGCCGGCCAAGAAACGAGCGCGGCGCAAACGGCGCGCGGAACGCGAAGCGCGGCGAAACTCCGGACGAGTGGGTTAGGGATCTTGCTCATAGTGGTTGGTGGGGTGGTTGGGATTCGAACTGAACAGACCGTTCCAGCCGCCAAGCGGCAGCAGGGTTTCTCTTGTCAGAGCGCGAGGGCTTTTTCCAGCCCGGAGATCTTAGGCCGGATACATGCCGTTGGCCTTCACTTTGAGATTGAGCCGACGATCGCCAAATGGTGGACGGCGACCTCCGGGCGCCGTCTGGCCGCGTCCGCAGGAGAAACGCGCCCGGAGGTCGCGTTCCACCTCGCCGCATCGCGCGATTGCCGCGCAACCCGATTTCTGGAAGCTGGCCCGCATGCTCGCGCCTTCCGGATCCACGGACTCACCAGCGCGGGCGGCGCTCGTGCGCCGCGCGATCGCGGCGGCGGTCCTTGCCGTTGCGACTCTGGCCGCCTACCACACTAATCTGCCCGGCACCTTCGTCCTCGATGACTTTGCCGCGGTGGTCGAAAATGCGTCGATCCGCCAGCTCTGGCCGCTCGGCGCGTGGCTGGCCGCGCCGCCCGAGGCGGGCGTGGGTGGACGACCGTTCGCCAACTTCACCTTTGCGTTGAACCACGCGATCGGGGGACGCGAACCCTGGAGCTACCACGCTGGCAACATCGCCCTGCACTTCAGCGCGGCGTTGGTCCTTTTCGCCGTCGTGCGCCGCACGCTGCTGCGGCCGCCGCTGCGCGGGCAACACGGCGCCACGTTTCAATCCGAAATTGCACTCTGGGCCGACACGGTGGCCAAGCGGCCGGCCAGCGCCCGGGCGCAGGGCAATCTCGGCGCCGCGCTGCTGCGGGCGAACCGCCTGCCGGAGAGCATGGCCGCTTCGGAGGCCGCGCTCCGCCTGCGCCCGCGC
>JACQWL010000490.1 GCA_016209255.1 Verrucomicrobiota bacterium
CGCAACATCTACGGCGGCACCTACCAGCTCCTCCCCGACTGGTTCGCGAAGAAATCCAATCTGAACGTCGGCGTGGAATTCTTCGACGGCACCGCCGCCCCCGACTTCGAGCGCGCGCTCGCCAGCGCAAAAAACAAATATGCCGCCCGCCTCGCCGCCGGCCGCGAGATCTACGTTTTCCTCGAGAGCCCGTGCAACCCGCACGGCGTGTTTCTCGACGTGCCCGCGATCTGCCGCGCCGCGCACGCCGCCGGCCTCACCGTGATGCTCGATGCCACCGTCGGCACGCCGTTTCTCGTCCGTCCCCTCCAGCGCGCCGCCCCCGCCGAGCGGCCCGATTTCCTCATCCACAGTTACACGAAGGACCTCGTCGGCGACGGCAACACCACCGCCGGCGTCGCGATCGGCCGCAACGCCGACATGTTCATGCCGAAGGGCGACCCCGGCTGGGAGCACACGCTTTTCTGGAACGTCTACTACATCAAGGGCGCGTTCCTCGATGCCGACAAAGCCTTCGAGGTGCTCAGCGGCATGAAGACGCTCGAGCTGCGCATGATGAAGAAGTGCATCAACACGCTCATCCTGGCGCGCTGGCTTGCCGCGCACCCGCACGTGCACGTGAGCGGCCCCGCCGACCCGCGCGATCCCAACGCCGCGGTCTGCGAACGCCTCAGCTACCTCGGCCTGCCTGCGCCGCTTTTCACGATCGACTTCGAACGCGCCGGGCTCGCCCGCATGACGTTCGAACGCTTCTTCGATTCGCTCGCGCCGATGTTCGGCCACCAGGTGTCACTCGGCCAGAGCAACACCGTCATCCTCTGCCCCGCGCTCACCTCGCACAGCGAGCTCGACCCCGCCGCCCTCGCCGCCGCCGGCATCACCCCCACAACGATCCGCATCGCCATCGGCGACGAGGACCCGCGCGAACTCATCCGCGATTTCCTTGCCACCGCACGCCTCGCGATCGACGCCGATGTGCCCGGCTTCACCGCCAAATTCCCCGACGGCGCCGCCGTCGACCAACTCGTCGACGAAGCCTACCTCGACGTGCATCGCCGCCACGCCGCCGCCCAGCCGCGATTCGCCCAGTAGCGACAACGGCCCACCGGCACTGACGCCACAAACGCATGCTGGCCTCGCGCGCGGGACGCCCACCGGGTTGCAGGTGCGCCCCGCGCCACCACCCTCGAAACGCGAGGGTTGACGTCGTGCGCGCCGCGCCGCCCACATTCCGGTTTCGAAGCAGACCGGGTGAACGGTTTCCGGGGGGCGGGACCCGCGGAGCGGGAATCCGCTCTTGCTCCAAGATTCCGCAGTTCAGACTCACCGCGGATTACCAGGCGTGGCGATGCAACGACCGAACCTACGGATCGGATTCTTCCTCACGCCAAGGTCGCGGAGGTCGCCAAGGAGGATTGGCTAAGTCCAGCAATCGATACCGGTGCGCCCTTTGCGTCCGGGCGTCGAGGTTCTGGGCCGGCGTCGAGGGCACGACGCCGTCCGACTTGTTGGCATGCAGCCGCGACTTTCTCGCCCGGTGAACTGGTGCGCGGTCATTTTTCCAAAAACTCGATTTCGGCGATGGTCGGACCGTCGGTGGCCTCGAGAATGTTGAGCCGGAATTCGCGGGCCGTCACGGGCGGAAAAACCTTCGTGAAGGCGCGACCAATCTTTTCGCCGGCGAAGATCGTTTGCCACCCGTCGCCCTCGCGATACCCGACTTCGAATCGCCGCACGCGCTCGCCAATCGCCTCGTTGATTCGCACGCGGCCGACCGTCACCGGCTTCTCCAGGTCGCGTGCGATCCACGCCTGCTTCGTGCCCGCGTCCGTGGCCCAACGGGTCGACGGATCATGATCGAACGCCTGCTGCGGCCCGTGGTCGGCCATGTTGGGGTGATAGACATTGGAGGCGGTGGCCTTGATTGGCGGCACGAGTGCAATCGCCGGAATGTCCACGGCGGAGCCGGCGAGCTCGATTTTCACGATCGTGTCGATCGCATCGCGCGCCGCCGGATCGACGGAGACGGTCAGCTTTCCGTTCTGCTGGCGGACCGTCGCGCGGCCGCCGCCGAGCGACGCGGCCGACTTCACCGCGCGCGGCAAGGCCGGCAGTTCCAACGTTTCCTTTTCCCAGCGGAATATGTGCAGGTAGACCGTGCTGCCTTTGCGCGTGCTCGCCACGATCCGGGTCGGATGCCACGGACCGCCGCGCGTCGCGTAGATGCTCTCGCCGTACGTGGCGAGCCACGCGCCCATTTCCTTGAGCCGCCCGACCTGACGCGGCTCGATGCGACCGTCGGACATCGGGCCGACGTTGAAGAGCAGATTGCCATCCCCGCCGGCGCAAAGCGCGAGCGTCTGCAGACAGTCCTTGAGCGACTTCATCTCGTCGTTGGGTTTCCACGCCCACTGGCGGCAGATCGTGATGCAGCTCTCCCACGCACGGTGATCCTGATATTTTCCCACGCGTTGCTCCGGTGTGTCGAAGTCCTCCGCCAGGCCGTTGCGGTTGTTGATCAGCAGATGCGGCTGCAGTTCGCGGGCCATGTGATTGACCTCGACGGCACCGTAGTCCGCGGCCGTCTTGCCGAGGCCGTCGAACCACAGGATGTCCAACCGGCCGTATCCGGTAAGCAATTCGCGCACCTGCGTCCTGAGGTAGTCGAGGTAGCGCGGGTGGCGGTCGGGCGTGAAGGCATCGGGGTGGCCGATTCGGCGCGGACACAGGCCAGGAGGCAAGCGGCACTCAGGAGCCAGACAGGGCGGGTTTTCATGGGTGAATATCACTCAACGCGATGGCGTTGGTCCTGCGTCTCAGAAAGCGATGCCTTTTCAAACTCCTCCTATAATTTCACCGTCGCGAGGTAGATGCTGCTCTTGCCTTCGTGCGAGGAATAGTAGCTCACCCATAGCAGCCCTTCGTGCCACACCAAGCCGGGATAGCTGCAATCGCCGCCACTCGGAAAAATCAACTGGGGCGTCACCGACTGCAGATCCATCCGACCGATGAAAAATCTCGCGCCCGTCGGAGCGGGATTGTACTGGCGGCCCCCGGCGATCATCGAGCCATCCGCGAGGACAATGAAGTTCGGTCCGCCGATCTGCAGCCCGGCCGGTTGCCATTTCCACTCTTTGTACGGCGCGGGGCTCACGCCAATCCAGGCCATCTTGTCCGCGGCCTCGCGGCGGACGAGCACGACGCATTCGCCGTTTTTCAGGAACCGCACCGTGGTCTCGTTCGGCCTCCCGGGCACCGCCAACTCCGCCAACGGGCGAAAATTCCGGCCATCGTCGCTGGCGACAAGCTTCACGGACCATTCGCTTTGCGCCGCCCCAGGCTGCCCCGGGGCGGGCAACGTGTAGGTGACGCCGTAGGCGCGGCCCTGGTGCCAGGTCACGCGCCAGAGCCAGTCACCCTTGTCCAAAATCCGCTCCGGCGGTGTCCAGTTGCGGCCATCTTTTGAAAACGCCACGCGCGGCTGGCGTCCGAGCAAGGTTTTGCCCCCCTGGTAAACCGATCCGCCCATGATGAGCATCAGCCGATTGTCCGGCGTGACGGAAAATTTTGGATCGCGCAAGTCGATGCCCGCCTCCGCGAGCAGGGCGGTCGACTCCCACTGCTGGCCGTCGTGCGAACTGAGCACGCGAGCCTTCCCATCCCCGCCGACGTGCCCTTCGGATTCGCGAAACGTACAAAACCATCTGCCCTCGAAACGAACCAGATCGGTGAACGCATTGTGCTGGCCGGCATCCCAGATTTTATTGACCGAGACGAGTTGCGGCGCGGCTGCGGTCGCGGCTTGCGCCGCGGCCGGCGTCAAGCCGGCGACCATCAAAGCGGCGCTGTGGAGGAATAATCTCGAGGTTTTCATGGAGAAATTGCGGCTGGTCCGGAAATGACGTCACGGCAGGATCGTCCTGCGCGGCGAAAGTGCGATGTCTGGCCAACCCGTGTCAATCGCGTGTCAGGTTCGGCCTCGTGCGATCCCGACGCGATCCGGGTCGGCATGAGTTGTCGGCATCGTTGAAATCAGGTTGGAGATCCGGGCTCGCGGTGGCGAGCAATGTTGCTGAATGAGTTCGTCTCAGCGGCGGTGAAATCTCGTGCCGGCAATCCCGGCTGGGATTCCTTGCGAAACCGTGCCACATGATTCCGGGCTCACCCCACCGCAACCGACCACGTCCCTCGTCATGAACCCCCTTTCGCTCGGCCTGTCGCTCGTCGCATATTTCCTCGCCGCGTGTGTCCATCTTGCCGGGGCGGAGCCCGCGCGCCAACCCAACGTCATCCTGATCCTCGCCGACGACATGGGCATCGGCGACCTCGGCTGTTACGGGGGCCGGCAGACGCCCACGCCGCGCATCGATCGGCTCGCGGCCGAGGGCACACGATTCACCCAGTACTATTCGGCGTCGCCGATCTGCTCGCCCTCCCGGGCCGGAATCATCACCGGCATGTTTCCGGCGCGGTGGCGCATCACCAGTTTTCTCCAGACAAAAAAAGGCAACGCGGGTTGCGAACAGGACGATTTTCTCGATCCCCGCGCGCCCTCGCTGCCGCGGGCGCTCAAGTCCGCCGGCTACGCCACCGCCCATTTTGGCAAATGGCATCTCGGCGGCGGACGCGACGTCACCGCCGCGCCGAAATTCGCGGCGTACGGCTACGACGAACACGCCGGCACCTACGAGAGCCCGGAACCGCACCCCGACATCACCGCGACAAACTGGATCTGGTCCCCCAAGGACAAAGTGAAGCGCTGGGATCGCACCGCCTTCTTTGTCGACCGGACGCTCGACTTCCTGAAACGCCACCCCGATCGCCCGTGCTTCGTCAACCTCTGGCCGGACGATGTGCACACGCCCTGGGTGCCGGACGAAATATCCGATCGCAAGGACCTGCCAAAAAACTTCCGCCCCGTGCTCGCCGAACTCGACCGGCAGATTGGCCGGCTGGTCGACGGCCTCAAAACGCTCGGCCGCGAGCAGGATACGCTGGTCATTTTCACGAGTGATAACGGCGCTTTGCCGACGTTCGGCGGCGCGCGCTCCGGTGGTTTTCGGGGCAGCAAGTTGAGTCTCTATGAGGGCGGCATCCGGATGCCGTTCATCGTGCGCTGGCCGGGCCGGATCCCCGCCGGCCGGGTGGAGGGAGGCACGATCACCACCGCCGTGGATCTCCTCCCCACCTTGTGCGCGCTCACGGGCGCCAGGCTGCCAGCGGAGCATCGCCTCGACGGCCTCGATCTGTCGGCGGTATGGCGCGGGCGGAAGGTCATGGGGCGGCCGGCCCTTTTTTGGGAATACGGCCGGAACGACGAGTTTTTCCGATTTCCCGCCGACGGTCGCAGTCCAAACCTCGCGGTGAGGCGGGAGCGGTGGAAGCTGCTGGTCCACGCGGACGGCACCCGTCCGGAGCTTTACGATCTCGCGGCCGACCCGGCAGAGACGCGCAACCTCGCCGCCGAACGGCCCGAACAAGCGCTGGAACTCACCCGCCTCGTGCTCGACTGGCGCGCGACGTGGCCGAAGCGGCCGTGATTTTGCTCCATCGAATCTCGCTGCTTGCTTCGCTCCTGGCCGTGACCCGCGCTTTTTCGCCGCGGCGCCGGAGAAACCGAACCTCGTCATCTTCCACTCGGATGACCACAGCCTGCCCGACTCGACCGTTTACGGTGCGAAGGACGTGAAGACGCCGAACCTGCGGCGCCTCGCCGCGGATCCGCGGCACCAGGCGCGGCTCGCGGCCATGCGGGCGGACTTGGACGCGGGGATGAAGGAGCAGGGCGACGCGGGTCGGGTCTTCGAGACGCCGCGGCTGCTCCCGGCGGAGCCGGCCAGATAACGTCGCCCGCTTCAGCGCTCCCAAACATCCCGGAAAAAGTTCATGGGTCGAGTAACCTATTGGGTTACCCTGGACCGGACCGCCTCCCACTCAAATTGGCCAAACTCCAGGGTGGAGTAACCTATTGGGTTACTCTGTGATTTGGCGGCTTTGGCGGGGGCAAGTAACCGGATGCTCAGGGCCGGGGGTGAAAAACGCCGGCTGGCGGTGTGCGATCGGCGCTTTACCTTCGGGCCGCGGCGCGCAGCGTAGTCCGCGTCTCCTCTGCCCTGCACGTCCATCGTCACGCCACCCTCCCGTGCACCGTTTCCGGCCGTCCGCCGCATCTCAACCCAACCTCCCGACTCATGCCGAATCCCTGGACAGGAAAAGGAAACCCTTACACGCGCGAGGAGGTGCGCGCCCGCCTGCAGGCCACGCTCAACCGGGGCGACGCCATCATCGCTGCCGGGGCGGGCACCGGCATCAGTGCGAAGTTCATCGAGAAGGGCGGGGCCGACCTCATCATCATCTACAACAGCGGGCGCTTCCGCATGATGGGCCACGGCTCGACGGCGGGCATGATGGCCTACGGCGACGCCAACGCGATCGCGATGGAGATTGGCGAATACGAGGTGCTGCCGGTCGTGGAGGAAGTGCCCGTGATCTGCGGTGTCCATGCCACCGACCCGCGCCGCCGCATGTGGCACTGGCTCGGTCAGGTGAAGGAAATGGGCTTCTCCGGCGTGAACAATTTTCCCACCCACACGATCGTCGACGGCCATTTCCGCGGCGTGCTCGAGGAAACCGGCATGAGCGTGAAAAAGGAATACGAGATGGTCGCGCTCGCCCGGCGGATGGACCTGTTCTCGATCGTGTATGTCGGCCACCCCGATGAAGCCGTGGAGATGGCGAAGGCCGGCGCGGATGCCATCATCGCGCATGTCGGCACCACCGTCGGCGGCAGCATCGGCGTAAAAAGCGCGGTCGTGAGTTGGGACCATACGATCAAGGTTACGCAGGACATCATCAACGCCGCGAACCAGGTGCGGAAAGACATTTTCTTCCTCTGCCACGGCGGCCCGATCAACGCCCCGGAAGACGCCGCCCGCGTGCTGCAGCACACCGATGCCGACGGCTTCGTCGGCGCCAGCAGCCTCGAGCGCATGGGCGTGGAGGAGTCGCTCACGAATCTCACGCGGAAATTCAAATCGCTGAAACGAAAACCGCCGCGAAATCCTGATGACTTCGGTCACAGTCGCGGAGACCCCAGCGTGGCGTAGCCGCAACCGAAGAAACGGAGAGATCATTGCCCACGGAACACACGGAATACACAGAAACCCAATCCCGGTTCGCCTTCGGCGTCGCCAAGGGCGGGTAAGCTTCTTCCGTGTATTCCGTGTGTTCCGTGGGCCAAAGGATTGAAGGGTTCGGAAATCTCTTGGACAAAGATGCACGCAGGAACACAACATCATCAGACATAGTCAGGCAGAGGCCCAATCCGAGCTCAGTGGGGAATTTTCCCGTGCTCTCGTTGTCTCCTCCGTGACCTCTGTGTCTCAAGAATAATTTCACTCCCATGTCCGCTTCCGATCGCCGTTTCGTCCAGATCGCCGACGCCCTGCGCGAGGCCAACGCATGGACCAACAACGAATGGCTTTGCCGTCCCGACGTTGTCGCGGCGGAAAAGCTCCTGCTGGTCCGGGCCAACATGGACCCGATGCATTGCCATCCCTTTCATTTTCACCCGCACCGCGAAGAGATCATCTACGTGATCTACGGGCGCGCGGAGCAATGGGTCGGCCGCGAATATCGCATCCTCCGCGCCGGCGAGATGGCGCACATCCCGGCGGGCACGATTCACGCCACGTACAACCCACACGCGGAGCCGCTGGTCTTCCTCGCCATTCTCTCCCCCGCAAGATTGCCCGACGATCTCGCGGTCGCGCCGGATCCGAACGACGTCTCCGCGTCCGCGGCGTGGGTCTCGGTCCGCCAAGGCATGACCGCCTGCGTCACCCGCACCTGACTCGATCTGCCCACGGAACACACCGAACACACGGAATGATCCTATTCGATTTCCGCGTATTCCGTGTGTTCCGTGGGCAAAAAGCTTCCTCATGAAACGTCTCCTTCTCACCACGCTCCTCGCGTTTACTTCCGTCCTCTCCGCCGCCGAGGCGCCCTTGCGCGTCTTCATTCGCTCCGGTCCGAAGTCGCACGGCCCCGGGGCGCATGACTACCCGCGTTTTCTCAAGGAGTGGGTGCCACTGCTCAACGAGCGCGGCGCAAAGGCCGGCGGCGCCGAGGCGTTGCCCACCCGGGAGCAATTCGCGCAAACCGACGTCCTGATCCTCCACGCGCAGGAGGCGGGCAACATCCCGGACGCCGGCGATCGCCGGAACCTCGATGAGTTTCTCAAGCGCGGCGGCGGGCTCGTCGTGATACACGCCGGGGCGGTCTCGCGCGATCCGGATTGGTTCAAGTCCATCGTCGGCGGCTCGTGGCGCCAGGGCACCACCAAGTGGCTCGAGGCGCCGATGCATCTCTACTTCGCCGACCGCCAGCACCCGATCGTGAACGGCGCCTCCAACTGGACGATGAACGACGAGATTTACTACGACATGGACCTCCTGCCCGAATGTCGCGTGCTCGCCACCGCCTATACGCCCAAAGGCTTCGACACCGGCGGCCGGGGCAACAAAGAGGCCCAGGCGCGCGCGGCCGCGGCCGTCGCCACCCGCAAAGGCGTGAATATTTACGACATCCAGCCGCAGATGTGGACGTACGAGCGCACCGTTGGCGGCGGCACCAAGCCGTATCGCGCGTTCGTTTCGATTCCCGGCCACCTCTACGAAAACTTCAACCGTCCCAACTACCGCGCGATCCTCCTCCGCGGCATCGCCTGGGCCGGCCAGCGCCAGAACGCTGACGAACTCTGTGTCGCCGGGGAGCTCGGTGACGCCCTGCGTTACCCCGAGGGCGGCCCCACCGCGCCCGCGAAAGCCGCGGCGAAAATCGAGGTTCACCCGGAGTTCACGCTTTCCCTCGTCGCCGCCGAACCGCTCATCAACAAGGTCATGAACGTCGACTGGGACGAGCGGGGCCGGCTCTGGGTCTGCGAGACGCCCGAGTATCCCAACGGCCGCCGCACGCCCAACACCGCCCCGTGGAAGGACAGCGGCTCGCTCCGCGGCGCACACACGCAGCGCGATCCCGAAGACAGCATTTCGATCCTCACCGATACCGACGGCGACGGCATCATGGACAAGAAATCCGTTTTCGCCGACAAACTCGAACTCGTCACCAGCTTTTGCTTTTTCAAAAATGGCGTCATCGCGTGCAGCGCGCCCGACATCTGGTTTTTGGAAGACACCGACGGCGACGGTGTGGCGGATAAGCGCACCAAGCTGTACACGGGCCTCGGCATCCGTGACACGCACGCGGTGATCAACAATCTGCGCTGGGGACTCGACGGCTGGATCTACGCCACTCACGGCTACAGCAGCGGTGATGTGACGTCGCCGGATGGCCGGAAGGCCTTCGGCACCGCCAACAGCGGCGTCGTCCGCTTCAAACCCGACGGCAGCGCCTTCGAGCAATACAGCAGCCGCAACGGCAACACGTGGGGCCTCGACATCACGTGGGACGGACAGGTTTTCTGGACCCAGCCCACGAGCGGCACGGTGTTTTTCCACACGGTGCTCCCCGAGAGCATTCTTGCGCAGGGCAAGCTCCCCGGCACCACCGCGTGGAAGGGAATGATTACCAACCAGCGCTCCTTCCCTGCGGTGGAGTGGCCCGAGCAAGCCTACGTTCAGATCGACCAGGTCGGCCGTTTTACCGCCGCCGCCGGCTGCGCCATCTACGAGGGCGGCGCATGGCCGAAGAACTGGAACTACAGCTATTTTACCGCCGAGCCCACGCTCAATCTCGTCCACCACCAGTTCGTCCGTCCCGACGGCGTGAGTTACTCCGTTGAGAAGGAAAAGGGCCGCGAAGAAACCGAATTCATTCGCAGCACCGATCTCTGGTTTCGGCCGATCGAGACGCGCATCGGCCCCGACGGCGCGCTCTACGTCATCGATTTCTACAACCAGGCCGTGATCCACAACGACACTCGCGGTCCCTTGCACAGTACGGCCAACGCCGCCGTCCGCCCCGACCGCGATCACTACTTCGCCCGCATCTGGCGCGTACAGCACAAGGACGCGCTCCAGCCCATCGTCCCTGTGCTCGACCGTCGCAACCTCGCCGCGCTCCTCAAGACCATCGAGACCAGCCCCAACGCCCACGTAAAAAAAATCGCGTGGCGTCTCGTGCAGGAAAACCACGGCGCCACCGGCGCCAGGGCCCTCGCGGATCTCAAACGTCCGATGGGGAGCAAGGCCCAACAGACCTATGAGGCCGCCCGCGCTGCCGCCACGCCCGCGGCACGCCAGGCCATTCTTGCCCGGTTCGCCGCCGCCACCGACGACTGGACCAAGTCCGCTCTCATCGCCGCCGCCACACAAAACGCCGCCGATTTCCTCGTCGACGCCCTCACGAGCAAAGACAGCGGCGCCCTCGGCGCCTTCGTGACCGCGCTCGCGCCATCGGTTCTACCGGCGCACGCCGCCCGCCTGGTCCAGGAGGCCGCCGCCCGCCCCGGCCCGTTAAACGCTCCTCTCCTCCGCGGCCTCGCCGTCCTCGGCGACAGAATCCCCGCACTCGACGCCGCCACCTCTGCCGCCCTGCGAAGGCTGATGAACGCTCCCGACACCGCCGCACCGGCGCTGTTGTTGGCGACCAAGGCAGATCGGTCCGGTGCTCTGACCGACTCCGTGGCGCAGGCCGCGGGCCGGCTCCTCGCCGATTTCGCCGACGCGAAAACTCCCGATGCGCGCCGCGCCGAAATCGCCCTCTCGCTTCTCGCGCTGCCACCGCACCGTACCGAAGCACTGGCCCGAATCGGGGCGCTTCTGGCCGACCCCACCGCGCCCGATTCAATCAAGGCCACGCTGCTCGCGGCCGTCGGCGAGTTGCCGGGTCCCGAGTCCGCCAACGTGCTCATCGGCGTGTTCGTGCAGTCGAAATCCGCCGCGATTTTCGAGCAATTGCTCAAATATCCGGCCTCCGCCCGCGCTCTAATCGCCGCCGTCAAAGACAACCGCATCAGCCCCGCCGCCCTCGGCCCGGGTAACATTGCCCGGCTCCGGACGCACCCCAATACCCGCGTCGCGAACGAGGCCGCCGCCGTGTTCGCCGCCGTCAATCCACCGACCAAACAAAAGGACGATCTCATTGCGACGCTGCTCCCCGACGTTCAGAAACCCGGCGACGCCGGCAACGGTCGCGCCCTCTTCGCCGCCGCCTGCGCCATCTGCCACAAGTTCGGCGACGTCGGTTTGCGCGAAGTCGGCCCCCCGCTTGCTGGCATCGGCGCGCGCACTCCGGCCGAATTGCTCACGGCAATCGTCGACCCCAATCGCCAGATCGAGCCGAATTTCTGGCAGTGGAACATCACCACGAAAAAGGGTGAGACCTTCGTCGGCGTGATCGTAAACGAAAACAACGCCACGCTCACCCTCCGCAACCAAGGTGGCGACACCGAGGTCCGCAAAGACGACATCACCGGGCGCGAAAACACGCGCCGCTCGCTCATGCCCGAGGGCTTCGAAGGCCTCGGCGCCCCTGGCTTGCGCGACCTCATCGCCTATCTCGCCACCAGCGCCGAGCCCGCCAAGCCTGCAACTGTAGGAGCGGGTTTACCCCGCGACGCTTCCGCTCAAACCGCCGACGCCACCCCAAAGGCCGGCGGCAAAGGCGACAACCCCTTGCCCCCGAGCGAGCCCGTGAAGTGGGAGCCCGGCAAAGTGAAAGTGCTCATCATCGGCGGGGGCAGCTCGCACAAGTTTGGCGAGTTCTTCGGCAAGACCGACGGCGCCACCCTGCGGGCCGCCGGCTTCAGCGTGAACTACACCGAGGACCGCGACCAGGCGGCGGCCGAACTCGCCGGCGCCGACGTCGCGATCATCAGCGTGAATCGGAAATTCTTCGACACGCCCGCGTATCGCAAAGCCGTCTTCGATTTCGCCGCCGCCGGCAAAGGCATCGTCATGCTCCATCCGGGCACGTGGTATGGTTATGCCGAATGGCCGGAGCTGAATGCGAAAATCGTCGGTGGTGGCGCGCGCGGCCACGACAAGATCGCCAAATATTCGGTCAATGCGCTGAAACCAGTTCACCCCGTGATGAAAGGCGTGCCGGCGAGCTTCGAGGTCGAGGACGAACTCTATTACATCAACGCCGAGCCGGACAAGATTCCCGCCGGCACCTCGCCCATCGAGGTGCTGGCCGAGACTTCGCCGAGCGTGAAGTTCAAGCAGTCGCATCCCGTCGCGTGGATCACCCGGCATGAAAAAGCGCGCATCGTGGGCGTCACGCTCGGGCATAATGAACGCGTGCACGATCATCCGGCCTACCGGACGCTGCTCGCGAATGCGGTCAAATGGGCGGGTAGGTCAGGTCTCTGACCTGACCCAGCTTGACCCTCGCTCCCGATGGTCAGGTCAAAGACCTGACCTACTTCAAACCATGCCCACCATCGCCGTTCTCGGGACCTTCGACACCAAGGGCCCCGAACACGCCTTCGTCGCCGGCGCGATCCGCGCCGGCGGCTTCACCACGCTCCTGATCGACGTCGGTTGCCTCGAAGCGCCGACAATTCGACCCGACGTGTCCGCCGACACCGTCGCCGCCCACGGCGGCGACGAGTGGCGTGCGATTCTTGCGCGTCGCGACCGGGGCGAGTGCGTGACCCTCATGGGTCGCGCCGCAGCAAAGTTGCTCACGGATTTTGCCGCCAGCGGCAAAATCCACGGCGTCATCTCTCTCGGCGGCGGCGGCGGCACGGCGATCGCGACCGCCGCCATGCGCGCGCTGCCGATCGGTTTCCCCAAGGTCATGGTGTCGACGCTGGCGAGCGGGAACATCGCGCCATATGTCGGCACCGTCGATATCGTGATGATTCCCGCGATCGTGGATGTGGCCGGGATCAACCGGATCTCACGGGCGGTTTTTGAAAATGCCGCCGGCGCGATTTGCGGCATGGTCAATGCGGCGGAAAACCGCCGGCAGCAGCCGGCCACCGACAAACCGCTGATCGTCGCCAGCATGTTCGGCAACACCACCGCGTGCGTGACCGAGGCGCGGCGAATCGTGGAGGCCGCCGGCTACGAAGTGCTCGTGTTCGCCGCCACGGGGGCAGGCGGACGCGCCATGGAATCGCTCATCGCGAGCGGCATGGTCGCCGGCGTGCTCGACATCACGACGACGGAATGGGCCGACGAGCTCGTCGGCGGCGTCCTCACCGCCGGCCGGGAGCGGCTCGACGCCGCGGCGAAGGCCGGCGTGCCCGCCATCGTCACGCCCGGCTGCCTCGACATGGTGAATTTCGGCGAGCCGTCCACGGTGCCGGCAAAATTCGCGGGCCGGACGTTTTACCATCACAACGCCCAGGTCACCCTCATGCGCACGACTCCTGCCGAATGCGCCGAACTCGGCCGCATCCTCGCGGAAAAAATCAACCGCTACACCGCCTCCGTGACCGTGCTGCTGCCGCGCCGCGCGATCAGCATCATCTGTGCGCCGGGCCAACCGTTTCATGATCCGGCGGCGGACGAGGCGTTGTTCGGCGCGTTGAGAACCCACCTCCGCCCGGACATCCCGGTGGTCGACACCGATCTCGAGATCAACGATCCCGTCTTCGCCCGGGCCTGCGCCGACTCGCTGCTCGCGCATCTCGAAAACAATAACATCACAAACCACCAATCCGTTTGAACATCGAGTAGAATGGAGGCGCGAATAATGTTTAGGTCAGTGACTTCCGACGTGTCCGCCCTTTCGGGCATCGTGGCAAATGGCCACCAGACCGTGCATCTCGTTTCCCCCATCCCCTCTAAAATTCCGTACGGCGGGTTTTCCCCGGTACGGCTTCAAACTCGCTTCAGGCCACGGCCACCTTCGCGTGCCGTGGGCTGCGCGCTTATAGGCCGTCACCGTGGTTATCTCCGTCTCCGGCGTTTGTTCCGTAGTAGGCCTTGCGACCAATCGGCACCGAGAACTTCTGACATCCACAACGAGTCCAGTGGCCCTTGGCTCCCCAACCGGTTGTATTGTCCGGTCGGCTCGTCGCTTACTACGGCCACATCGGCGCCTCTGTCGGCCACTCGTCGGCTTATTATTCTTTATTCCGCCGAGCTGCGGGTCGCACCCGCCAACCGCAGAGGGTCCCCACTTTACTCTGCCAGTCCGTTCACCCCATGCCGCCGCCCGTACTCCGGTGGTTCCCGCAACTGCATACGACGATATCTTCGTCGCGGGTTCTGCCTTCGCCGAATTAGCAGCGACTCGGCAACCACAAATCCCACCAATCCGAAACCAGTGGGTAGCGTAACGGAGCTGCAGCGTTCGCTTGATGCTGCGGCCTGGGGGTGTTGCTTGCCCTGCTTCGGTCAGGGCTTCTACGACCGAGCTTTCACAGGCCGGGTCACCCCGATTGCCTGTGTCGGTGATTACTGGATGGTTTATCGTCATTTTCCATCGCCGGACTTTCACCGGCTGGACTAACAGCCTTATGGGCTGCGAGCTAATCCGCGCTAATATTCGGAATCAAAGGCGCGTCGAGGGCGTGCGTGCTTCGCCTAATCGGCGAAGCGGGGATGGCGATTGAGGCTTTCTGGGATTTATTAGCGGAGTTTACCCGCCTACGGCGGCGCCGAAGGCGACCAGGGATTAGCGAAGCTTGCCCGCCTACGGCGGCGCCAAAGGCGGCCAGGGATTAGCCCGCATTTTTCACACTCTCAGCGGTTCTTTCGGCCGTCCAAGAGCGCACAGGCGGAGTGGAATCGTGAGTGTGCGGGAAATGCGGGTCGGCAGGACGCCGTCGGCCGGCACCACCTTGATGCCCTCAACGTGAATGTAGGCGAGCCCCACGTAGCCGATGCCATTCGGGTTCTTCGCCACCTCGGCGGCAATTTGCTCGTTGCCCGCCATGCCGTCGTAGGCCACGACGATCGGCTTGAGGGTCACGCCCTTGGCCGTGGCGGCGGACATCTCGGTGGGCTTCGCGCGGCGCGAGCTCATCCCGATTTGCGCCGTGCCGTCGGTGATGGCGGCGATGCCCGTGGTCGAGCCCTCGGCGGCGATCTCGAAGGAGACCCCGGGGTGCTTCGCCTTGTACTCCTCGGCGAGTTGTGGGACGAGTTTGGCGCCGAGCGTGTCGGAGCCCTTGATCACGAGTTTTTGCGCGGACGCGATCGTGGCGGCGGAGAGAGCCGCGAGAAGGAGGAGCGTGGTTTTCATGAGAGTATGACTGGGTTTGTGACCGGGTTCGCGTGAGAGGGTCGAGTCGGGCAGATGCAGTCGGCCGTAGCCGCCGACGTAAGATCGTCCTTGGGAACGCCTCCATCCTGCCCGCCGATTGTTGCGAACACGTGGCGGTCGTGTGACAATCCGGCGAAATGCACGGCGGTGTTTCGCCGCTCGCGCGTCCCGCCCGAAAAAACCGGAGTGCAGAGGGCGCAGCGTTCCCGCGCCCCCACGCCCGGCGACGTGACAATCCCCGGGGATTTTTGCCTGGTCAGCGTTTCTTCGCCTTGGCCTTGCCCTCGGCCAGGCGCTCGTTGTCCCAGACTCTGGCCGGATCGTAGTTGGGATTCGGCGACGGCAACTGGGCGCCGACTTCGGTGCGCCACGCGGTGAGCCGGGCCCGGAGTTCGGCGGCCCTCTGCGCCATCCGCGCGGCGAGGTCGTTCTTTTCGCCGAGGTCCGCGCCGAGGTCGTAAAGCTCCACCCGATCGTCTTCGAAGAAATGAATGAGCTTCCAATTGCCCTGGCGGATCGCGCTGTAGGGCGTCGCGCTGCCGGGATGATAATGCGGGTAGTGCCAGTAGATCGCCTCGCGCTCGAGTCTCGTGCCCCCGCGGAGGAGGGGCACGATGCTTTCGCCATCCACCTTCGGAGCGGCCGCCGGCGCCCCGGCCCGCGTCGCACCGGCGCCCGGCGCGCCGACGATTTCGAGCACGGTCGGAAAATAATCCACGCTGATGACGGGCGTCGCCTCGTTCACGCTTCCGGGCTTGACCACGCCGGGCCACTTCACAATCAGCGGCACGCGCGTGCCGCCCTCGTAGGCGGAACCTTTGCCCAGCCGCAGCGGCGCATTGTCCGTTGACAGCGGGCGGCGCCACCCGTTCGCGCCCAGGGTGCCGCTCAGGCCGCCGTTGTCACCGGTGAGGAAAATGACCGTGTTCTGGTCGAGCCTGAGCTCGGCGAGTTTTTTCATCACCGCGCCCACGCTGTCGTCCACGCTCGCGATCAGCGCGGCATAAACGGCGTTGCGGTGGGCGATGCCGGCAGAGATTTTCTTTTTGTACTTCGCAATCACCTCGGGCTTGCCGCCCAGCGGTGTGTGCACGGCGTAATGCGGCACATAGGCGTAGAACGGCCGGTCCCGGTTCGCCTCGATGAACGCCACCAGCTCGCGCGTGGTGCGGTCGGTGAGGAATTCGCCGGGTTGCTCGTCCCGGATGTTCGGCACGCCGTAGGGCGGGAAATAACTCCGGGGCGCGCCCATGTGGCCGCCGCCGAAGTTCACGTCGAAGCCCTGGTGTTCGGGATAAAACTCCTCGTTGCCGAGGTGCCATTTTCCAAAATGGCCGGTGGCGAATCCGCGCGCCTTCAACTCCTCGGCGATGGTGCGCTCCGCCAGCGGCAGGTGCATCCGCCAGTCGGGAATGCTCAGCTTCGCATACGGCCGCTTGTGGCCCGCGATCCAGTCGGTGAGGTGCAGCCGCGCCGGATACTTGCCGGTCATGACGGCCGCGCGCGTGGGGGAGCACACGGTGCAGGCCGCGTAAGCCTGCGTGAAC
>JACQWL010000491.1 GCA_016209255.1 Verrucomicrobiota bacterium
CAGGACACGACTGCACCCGAGAGCCCGCCCGCAACGGCGGGCTCTTTTTTTTCGGACTACCCACCGTGAACTGGGGCGGGAGTCCTGCTGCCAATCGTCTTTCAAACTCGGATGGATTGAAACGCGGCCATTCGACAGGCTCAGGCCCTGAGCGGAGCCGAACGGGAGGTCGCGGAGCGCGCGGAGAGAATGGTCTTTGCCTTCGCGTCCTCTGCGCGTAGGGCGTCTGTCTTGCAGACGCCGTCATGAGGTCATCGGAAAAAGCGGCGTCTGCAAGGCACCGTCAAGAGGTCATCGGAAGAAGCGGCGTCTGCAAGACAGACGCCCTACGGGGCGCTCCGCGCCAGCCGGCGGAGCACGCGCGCGTTCATCGAACCGAAGCCGCGGCAGTGCAATTCCGCGATCGCCTTGGCGGACAACAAAGGGGACAGGGGTTGAATCTTGACCGATTGCCACGGATGTCACGGCCAACGGTACCGATGTCTTAGTTTCGGATTTCGAATTGCGGAGTGAGCAATCCCCAATCCGCGATCCGCAATGGGTCCACGCACACGCACAAAACCAAACCGGAAAACTCCGGGAGCGCCGGCCGCCGCTCAAATCTCCCAGTCGTGCTCGTGCGCCAGGGCGTCACCCCGCTCGACCAGCGTCTCCTTTTTCCGGCGCGACCGAATGACCAGATTCTCGCCTTTGAAATAGGCGACGGACTCATTGGGGACGGACTTCATCAGCCAGACGTTGGAGCCGATGATCGAGTGGTTGCCGACCCGCGTCTCGCCACCGAGGATGGTGGCGTGCGCGTAGATCGTCACGTGACTGCCGATGTCGGGGTGACGCTTCACGCCCTTGATCGGACGGCCGTCGTCGTCGACTTCGAATGACTTGGCGCCGAGCGTGACGCCCTGGTAGAGCTTGACGTGGTCGCCCACCGTGGCGGTTTCGCCGATCACGACGCCGGTGCAGTGGTCGACGAAGAAATGCCCGCCGAGCCGCGCGCCCGGGTGAATATCGCAGCCGGTGCGCTCGTGGGCGTATTCCGTCAGCATGCGTGGCAGCAGCGGCACCCGGAGGTGGTAGAGCACGTGCGCGAGTCGCTGCAGGGAAATCACCAGCACGCAGGGATAGGCGAGGATGATTTCCTCCACGCTGCGCGCGGCGGGGTCGCCTTGGTAGGCGGCGGCGACGTCGGTCTTGATCAACTTCCGCAGCTCCGGGAACTGGGCGAGCACGGTCGTGGTGTGGTCGCGCGCCTGCGTCGCCGCGTCCGGCACCTGCGCGAAGCGAAGGCACTTCTCGATCTCGGTGGCGAGGCGCCGGTCGATTTTCAGCAGCATGCTTTCGACGTGCGCGGGCAGGTCGCCCTCCGTAAGCGCCGATTCCTCGAAATAACCGGGAAACAGCAGGTGCATGCAGTCCGCGGCGAGCTGGTTGACGGACTCCTGCGACGGGAGATTGACGCCGTCGAGGTGGTTGATGCCGCCGTCGCTCCGGTAGGCGGCGAGCAGGGCTTGCTTGATTTGTTCGAGGTTCATGACGGCGCGTCAGCGGCCAGCGAATAACATCGAGGCGATGCCGGCGAGTCCGAATCGCGGCATAACCGGTACAGCGGGTCGCGCTGGCCGCCTGTCGGAACCGTCGGCATCGCATTCGCTCGCCAAAAATTCGGCATTTCCAAGCCGTATCCATGCAGTCGAATTCGCTTTTACGAATGAATGTCCGGTCACCAAATGGTGTAGGGCTGGCGCTGGTCGCCATGCCGCGTTTTTCCGTCGGAAAGTGGCCCGTCGGCGAGCGACGGCCCTACACTCCATTGCATTGTTACGGCTAAGTCCGACAGGCTAACATTGATGGCGAGTCCCGGTTGGACCTTTGTTCTCCCATAAGGAAGCGACCGCCGCATGTCGGCTATTATACCGACCCCGCAAGGTGCCGCAGCGCGCAACCGGGACTCACCTGCCTCCACGCTCGGCCGCGCAGCGGCCATTGCAGCGAGGCGCTCGCCGCCAGCCTGTTCGTCAACCCCATATTCCCGATTGCCTCATCGTGCAGAATGGACTGGGGCTGCGCCTCGCTGCGTCACAAGAAACTGGCGTTCAACGCCCGACGGGGTGGGGCGATGAGTGAGCGTTGCAGAACGCAATTCTGTCATCGACAGAGGCCCCGCAGTCGTTCAGAGTTCTTCACAAGATATCCACACCCGATGGAAAACCTGCGCGGGGCCCACGCCCCAATCTCGCGGATCAAGGTTTCGGCAAAAGTTAAGACCTTTGTGCTCGACACCAACGTCTTGCTGCACGACCCGCGATCGATCTTCAAATTCGAGGACAACAACCTCGCCATCCCCGTCGAGGTGCTCGAAGAGCTCGATGCGATCAAGGGGGAGCAGTCCACCGAGCGCGGCCGCAACGCCCGGCGGGTGCACCGCCTCCTGCAGGAGCTCCTGCCAGACTCGCGCGCGATGCACGAGGGCGTCGAGCTCGACAATGGCGGCACGCTTTCGATCATCATCAACCCGTATCTGGCCGAGCCGAACCGCCGCTCGCCCGCGATGGACCGGTTGCGCGCCATTCTGCCGGACCTGACGAAGAAAGATAATCGGATCATCGCGGCGGCGCTCTTCGTGCAGGAGCGGTATCCGCCGCCGACGATTCTCGTCACGAAGGATATCAATGTGCAGCTGAAGGCGCGGGCGGTCGGCCTCGAATCCGAGGACTACCTCAACGACAAGGTCCCGGAAGAAGATGACGAGGACAGCTATCGCGAAATTGCGGTCAACGTGTACGAGCTTCAGCGCTTTTGTTCGGAGGGCGCCTTCGAGCTCGAGGACGAGGCGGCGGACCCGCTTTACCTCAACGAATACGTGCTGCTCCGGTCGGATGAGGGCAAGACGATGCCCGCGCGTTTCTACGGCGATGGCGTCGTGCGCCGGCTCAAGCTGCCGGACTTCGTCAAGGCGCCGGGCGGAATCCCGATTCGCGCCCGCAATCTCGAGCAGCAGTTTTTGATGGATGCGCTGCTCGATGACAGCATCCACCTGCTGACGTGCTTCGGCAAGGCGGGGACGGGCAAGACGCTCCTGTCCACGGCCTGCGCGCTGCACCAGACCCACGAAGACAACTCGCACTACGATGGCGTGTCGATCTCCCGGCCGGTGATCGCGCTCGGCAAGGACATCGGGTTCCTGCCTGGTTCGCTCGAGGAGAAGATGCGGCCGTGGCTGCAGCCCTATCACGATGCCCTCGAACTGCTGATTCCCTCGAAGCCGCCGAAGGATCCGCAGTTCGCGTCGAAGAAGGTTTCGAAGAAGAAACACAAGAAGCGCGATGGGCAGTTTCTGGCCTCGATGACCGCGCTGCAGCCAAACCACGCCAGCCACCAAAATGGCTATGGCAACGGCACACTGGTGCGACCTTACGAGCGTTTGCTGAAGAGCGGACTGGTCGAGATCGAGGCCCTCGCGTTCATCCGCGGCCGGTCGATTGCCCGGCGGTTCTTCATCCTCGACGAAGCGCAACAGCTCACGCCGCACGAGGTGAAGACGATTATCACCCGCATCTCCGAGGGCTCAAAGATTGTCCTGATCGGCGACCCGACGCAGATCGACAATCCGTACGTCGATGCCCGCAGCAACGGGCTCGTGTATTGCCACAACCGGATGAAAGGCCAGGCGATCGCCGCGCACGTGAAGCTGAGCAAGGGCGAGCGTTCGAAGCTGGCGGAGCTCGCGGCGGACCTGCTCTAACGAGGCGCAGCCTGAGACCGTTCTACACGCTGAGGCAATCGGGAATCTGGGGTTGGCGAACAAGGTGGCGGCAGGCGCCTCGTTAGTAAGGTCCGCTGCGCGGACCCTGGAGTTTGGCCATTCTTCCGAGCCCCAAAGGCGCGTCATCCTTCAGCCCAGGCCAACGGCCTGGGTTTGAAGCAAAAAGGTTAGTCCGGCCTGAAGGGCCGGGACATCGGCCCTGCATGATTGGGAACGAACCCTGCCGCCGCGTACTACGCGGCTCCGCTTCAAACCTCGAGAATTTCGGACGGACAAAAAGCTTGACCTGCTTACAACGACTTTCGGCGTTCAAGGATTCCAGCAGCCGGTCGGAGGTGCGCTCGACCGTTCGTTGAAAGCTCGTAAAACGGCGCGGCGAACGGAGCCTTACCCTCGACCGGCTGCCAAGGCAGCGCTGCGCGCTGCGAAAACCTGAAAAAGTGGGAATTCGCCTCCCGCCTCACGCGATCGCGCGCTTCGCGAGCAAACTCGCTTCGCCGCGTTTTTGAGCGGCGTATTCCATCGTCAGGGCAAAGATGCCGGTAAACAACAGATCGCTGGCGAGCGTGTTGCGGAAAAAGAAGAGGGTCGGCGGGAACTCCGGGCGGCCGATGGTCATCGCCTGCCACCAGCCGGCGGCGGTTTTCAGATAGGCCGGATCGCGCATCCACGCGTCGGTGTTGGTGGCGAGGTAGAAGAACACGGCGCCGGTGAGAGCGCCGCTCAACAGATTCAGCCAGGACTTGTTCCGCATCACCATCAGGCCAAGGGGCAGCGCGAGGGCGAAGCACACGGCGCGAATCGCCACGCTCGGCCAGGTCCACCCTTCGTGATACACGATGGCGTAATGGTAATCGAGATAGAGGTCCGAGAGCATCAGGGCGATGAACGGCACCAGCCACATCCGCCGGTCACGGAAGTAAACCGCGCCGCAAAATGTCAGCGCCATTAACGGCGCGAAATTGGCCAGGTCGGGGAGGTGAACGGTGGCGATGCGCCAGCCGGCGGCGAGAACGATGAGGACGAGCGCGAGAGACATGGGACGGACTTTGGGGAAAAATGGGCGCATGACAAGCGCGCGCCAGCGCCGTTTTGTTTTTTGCCGGAAGGTCGGGTTAAGTCCGGGTGAAGTCGCCAGGCGGTCGGCGAGCAGCAGATCTGGTCACTTCGCTTCGCCGCCAGTCGGCGTGCAGCGCGAGGGCGGAGACTACCGGAATTCCGGTAGATATAAAGGTGGCACCGCCGTCTTCTCTGCGGCTGAGTCGTAACCGCCGCCGTCGCGCTGCCGGCACATGGCGCCCGGCGGCTCTGGCATGAACTCCGCCCGCATCTCGCGTCCGAATAATTCGATCCATCAGACCGAGCCTGGGACCGCGATTGACCCACCCCTGCTGGCAAACTCCCCGCCA